>NZ_DASUNI010000122.1:0-16797 GCF_036277215.1 Microbacterium sp. | reverse complement strand
GACAACCCGCTGATCAACGCGCCGCACACCGCGGAGGCGATCGTGACGGAGAAGTGGACGCATCCCTACTCGCGCGAGCTGGCGGTCTACCCGGTGCGCGCGCTGGTGCGGACCAAGTACTGGCCGCCCGTGCGCCGGATCGACCAGGCGTTCGGCGACCGCAATCTGGTGTGCGCGTGTCCGCCGATCGAGGCCTTCGCGTAGCCCCGACCGCGAGACTGCAACCGGACGTCGAAACGGCGGGCTGATCCCTCAGCTTCGACGTGCCGGTGCAGTCTCGATGCCGGTGCGCTGCGGCCGGCGCAGGAGCGCGCTGAGCGTGTACAGCTCCCGGGACGACTCGGGTCCGATCGGCCGGAGGCCGGTGGCGAACAGGGCCTCCCGCAGGGGATCGATCTGCCGCACGTCGCGCCAGCCCCAGTGCGCAAGCCCAGATGTGTGACGGCGGAGCCGGCGGTCCCGCCCCTTCTCTCTCGCGATCGCCGTCGCCGCGGGCTCGAGGGAGCCGTCGTACTTCAGCTCGCCGTCCGCCTCGCCGACCACTCTGCCCTCCTTCCACCACATGTCGACGCGATCGCGGAACGCGTCCGTGCGGAATTCGACCTGCAGCTCCGGATCCTCGAAGCCCAGCCATTCGATCGCGGCGCGACTGACGGATTCGAGCACGGTCTCGGCGACCGGTGTGGCGCGGTGCAGCGCCCAGCGCGCCCGCCGTCTGCCGCGGCTGTTCGTGCGACGCTCGTTCTCCGCCACGAGTGCCTCCACCGTGAGGCGCGGATCCGCCCGCATCGCGGCATCCGTCACTGCCAGCGCGATCGCCCCGTGCCGCGAACGTGCCAGATCGATCACCGTGTCGGCGGCGGACGTCACCCGCGCTCCGCCGACGTCCTCGATCACCCGGTCGGCCGACGTCGTGTGCAGGCGGATGCCGCCGCTCAGCCGGGCGGTGGCCGCGGGCGCGTCGAGGACGTGCACCTCGAGCGGGTCGCCGAAGAGCGGCAGCGAGCGCAGAGCCGCCGCAGACTCGAGGCAGAAGACCACGTCCGGATGCGTCATCGCCACCGCATGCACGCGCGCCTCGTAGCGTCTCCACGGGGGGAGCACCCACCACAGGGATGCCGGGGCGAGCACGCCCCGTCGAACACGAACGAGGTGCCCCGCTGCGATATCGCGCTCGGCATGCGAGATCTCGGCGGAGTGGAACAGCGGCAGGGGTGGCGGGACGGCGCGCGATCGCGCCGCGGCGGTGTCGAGGCTGAGGGTCATCCCCGCACTCTGAGCCGTTCTCGGCGGCTTCCGCGGGTCTGTCCTCGAGGCTGTGGACGCTCCCCGCGCTCCGCGTCCTGTGCAGGAGCCGCGTGGGCCAGCTCGTCGCCCGCCCTCCTCGACCGCGAGACTGCAACCGCAGGTCGAGACAGCGGGTGTACCCCGCGGTCTCGCCGTCCCGTTGCAGTCTCGCCGGAAGCAGACGCGGGCCGGCTACGCGGCGGGCGACGGGGACGGGGACAGAGACGGCGTCGGGCTCGGGCTCGGTGCGGGGGCGAAGACGCCGGGCCATAGGGCCGCGGCGAGCGGATACCCGACGAACGCGACGATGTCGAGCAGCGTGTGGGCGATCACGAGCGGCATGACGCGGCCCCAACGGCGATAGCACCAGCCGAACACCACGCCCATCACGAAGTTGCCGACGATCGCGCCGATGCCCTGGTACGCGTGGTACGCGCCGCGAAGGGCGGCCGCCGAGAGGATGATCGCCCACCACGACCAGCCGAGGCGCCGCAGCCGGTCGAACAAGTAGGCGACGAGGATGACCTCCTCGGTGAGTCCGGCTCGCAGGGCCGAGAACAGCAGCAGGGGGAGCGTCCACCACGCCGCATCCAGCGGCGAGGCGACCACCGCGACATTCAGTCCCATCACCCGGGCGAGGACGTACAGCCCCAGACCCGGGATGCCGATCACCGCGGCGAGCAGGATGCCGCGCCCCAGATCGCCACCGAAGCGGGTGAAGTCCAGCCCGATCCGCCCCAGCGCGCTCCGTCCCGGTTCCCACAGCAGGTAGACGACCAGCGCCACCAGGGCGAGCGCGAACACGACATCGAGGAACTGATAGAGCACGTTCCACAGGATCTCTGCGTCGCGATTCGGATTCAGCTGCGCCTGCTGCTGGCTGATCGGCGTCGTGCGGAGAGAGGCCCGCACCAGCGAGAGCACGGAGTACAGAGCCGACTGCCCGACCGTGATGGCCAGGACGATGCCGATCTCCCACCACAGGCGAGCACGGACACCCGGGTCAGTGGCAAACCTCACGTCGAAAGGGGGGTTCGGCGAGGTCATCTTGTCAGATTGCCACATTCAACCCCTGTTGAGTTAAGGCTCTGTAACGTTTTCGGGCTACGTCTCGACCATTCCACACGCCGTGCTTAGGGTTTTCACTATCCGCGCCCCGGTCAGGTTCAGTCCTGACGTGTGCGCATCATCCCTTGCACAGGAGGAATACGTGTCTGACAAGACATGGCGCAAGCGCGCCCTTGTAGTCGCGGCGGGGGTCGGCGTCTCAGCCGTCGTCCTGGCCGGCTGCACCAGCCCCGGAGGCACCGACGGTGGAGAGGCGGCGCCGGAAGTCGTCGACACTCAGATCATCCTCGCGGAGACCAACGAGACCACGAGCTTCAACGCTGCGACGCCTCAGAGCAACCTCGACATCAACGGCAAGCTCTGGTATGCGACGCACGAGACCTTCGCCTACATCAACGACCAGATGGAGGTCGTGCCCAACGAGTCGTTCGGCACAATGGAGAAGACCTCGGATGACCCGCTGACGGTCAAGTACACCCTGAGCGACAACGCCCAGTGGTCGGACGGCACGCCGGTCACCACCGACGACCTGCTGCTGGGCTGGGCCTCGGGCTCCGGCTACTACGACGACGCGACGCTCGACGAGGAAGGCGCCGTCACCGCCGGTACGCAGTACTTCACCATCGCGGGCTCGACCTCCGGCCTCGAGGACACCGAGGTGCCCGAGGTCAGCGACGACAAGAAGTCGCTGACGCTCATCTACGACACCCCGTACGTGGACTGGAACCTGCAGTGGCTGCTCGACCAGGACGCCAACCCGGTGCCGTTCCACGTGATCGCCGAGCAGACCGGTGTCACCGCTGAGGACTTCGTCGCGGCGCTCCAGGAGACCCCGCGCGGCAACCCCGACGCACCGGCAGAGCCGAACGAGACCATCAAGACCGTTGCGGACTTCTGGAACACCGGCTTCGACGTCACCTCGCTTCCCGATGACGAGTCGCTGTACCTCTCGAACGGCCCGTTCATCGTCGACTCGTGGGAGCCCACCCAGTCCATGACGCTCAAGGCCAACGAGAACTACAAGGGCGACCACAAGCCCGCGTACTCGACCCTGGTCTTCCGCTTCGTCGGTGACTCGCAGGCACAGGTGACGGCCCTCCAGAACGGTGAGGTCGACATCATCAACCCGCAGGCCGGTGGCGACACGCTGCAGCTGCTGGAGAGCATCGAGGGTATCCAGATCCTCACCGGTCCTCAGCTGTCCTACGACCACGTGGACCTGTCGCACAAGGGTGAGTGGGCAGACCCCGCCATTCGTGAGGCGTTCATGAAGATCATCCCCCGCCAGCAGATCGTCGACACGGTCGTGAAGCCGATCAACCCTGACGCCACGGTGCTCAACTCGCAGACGTACGTCACGTCGCAGACCGAGCCGTACGAGAAGACGATCCAGACGAACGGATCGGACGCGTACACCGACGTGGACATCGAGGGCGCCAAGGAGCTCCTCGCCGGTCGCACCCCGACGGCGCGAATCCTCTACAACATCAACAACCCGAACCGCGTCGCGGCGTTCGAGGCCATCCAGGCCACGGCGACCGAAGCCGGTTTCGTGGTGGAGGACATCGGCCGCGAGGACTGGAGCGCGCAGCTCGAGAGCGACATCTACGACGTGTCGATCTTCGGATGGATCTCGCCCGGTGTCGGCAACGAGGACATCCCGCAGATCTTCGCGTCGGACGGTGGCTCGAACTTCACGGGTGTCAGCATCCCCGAGGTCGATGAGCTCGCCGCTCAGATCCAGCAGATGACCGACCCGGCTGATGTCGAGGAGGCCCGCATCCAGGTCGACCAGCTGCTGTTCGAGGACTACTACGGCCTGCCGATCTTCCAGAGCCCGGGTGTGGAGGCTCACACCGACCGCATCTCGGGTGTGACCTTCATGGCCAACCAGACCGGTCCGATCTGGAACTTCTGGGAGTGGACCGCGGAGGACGCAGCTGAGTAATCAGCGGCTCGTCTGACGCACACATCACGCTTGGGGCGTCGGGTACCGACCCGGCGCCCCAAGCGCGTGTTCACCCACTTTTCCCGTACGGAATCAGCCCGTCCGCCCTGCGGTCACAAGCCCTAGGGAAGCGGTTATGCGGCTGGTATCGTTTGCCCATGAAGGGGACACCCAGTGCTTAGTTTCGTCCTTCGGCGAATCGGGGTATCGATCCTCATCCTCATCGCCGCGTCCTTCATCATGTACACCCTGGTGGCGCTGGCGAAGGATCCGCTGACAGACCTCTACGCCTCCAACAGCCCGAACAAGGATGCGCTCATCGCGCAGCGCATCGAGTGGCTGCACCTCGACCAGCCCATCCCGGTCCGCTGGCTCGGCTGGCTGGGCGGCGCGGCCCGCTGCGTCATCCCCTTCGGCGGGTGCGACCTGGGCGTCACGATCCAGAACCAGCCGGTCAGCATCCTGCTCGGCCGCGCGGTGTCCTCCACACTCCAGCTCGTCACCGCCGCCACGATCCTGGCCATCGTCCTGGGCATCACGGTCGGCATCATCTCGGCCCTGCGCCAGTACAGCGCGGTCGACTACAGCTTCACGTTCGCCAGCTTCTTCCTCTACTCGCTGCCCTCGTTCCTCATGGGCGTCATCCTCAAGGTCTTCGTGGCCCTCGGGTTCAACAACTGGCTGCGCGACCCCGTCTTCACGTGGGCGTGGATCATAGGCCTCTCTCTGATCGCCGGCATATTCTGGCAAGCCGTCATAGGCGGCCCCCGTAATCGCCGCCTGGTCGTCTTCGCGGCATCCGTGCTCGTGACCGGTCTGATGCTGTACGGCATGACGGTCACGGAGTGGTTCCTCGACCCCTCGCTCGGACCGATCATCGCGCCGCTGCTGATCGCCGCCTTCGGCGCGGCGATGGTGCTGCTGATCGCCGGCGCGAGGGCGCGCTACGCGTGGCGGACCGCCGGAGTGACCGTGATCGTGCTGATCGGCGCCTTCTTCCTGCTGCAGCGCTTCCTGCCGTTCTTCGGGGTGTGGGGCGTGGTCGTGCTGTTCTGCCTCGCCGGAATCGTCGGCGCCGTCGCCGGATTCTTCCTGGGCGAGTTCGACAAGGGTCCCGCCATCCGCATCGGCATCCTGACGGGCGTTCTCGGCATGGGCGTGATCATCGTCGATCAGTACATGCACACGTGGAACTCGTACATCAACAACCCGCGGATCAACGGGCGCCCGATCCCCACCGTGGGGTCCGAGACGCCGAACCTGCAGGGCGACTTCTGGATCCAGAGCACCGACACGTTCATGCATCTGCTCCTGCCCACGATCAGCCTGATGCTGATCTCGTTCGCCGGGTACACGCGGTACGCCCGCGGCGGGATGCTCGAGACGCTGAACCAGGACTACATCCGCACGGCGCGCGCGAAGGGCCTGCCGGAGCGCACCGTCGTCGTCCGTCACGCGTTCCGCAACTCCCTCATCCCCATCACGACGATCGTCGCCGCGGACGTCGGGGCGCTCATCGGCGGTGCGATCATCACGGAGCGGATCTTCGCGTTCAGCGGCATGGGAGCGCTGTTCAACAGCGGACTCAACAACTCCGATCCGAACCCCGTGATGGCCTACTTCGTGGTCATCGCGGTCGTCGCGATCACGTTCAACTTCCTCGCCGACCTCGCCTATTCGGCACTCGACCCGAGAGTGAGGGTCAAGTGATGACGATCCCCATGGGCGCCAATTTCGAAGCCCCCTCCGAGCCTGCAGCCGAACCGACGAAGGTCGTCACCGCCGACGAGAAGGGCTTGAGCCAGGGCCGGCTCATCTTCAAGCGGTTCATCCAGCACAAGCCCGCCCTCATCAGCATCCTGCTCTTCGTGCTGATCGTCGGCTTCGCGATCTCCGCGACCGGGATCTTCGGCATCCCGGGGTGGTGGCAGTGGAACTACACCTCGCTGCTGCCGATCCAGAACAACGGGATGCCCACGCTGACCCTCTGGCCGTTCTCACTGGGCGACCACCCGTTCGGCCAGAACAACGTCGGCAAGGACTACTTCGCGATGGTGATGCGAGGCCTGGTGAACTCGGCCTACATCATGTTCATCATCGGCGGCATCGCGGCGTTCATCGGTGTCGTGGTCGGCGCGATCGCCGGGTACTACCGCGGCTGGGTCGACTCGGTGCTGATGCGACTCACCGACATCGTCATCGTCATCCCGATCATCGTCGTCGGCGCCGTCGTCGGTTCCGCGGTCGGTGGGCTCGGGCCGCTCGTGCTCGCGATCTTCCTGGGGTTCTTCGCGTGGACGGGCATCGCCCGCCTGGTGCGCGCGGAGTTCCTGTCGCTGCGCGAGCGCGAGTTCGTCGAGGCGGCGCGCGTCGCAGGGGCCTCAGACCTGCGGATCATCTTCAAGCACATCCTCCCCAACGCGATGGGCGTGGTGATCGTCTCCACGACGCTGTTGATCGCAGCCGCGATCATCCTGGAGACCTCGCTGTCGTTCCTCGGCTACGGCGTCCGCAGTCCGGAAGTCTCCCTCGGCCTGCTCATCAGCCAGAACGAGGCCGCGTTCCAGACCCGGCCGTGGCTGTTCTGGTGGCCGGCGGCGTTCATCGTGATCCTGTCCCTCCTGGTCAACTTCGTGGGCGACGGGCTGCGGGACGCCTTCGACCCGCGCCAGAAGCGCATCCGCTTCAGCAGGGTCAAGGACCTGCCCAAGGATGCCGTCGTTGAATCCGGTCTGTCGGCGGACGTGCCCGAGGGTGTCATCATGACCCGCACCGGTGCGGCCAGCAACAGCGGTGTCTCCAGCGAGGAGCCCGACGAACAGTCGTTCGAGCCGGAGACCCGGCGATGACGAGGCGAGCGTCCGGACCGGCGTCAGCCCGTCATCGCCAGCGTCCACAGGGTCGCCAGGACGAGCGCCGCCGAGACGGCCAGCACCGGAATGTCCCAGCGGCGCGCCACCTTCACGTCGTCCGCCATGCCGACCGTGACGAGCCCGCCGTCGAGTCGACGCTGCCACTCGTCGCGGACCATCATCGCCGCGTCGCCGGAATCGCTGCCCAGCAGGTCGCCCGTGCGGGGCGCACCGCCAACGGCGCGAGCCTCGCGATTGAGCTCGCGTCGGCCGATGATCTGAGCGGTCATGATGCCGGGCGCCGGCGCGGACCAGGCCGTGAAACGCTTGCCCGGCGTCAGCAGAGTCAGCGCATGCTTCGTGTCGAGGTGGATGAGCGCCTCCCACGGGATGTCGACACTGTGACTGACGTTGCGCACCGCGATGCCCGCCTCGCCGACGCCCACGCTGGGGCGCCAGAGCGCCGCCCACCCGAGGAAGGCCGCCAGCGCCGCGGCGGGGAAGACCCAGGTCAGACTCGGGTCGGCACCCCACAGAGCCAAACCCGCAACCAGCGCCGCCAGCACCCAGACGAGAATCGCCATGATCCGGTTGAAGCGGGAATGCAGCACTCTGCTCGCGTGATCCACGCTTCCATTCTCACCCTCAGCCACGTCAGGAACCCCCGATGACCCCGCCACGGACGCGCGAGCCCTACGACAGCCATCTCCTCGAGGTCAGCGGACTCTCGGTGGATTTCGCCGTCGACAACTTCTGGGTGCCGGCGGCCAAGAACCTGGACTACTTCGTCGACGCAGGCAAGGCCCTCGCCATCGTCGGCGAGTCGGGCTCCGGCAAGAGTGCGAGCTCGATGGCGATGCTCGACCTGCTTCCCTCCAACGCCCGCATCAGCGGGAGCGTGAAGCTGGGCGGCCGCGAGATCATCGGATTGAAGAAGGACGAGCTGCGCCGCGTGCGCGGCAGCGAGATCGCGGTCATCTTCCAGGAGCCGATGACGGCGCTGAACCCGGTGTACACGGTGGGCTCGCAGATCATCGAGACGCTGCGCATCCATTTCGGCATCACTCCGAGCGCGGCGAGGGAACGGGCTCTTGAGCTGCTCGACATGGTCGAACTGCCCGACCCGCTCAAGGCCTTCAACTCGTATCCGCACCAGCTCTCCGGCGGCCAGCGTCAGCGCGCCATGATCGCGCAGTCCATCTCGTGCGATCCGTGGCTCCTGATCGCAGACGAGCCGACCACGGCCCTGGACGTGACCGTGCAGGCCGAGATCCTCGACCTCATGCGCGACCTCCGTCACCGGCTGGATTCGGCCATCCTGCTCATCACGCACGACATGGGCGTGGTCGCCGACCTGGCCGACGACATCGTGGTGATGCGCAAGGGCGAGATCGTCGAGCGCGGCACGGTCGAGGGAGTCTTCGCGAACCCCCAGCATCCGTACACGCGCCAGCTGCTGGCCGCCGTTCCGCGCATCGGCCAGGTCGGCGACGTGGCGATCGACACGACCGCCGCGCTGACCGGCGACGCGACCCAGCTCCGCCTCGCCGAGATCGCGGCGCGTGAGGATGCCGAGCGGCGCGAGGCTCTGCTGAACCCGGTCCTGTCGTTCGAGGACGTGGCGATCGACTACCCCAAGCGCGGACGGGTCCCCGCCTTCCGGGCCGTGGAGCACGCGACCTTCTCGATCTATCCCGGTGAGGTGACGGGCCTGGTCGGCGAGTCCGGCTCCGGCAAGACGACCGTCGGCCGCGCGGCCATCGGCCTCCTCCCGATCGCGGACGGCCGCGCGACGGTGGTCGGCACCGACATCTCCAAGGCCGACCGACGCCTGCTGCACAAGGTGCACAAGGATGTCGGCATCGTCTTCCAGGACCCGTCGTCGTCGCTGAATCCGCGCTTGCCGATCGGCGCTTCCATCGGCGAGCCCATGCTGCTCGCCGGCGAGGCGAAGGGTCGCGACCTGGACAAGCGCGTGCAGGATCTGCTCGACGCCGTCGAACTGCCCCGCGCGTATCGCAACCGGTACCCGCACGAGCTGTCCGGTGGGCAGAAGCAGCGCGTGGGCATCGCTCGCGCACTCGCGCTCCAACCCAAGCTGCTGATCGCCGACGAGCCGACCTCGGCCCTCGACGTCTCGGTGCAGGCCACCGTCCTCGAGCTGCTGCGTCGACTGCAGAGCGACCTCGGCTTCGCGTGCCTGTTCATCAGCCACGATCTCGCCGTCGTCGACTCGCTCGCCGACCGGATCATCGTCATGCACCACGGCAAGATCGTGGAGCAGGGCGCCACCGGGCAGATCCTGCGCGCACCCGAGAAGGATTACACACAGCGCCTGATCGCCGCCGTGCCGATTCCCGACCCGGCCGAGCAGCGCGTGCGCCGGGAGGCGCGCGCCATCCTCCTGGCCGCCGAGTCCCCGGAGTAGAGCGCCGAGGCCTGAGAAGGCGCCGGGGCAACGCCCAGGCGCCTCCCGTAGACTGGAAGAGCCCGGCTCCGGGCGCTTCCCCGCTCTGCAAGGATTTTCCATGGTGCGCGCTTTCCGTTCAGACCTCCGCAACGTCGCGATCGTTGCCCACGTCGACCACGGCAAGACGACCCTCGTCGACGCCATGCTTCGCCAGACCGGCTCGTTCGGCTCGCACGAGCACATGGAGGAGCGGGCGATGGACTCGAACGATCTCGAGCGTGAGAAGGGCATCACGATCCTCGCCAAGAACACGGCGATCACGTACTCCGGTCTCCATGCGACCGACGGCCCCGTCACCATCAACGTCATCGACACCCCCGGGCACGCCGACTTCGGCGGCGAGGTCGAGCGCGGTCTGTCGATGGTCGACGGCGTCGTCCTCCTGGTCGACGCGAGCGAGGGCCCGCTTCCGCAGACGCGCTTCGTGCTGCGCAAGGCGCTCGAGGCCAAGCTTCCCGTCATCCTCCTGGTGAACAAGACCGACCGTCCGGACGCCCGCATCGCCGAGGTCGAGGAAGAGGCGCACGACCTCCTGCTGGGCCTGGCGAGCGACCTCGTCGACGACGTGCCCGACCTCGACGTCGACGCACTCCTGGACGTTCCGGTGGTCTATGCCAGCGGTCGCGCCGGCGCGGCATCCCGCACTCGTCCGGAGAACGGCAGCCTGCCCGACAACGACGACCTCGAGCCGCTCTTCGAAGCGATCCTCCAGCACGTGCCCGCGCCTTCGTACGACGACGAAGCACCGCTGCAGGCCTGGGTCACCAACCTCGACTCCAGCCCGTTCCTCGGGCGCCTGGCCCTGCTGCGCGTCTTCAACGGCACGCTCAAGAAGGGCCAGACCGTCGCCTGGGTGCGCGCCGACGGCACTGTCAGCAGCGCGCGCATCACCGAGCTGCTCAAGACCCGCGCCCTCGAGCGGTATCCCGCCGAGAGCGCCGCACCCGGCGACATCGTCGCGATCGCGGGCTTCCCCGACATCACGATCGGCGAGACGATCGCCGACCCCGACGACGTGCGCCCGCTGCCGCAGATCCACGTCGACGACCCGGCCATCTCGATGACGATCGGCACCAACACCAGCCCGCTCGTCGGCAAGGTGAAGGGCCACAAGCTCACCGCCCGCATGGTGAAAGACCGCCTCGACCGAGAACTGGTCGGCAACGTCTCGCTGAAGGTCGTCGATATCGGACGACCGGATGCCTGGGAAGTGCAGGGCCGCGGCGAGCTGGCCCTGGCGATCCTCGTCGAGAACATGCGCCGGGAGGGCTTCGAGCTCACGGTGGGCAAGCCGCAGGTGGTCACCAAGAAGGTCGACGGCAAGACGTACGAGCCGTTCGAGCACCTGACGATCGATGCGCCGGAGGAGTACCTCGGCGCGATCACGCAGCTGCTGGCCTCCCGCAAGGGCCGCATGGACAACATGACCAACCACGGCACCGGATGGGTGCGGATGGAGTTCATCGTTCCCTCGCGCGGCCTCATCGGATTCCGCACCGAGTTCCTCACCACGACCCGCGGCACCGGCATCGCGAACGCGATCTCGCACGGCTACGAGCCGTGGGCCGGCCACATCGTCTCGCGCCAGAACGGCTCGATCGTGGCCGATCGCTCCGGCGTGGTCACTCCGTTCGCGATCATCGCACTGCAGGAGCGCATGTCCTTCTTCGTGCAGCCCACGCAGGAGGTCTACGAGGGCATGGTCGTCGGCGAGAACTCGCGCAACGATGACATGGACGTGAACATCACGAAGGAGAAGAAGCTGACGAACATGCGTCAGTCCACCTCCGACACGTTCGAGTCGATGACGCCGCCGCGCCAGCTCTCGCTCGAGGAGAGCCTCGAGTTCGCGCGCGACGATGAATGCGTCGAGGTGACCCCGGAGATCGTTCGCATCCGCAAGGTGAACCTCGATGCCACCGAGCGCGCCCGCGCGACTGCCCGCCTGAAGCGCCAGGACGCCAACGTCTGATCCGCCGCGGGGGAGCGGGCCACGGATGCCGCACCGGCACGCTGCCCCGCGGAGCATCCCTCGGTAGGCTCGGGCGGGTGACTGCCGAGCCTCGGACTCCGGATGCCGAGAGCAGGCGTGCCTGGCGCCAGGGGCTCGGTGTGGCGCTGGCCACGAGCGCGTACGGCATCTCGTTCGGCGCACTGGCCGTCGCGGCCGGTCTGGACCTGTGGCAGACGTGCGTGCTGAGCCTCCTCATGTTCACGGGAGGATCGCAGTTCGCGTTCGTGGGCGTCATCGCCGCCGGCGGGCTGCCCGCGGCGCCTGCCGCGATCGCATCGGCATCCCTCTTGGGCGTGCGCAACATCGCGTACGGGATGCGGATGTCGCCGGTGATCGGCGCGGGCTTCTGGCGTCGCGCGGCGGCCGCCCAATTCACGATCGACGAGTCCACCGCGGTCTCGCTCGCCCAGACGACGCCACGAGCGCGGACTCTCGGGTTCTGGGTCACGGGCCTCGCGATCTACGTCGGCTGGAACCTCTCGACGCTGGCCGGCGCGCTTCTGGGCGATGTCCTGGGCGACCCGAAGGCGTACGGGCTGGATGCCGCAGCCGCGGCCGCCTTCCTCGCCCTCCTGTGGCCGCGGCTGCGGCATCGTCAGCCGATCGCCGTCGGCATCGCCGCAGCGGTCGTGGCGACCGTGTTGACGCCGGCCCTGATGCCGGGCGTGCCCGTACTGGTGGCGGCCGTCGTAGCGTTCGTGGTCGGCTGGTTCAACTGGCTCGGCGCCGACGACGAACCTCCGGAAGAGCCGGACGACGTGGCGGAGCGGGTGGGGCTCCCGTGAACCGAGAGCAGGCACGCCCCCGGTCGCTGGTCATGAGGGGGTGCGACGCATGACGCTGTGGAACGCGGTGCTCGTGGCATCCATCATCTGCGTCGCCCTCAAAACCCTCGGCTATCTCGTGCCGCAGCGCTTCCTGGAGGCGCCGCGGCCCGCACGGATCGCCGATCTGCTGACGGTCGCGCTCCTCGCCGCCCTGGTCGCCGTGCAGACCCTGGGCGCAGGGCAGGCCATCGTGGTGGATGCGCGCATCCCCGCCCTGCTGGTCGCGGCGGGACTGCTGCTGCTGCGTGCGCCGTTCCTCGTCGTCGTCGTCGCCGCTGCGCTCGTGGCGGGGCTGCTGCGGCTGTGGGGGCTGGCCGCATGACCGCATCCGGTCAGGCGTGGCGAGCAGCAGGACATAAACTGACCGCCGTGAGAACCGCCCTTCCGCGCGTCGCCACCTGGGCCGTCGCCTTCATCGTCGGAGGCGTGTACGGACTCGCCGGGACGATCGCGCACTCGTTCCAGCTCGGCTGGTTCCCGCTCGGGCTCGTGCTGGCGATCATCGGGTCGGCGGCCCTGCTCGCGGCCGTGCGCCTGCTGACCGCCGACCGCTGGGCGGCGCTGGCCGCGGGCGCCGGCATGATCCTGGCGACGCTCGTGTTCTCCGGCCGCGGTCCTGGCGGCTCGGTCATCGTCCCGCAGACCCAGCTGGCCGTCGCCTGGACGCTCGCCGTGCCCATCCTCGTGACGGTCGTCGTCGCATGGCCTTCCCGGCTGCGACCGGTCGCCGCCGACACCGCTGCCCGCGGCGAATTAGACTGAACCCGTGACGTACGTGATCGCTCTTCCCTGCGTGGATCTCAAAGACCGCGCCTGCATCGACGAATGCCCGGTCGACTGCATCTACGAGGGTGATCGGATGCTGTACATCCACCCCGACGAGTGCGTCGACTGCGGCGCCTGCGAGCCGGTGTGTCCGGTGGAGGCGATCTACTACGAGGACGACCTGCCCGACGAGTGGCAGGACTACTACAAGGCCAACGTCGAGTGGTTCGAGGACGTGGGCTCGCCCGGTGGCGCCGCCAAGGTGGGCATCATCCACAAGGACCATCCGATCATCGACGCGCTGCCGCCGCAGGCTCCGTAGCGCGCTCATGGGCGTCGCCGACCTCGCCGACTACCCCTGGGACGCCGTCGCACCGTACGCGGAGCGGGCGCGCGCCCATCGGGGCGGAATCGTGGACCTCTCCATCGGGTCGCCCGTCGACCCGACGCCGCCGGTGATCGCGGATGCGCTCGCCGCTGCGACGGATGCGCACGCCTACCCGCAGACGGTCGGCACGCCCGCGCTTCGCGAGGCGATCTCGGAGTGGTACTCCCGGCGCCGCGGCGTGCCCGACCTCACCCCGGCCCACGTCCTGCCGACGATCGGCTCAAAAGAGCTCGTCGCGCTCCTGCCCATGCTGCTGGACCTCGAGCCCGGTGACATCGTCGTGCACCCTCGCGCGGCGTACCCCACCTACGAGGTCGGCGCGCGGCTGATCGGCGCGATCCCGGTCGCAGCGGACGATCCCGCGAGCTGGCCCGACGGAACGCGCCTGGTGTGGCTCAACTCGCCCGGCAACCCCGACGGCCGGGTGCTGGATGCCTCCGCTCTGGCGGCGGCCGTGCGGCGGGCGCGTGAGCTCGGCGCGGTCATCGCATCCGACGAGTGCTACGCGGAGCTCGGCTGGGAGTCACCCTGGGATGTCGAGCCGATCCCGTCGGTGCTCGACCCCCGCGTGACCGACGGCGATCTGCGCGGCATCCTGTCGGTGTACTCCCTGAGCAAGCAGTCGAACCTGGCGGGGTACCGGGCTGCGTTCCTGGCCGGCGATTCCGAGATCATCGCGCGGTTGCTGACGGCACGTAAGCACCTCGGCCTCATGCTCCCGGCTCCCGTGCAGGCGGCGATGATCGCAGCGCTCGGAGACGACGCCCACGTCGCCGCGCAGAAGGAGCGCTATCGAGTGCGGCGCGCGATGCTCAAGCCCGCTCTGGAGGCAGCCGGCTTCCGCGTGGATCACAGCGAGGCGGGGCTGTACGTGTGGGCGACCGAAGGGCGGGACGCGTGGGAGAGCATCGGAGGCCTGGCCGACCTCGGCATCCTCGCTGGTCCGGGGCACTTCTACGGCGAGCACTTCCCTCAGCACGTGCGGCTGTCGCTCACGGCGACGGATGAGCGCATCGCCGCAGCCGCCGAGCGCCTGCGCGCCGGAGTGTGATCCGGAGGTTGGCTCCAACGGATGCCACGCCCCTTTGGCGATGTCCGCAGTATGCCGAAGCGCCCATTAGGCTGTAAAAGCGTCGTGGCGCGGCATCCCTCGTCATCACGCCGGCTCTCGGAATCGCCCACGGTGCAATCCGCTGGGCCCTCGAACCCCCAGACCGACCAGGAATCGCGAGGAGGCGCCGTGAGCGAAGCGGGCACCCAGCAGGACAGAGCCATCCTCAGGATCGGCGATCGGACCGCCCAGTTCCCGCTCATCAGCGGCACAGACGGCACGCCGAGCGTCGATATCTCCACCTTCACCCGCCAGACCGGTCACACGACGCTCGACTACGGGTTCGTCAACACCTCCGCGACCAAGTCCGCCATCACGTTCATCGATGGCGACAAGGGGATCCTCCGCTATCGCGGCTACCCGATCGAGCAGCTTGCGCAGAACAGCACCTACCTCGAAGTCGCCTGGCTGCTCATCTACGGTGAGCTTCCCTCGGCTGACGAGCTGGCGGCCTTCGATGACCGCATCCGTCACCACACACTGCTGCACGAGGACCTGAAGCGCTTCTTCTCCGCGCTTCCCCATACCGCCCACCCGATGTCGGTGCTGTCCTCCGCGGTGTCGGCGCTGTCCACCTACTACGAGCGCGAATCCGACCCGCACAATCCGGAGCACGTCGAGCTGAACACCATCCGGATGCTCGCGAAGCTGCCGGTGATCGCCGCCTACGCGCACAAGAAGAGCGTCGGCCAGGCGTTCCTCTACCCCGACAACGGGCTGAGCTTCGTCGACAACTTCCTCAAGCTCAACTTCGGCGTGCTCTCCGAGCTGTACGAGACGAATCCGGTGATGTCGCGGGCGCTCGAGCGTCTGCTGATCCTGCACGAAGACCACGAGCAGAACGCGTCCACCTCCACCGTGCGCCTCGTCGGCTCGACCGGTGCGAATCAGTTCTCGTCGATCTCGGCCGGCATCAATGCGCTCTACGGCCCGCTGCACGGCGGCGCCAACGAGGCCGTCCTCGAGATGCTGGCGCGCATCCGTGATTCCGGCGAAAGCGTTCAGCGCTTCGTCGAGCGGGTCAAGAACAAGGAAGACGGCGTCAAGCTCATGGGCTTCGGGCACCGGGTCTACAAGAACTACGACCCGCGCGCCAAGCTGGTCAAGGAGTCCGCCGACGAGGTGCTCGCCGAGCTCGGCGTCCACGACCCGCTGCTTGATCTCGCGAAGGAGCTCGAGGAGCTGGCGCTCGAGGACGACTACTTCAAGGAGCGCCGCCTCTACCCGAACGTCGATTTCTACACCGGCGTGATCTACAAGGCGATGGGGTTCCCGACCCGCATGTTCACGGTGCTGTTCGCGATCGGTCGGCTGCCCGGATGGCTCGCCCACTGGCGCGAGATGCAGGCCGACCCGCAAACCAAAATCGGCCGACCGCAGCAGCTCTACGTCGGCGCGCCGCAGCGCGACTATCCCGGTACGCGCTGACCGAAGCCGCAGCCGCGCGGCGTGGGGCGGATGATCGCCCGAGCCGTGGACGACCGCTACTTGTCGTCCTTCGCCTCTTCACGGTCGGCGATCTTGGCCGCGTCCTTCTCCCGCCGACGCTTGCTCTTGGAGCCGTCGACCCGCTCCTCCTTGTGGCGCTGCTCGACCTCCCTGGAGTAGTCGGGAACGTGTGAGGTCATGTCGCGCGGCGGACGTTCGTAGCCTCCCGACGGCGGGCGCGGTGGCACGATGACGTCTTCGCGCTCGACGACCTCATAGGGGACCTGCGACAGGATGTGCGCGATCGTGTTGATCCGTCCGCGCCGCTTGTCGTCGTTGTCGACCTCCCACCACCGAGCCTCGGGGATGTCGGTGTGGACGAACATCGTGTCCTTCGCGCGGGAGTAGTCCTCCCACTTGGTGATGGCCAGCACGTCGTTCGGGCTGAGCTTCCATCGCCGCATCGGGTCTTCGGCGCGGTCCTGGAAGCGGCGCTCCTGCTCGATGTCGGACACGCTGAACCAGTACTTCAGCAGGATGATCCCGTCCTCCACGAGCATCCGCTCGAAGATCGGTGCCTGGTGGAGGAACCGGTGGTACTCGATGTCGGTGCAGTAGCCCATCACGTGCTCGACGCCG
>NZ_DASUNI010000121.1:0-3455 GCF_036277215.1 Microbacterium sp. | reverse complement strand
AGCTGATGGATTGAGGCACAAGCGACAGTCCGTCGCGCAGCTACCGGCTATCGCTTGGACGAGACGCGACAGGCGCCATAAGCGCAACGGCGGCTCGCGCTTCTCGCGCTTCTCGCGCAGCGCTAGCAAGCGGCGCGGCCGCTCGAGTGCTCCTGGCAGGCGAAACCGCGCAGCGCGGCGGTCAGGCAGCGCCGCCGAACTTCAGCAGGTCGACAAAGCTGAACTGGCCGGCGGTCGGGGCAATCGGCGGGGCCGGCTTCCACGCGGGATCGAGGTAGAGGTACGAGTTCGGGTCGCGCTGCAGGAGTCCGACCAGGATCTCGGCGACGATCCTGCCGCCCACCGGGCCGAGCCGCTCGGCGTTGTAAGGCGAGAGCTCGGCCTCCTTGAGGATGTAGTACCAGAGCGGTGCCTCGCCGCCCCATCCGGGGTTGGGAGTGAGTCCGAGCGTGGCGTTCGACAGGGCGGTGACGCGCATCGCCTTCGCGACCTGCTGACCCGAGGGCAGACCGACGTGCTTTCCGCGCAACATGTTACGGACGGCCAGGTGGACCGTCGGGTCAGGGGGCGGGACGACCGATCCGGGGAGCGAGGTCAGCGGAAGCGACAGCCTGGTATCGAGCTTGCGCGGCTTGCGAGCCGGGAAATTCGGGTCGACCGGGAGGATGTTCTTCCATTCCATGACCAGGTCCTCAGGGATCGGTCGGCCGCCGTTGAGGTTGAAGCCGCCCTCGGGGCCGAAGATCGGGACCCCGCCCTTGTCCAACGTCGTCTGGTTGAGGACGTAGAAGGGCCGGATGATGCTGTGACCGAACCGATACGCCGCGACGGAGAACTCGATCGGCATGAACGGCCGGCCCTGCCGGTTGGTCGGCTTGTAGTGACCGAGATTGATCAGCGGGGGCTTTCCGGCGACCTCCCGGTAAACGCTGCCCTTCGTGCCGACGAGCTCGTCGCCGACGAAGCGCGGAAGGAAGTCGTGGATCACGGCCCATTGGTAGTGCCACCGGGTCAGCCTGCGTGCGGTCTCGAACACCCACTCGCGGCGGACGCCCTGCGCGCGAGCGTGCTCGACCATCCGGTTGTGGAACTTCGCGACGGCCTTGTGGAACTGGACGATGATCAGGTTCTCGTCGTTGCGTCCCTCGGGGATGATCGCCTGGCCGTCGCCGTCACGCGGCATGTCCTCGACACCGTTGACGTTCGGCGTCACCAGCAGCTTGTCGCGGTCGGCCGGATCGTAGAACTTGGGCTCATTGACCGGCCCGAGCCCGTAAACCGAATCGAGGTCGTAGCGCGGCGTCCGGAAGTTGACGGTCGCGTCCGGGTCCGCCTGCTGCAGGTCCAGCGGCGTGGTGTCGAACGTGATGTCGTGGTCGATGAACTGCCCGATGAACGTGAACCCGGCGAAGAGTCGCGGGCTGGTGTTCAGGTTCATGTCGTCCGGGATGGTCAGGTCCTCGACCATCGTCGTGGCCAGGCCTTGCAGCAGGTCGTCGGGCGGCGCGAACGCCGGAAGCTGCTTGAACATGGCCCCGAAACGGCCCTCGGCGAGCCGGTTCTTGGTCGTCAAGTACATTCCTCGAAGTGGGACGCCATGCAGGCCGCCCTCGGTTCCGACGGCATACGTGAGGCTCGGCATGCGGCCGAGCATCACGCCGGCCGACAAGCCGGCCGCCCCGGCGAGGAAACCGCGGCGGGAAAACGAGCTGCTTTGGCGACTCGAGTCCTGCTGGCGCTCGTCACGCTCCATGGCTGTCCTCCTTGCGCGTTGGTCGGGTGGGCAACGCCTATCCGACTGTGACGTTGCCGCTCGCCAGCAGGCCGCCACGGGTGTAAAAGACGGTCTCGGCGGCGAGTTGACTGGACAGTGCTGTTCCGCCGGACAGCGTGATCTTGAACGCGTCGCCGGTCGACGGCGCTCGATTGTTGTCGTTGTCTTGAACGACGACCTCGAAACGGCACATCGGGGTCGTCGCGGTGTCACGCGTCGGGCACGTCGACGGGAAGCCGGTCGGTGCTGAGGACGTCAGGTAGTAACGCCCGAGGAAGATCAGGCTGTTCCCATCCGGCGGCGGCTCCTGACCGATGCAGATCATGGATTCCGTCACCGGGTCGATCGTGTCGACGATCCCGTGGATCGAGAATGCAGAGCCGATCGGGTTGCTGCCCCTGTCGTTGTACGACAGTTCGACGTGAAGGCGACCCGTAGGCGGATTGAGCCCGCCGCTGTCCTCGCAACTGAAGCTGAAGCCGAACGACGCTGCCCCGGAAAATCCCGGCCCTGGCGGCAGTTGCCCTCCACCGCGACCCGTGCACGCCGTCAACGACGTGACCAAGACCCCGGCTGCAGCGACTGCTAAGACTCGCCGGAGGCGCGAATATCGACCGGTCTGCATGGGGCATCCTCCGAGGCCAGGAGGGACAGGACGGTAAAGCTATCCGTTAGTGCACACCGCAGCGTCGACCGCCCTCAGATGGGGTCGGGCGAGAACGACGGTCCTCCGCTATGCACTCTGTATTGTCGGCAAGGAGACGATTCCCGGCGCTCACGAGGGCCAAACCACGCACCCTGTCGTGGCGGCGGCACCACGGCGGCGCGGCTCAAACCGGCCGCCGTCGCGGCGCCCGAGCAAGCGCCCAGCTCGCGGCATTTGTCAAAGACTCCGCGAGCGCGACCACAGTCAAGCCTCGCGACCGGCGTTTTCGGCGGTTGGCCGCCACTTCGTCGAACGCGATGATATGACAACACTTATGTGAGTGTGCACGCAGCCGTCCGAGCACTTTCAGAGACTTGTCAAACGTCTTGACGCCCGCACTGGCGAAGAACGTGACCTAGCCCCTTTGTCCATCATCGACTCATCATGGCCATCGTCTATGCCGTCGAGCGCCGTTTCCATGGCGGCATCTCAGGCGCAGCGCTATCGCTTCTCGCGCAAAGCGCCGGCGGCCTTCGCCGGAGAGGTTCAGTCCCGTCGGCGCAATCAGTGGGCGAGGCCGTGCGAGTCGCGACCCATCGTCTTCGTATGCGGCGCTTGGACCGCCGCCGGCTTCTTGGCGTCCCGTCGGGCGGCCCTGTCGTCCGCTCCGAGTTTGGCGGGCGGGTTCTTGCCGCCCGTGGCCACGAAGGAGACGCAGTCGCCCTGGTTGCGGAACTGCGGGAACGCCCGCCACCCACCCTTCTTGCACTGCTTCCTGCTCGTCGGAGTCCGTACGAACTGGATGATGAATGTGCGATCCGAGAACACCTCGCCCGGAGGACCCGACGGAATGTCGATACCGACCGGATCGAGCACCTGGATGTCACCCGTCGCGTCACAGTGCAGGTACAGCGGATCGATGCCCTCGTGCCCGCCGAAGATGATCGAGTTGGTAGCGATCACCCGCAGCTGGTCGCCATAATCGGCGGAGAAGGCGATCGGCGGCAGTTCCGTTGCGAACTGGTCAGCGTTGCG
>NZ_DASUNI010000120.1:0-2500 GCF_036277215.1 Microbacterium sp. | reverse complement strand
GTGGCCGGCGCGTTCCAGGGGGACGCCGCTGGGAGCGATCTGGTGTTCGGACCGGTCTACGATCCGATTGCACTGACCGAGAGCGTGCGCAACGGGGTGACGCTGAGCGGGGTCACCGCCTGGACGGTCGTCGCGCTCGTGCTGGCCCTCGCCGGCGTGCTGACGCTGTGGGGTCTCCTCCGACTGCGCGGCGGGCGCCAGGGATACACCGGTCCGTCCAACCGAGACCTGCGCATCGATCTGCTGCGCGGCGTGGCGATCGTCTTCGTCGTGGTGAATCACATCGCACTCGCCTCGCTGCTGCAGAACGCGACGCAGGAGGCGATCGGCATGGTCTCAGGTGCCGAGCTGTTCGTGCTCCTGTCCGGTGCGGTCCTGGCGATGGTCTACCGCCCGAAAGTCGTCGGGGGAGGCATCGGCGAGGTAACGCTGCGCACCGCGCGGCGGGCGTGGAAGCTGTATGTCACCGCGCTGGTTCTGGTGCTGACCATCGGAGCAGTCAGTCTGGTCGGCTTCGTCGACTCGACACCGGTCACGAGCTACGTCGATCAGGGCACGGGGGCGGCCGGCAGTGAGGCGAGCGGGCGGGTGTACGACCTCTACACGAGCTTCGACACCCTCTTGACCTACCCGGTCGACCCGTCGATCGTGGTCGATCTCGCTCTGCTGCGGCTGGGCCCGTGGCAGGTGAACGTCCTCGGACTCTACGTCGTGATGCTGCTGATCTCGCCGCTGATCCTCTGGGCGCTTTCGCGCCGACGCTGGATCGCCGTCCTCGGGGTCAGCTGGGCGATCTACGCCAGCCAGATCTTCATCCCGATCCGCCTGTTCCCGTCGCAGTTCGAGGACTCGTTCCCCCTCCTGACGTGGCAGGTACTGTTCGTGACCGGGATGGTCGCCGGCTTCTACCGTCGCGAGATCGTGTCCTGGTTCGTCACCCGGCCAGGACAGATGGTCCTCGCCGTGTGCATCGTCGCCACCGTCGTGCTGGGACTGTCCTCGTGGAACAACCCGTATCTCTCCAGCGCGTACGATCTGCGTCTCGGGCTCATCCCGCCGAACACGTTCTCGTCGATCTACTCGATCGGCTTCGAGCGCACTTCGCTGGACCCGGGCCGGCTGCTCAACGTGTTTCTGGTCACGATCACCGCATACGCCCTGCTCAGCGTCTTCTGGAAGCCCCTGAACCGTCTGTTCGGCTGGTTCTTCGTGCCGATGGGCCAGGCCACCCTGTACGTTTTCGTCATGCACGTCTTCTTCGTGCTGATCGTCGCGAACGTGCCCGTGCTCCGTGAAGGGAGCATCCTCATCAACTCGCTCGCGTACATCGTGATCCTGGGTCTGCTGTGGATCATGGTGAAGAAGAAGTTCCTGTTCGGGATCGTGCCGCGATGACCGACGACAAGTACGCAAGTCGGCGCTCGACGCGCAGCGCCCTCGCCTCGCCTCGCCGGATGCTGCTCCTGCGGATCATCGCCCTGCTGAGCATCGTCCTCGGTCTCAACTACATCGTCTGGCGCTGGCTGGACTCGCTCAACTGGAGCGCGTGGTGGATCGCGATCCCGCTCGTGCTCGCCGAGACCTACAGCCTGATCGACGTGTGCCTGTTCGGGATGACGATGTGGCGCGCGCGTGGCCGGCCGGTGCCGCCTCCGCCCGCCCCGGACGCGACCGTCGACGTCTTCATCACGACGTACAACGAGCCGATCGACCTCGTGATGACGACCGCGCTCGCCGCCCAGCGAGTCCGGTTCCCGCACAAGACGTGGATCCTCGACGACGGCGACCGCGCCGAGATGCGGGCGGCCGCGGAACGCGCCGGCCTCGGATACGTCACCCGGTCCGCCGACTGGAAGGACCGTCCGCGGCACGCGAAAGCCGGAAACCTCAACAACGCGCTCGAGCAGACGACGGGTGAGTTCATCCTGATCCTCGACGCCGATCAGATCCCCCGCCCCGAGATCCTCGAAAACACCCTCGGCTATTTCAGAGACCCCGAGGTCGCACTCGTGCAAACCCCGCAGGTGTTCTCGAACGTCGCGATCGGCGACCCGCTCGGCAGTCAGGCACCGCTGTTCTACGGGCCGATCCAGCAGGGCAAAGACGGTTGGAACGCCGCCTTCTTCTGCGGCTCCAATGCAGTTCTGCGTCGCGAGGCGCTCATGCAGCTGGGCATCGTGGGGTACGTGCGCGAACTCGACGCGCGGATCTCGTCGGCGCTGCGCACTGCCGGGCGCGCAGTCAGGAAGGCGCAGTCCCACCCGGCCGCCCAGGATGCGGCGGTGCGGCGTGCGCTCGACGATGTCGCGGCGGCGATCCGCGAAGCGCGAGCCAAGATGGCGGCGGGGGTTCCCGTGGCCTCGGTCACGTACGAGCTGCACCGCCAGGTGGATGCCGCGAGCTACTCGCTCGTGGCATCGGACGTCGCCGGCGTAGAGGGCGATCTCGCAGAGATCCGGGCACTGGCCCGGATGAACGGCGGCCCGATGAGGGTCGGTGC
>NZ_DASUNI010000119.1:0-5236 GCF_036277215.1 Microbacterium sp. | reverse complement strand
CATCACGCATCACCCCCCGGATGGGAAGCGTGGCAGTGGGGCGAGCGTCTACTGGGGGGGTCGTCCATCGTGCCGTCAAGTCTACGGCAGGGGTGATGCGCCGAAGCCGGGCGGGCGGGAGGCGGCGGGGGTCGCACTGACGTGGTCGCGCAGTCTCCGGCATCCGGCGTTCTTGATTCGCAATTGCGACGCAGATGGGCTTGTGCGACACATTCCTGCTTGCGCCCTGAGGAAAATGTGGCGCGCCAGCAGGAACTGCCGCATGCATGGAGGGGCGAAGCCATCACTCGAGTCCTCCCCGAGCAACCGGATTCGCAAACGCTCCACCGGCGCCCGATGAGGTCGAGCGCCCAAGTTCGATGGCGGATGATGATGAGCGGATGCCGTGGCTCTACGCACCGCCGATCAACACGGTTTTCCGCCGGCGCGAGATGTTCGGCGACTCGGTCAATGAACGCAGGCTGAGGCGCAAGGTCGACGCCGGCGAGTTCGTGAGGATCGCGCCGGGATCATTCGCTCCACGCGAAGCCTGGTGGGCTGTGACGCCGATGGCCCGCCACGCGCAGTGCGTGTGGGAAGCCGCATCACGCCTTCAACCCGGCACCGTGTTCTCGCATTTCGCGGCTTCCGCGGTGTGGGAGATCGACACGCTGGGCGACTGGCCGGATGCCGTCGACGTGAGCGTTGCGCGGGCGCGGGGCGGTCGCTCGACAGGTGGTATCCGACGTCACACGCGAGCCGTCGAATGGGTTGATGTCGTGTCGTGGGGCCACCACTTCGTGACGACTCCCCTGCAGACAGCGCTCGACCTCGCCGCGGCCCAACCGTTCCTGCGGGGTGTCGTCGCGGCAGACCAGGCGGCGTGGGCACGCCGCCGGGGTGGCGCACTGGTGACTCTCGAACAGCTGCTGGCGGGCGCCGCATCCTATGCGGGACGCGGCGCGGCTCGCGCACGGCGGGTGGCGGATTTCGCCCGCTCGGGAGCGGATAGCGTTCGCGAGACGCAGAGCCGGGTGTTGATCGCGCGAATGGGATTTCCCCAGCCCGAGCTGCAGCAGCGCTTCACGTTGCCGAGCGGCCGCGTGGTCTACAGCGACTTCTGGTGGCCGGACCAGAAGCACGCCGGCGAATTCGACGGAATCGGGAAATATGTCGATCCCGAGCTGCTGCGTGGTCGCTCGCCGAGGCAGGCGCTGCTCGAGGAGAAGGACCGCGAGGACGAGCTCAGGCGCGTCGTCCGGGGATTCGCGCGGTGGCGGTCGCCGGCTCTCGATGAACCCGCGCTCCTGTACGACATCCTGACCTCGACCGGTCTTCGATCGCGGCTCGCGCGTCCCGCGTCCTGACTGCACGCCGCGACTTATCGCGGCAGTCGGCCGCTGTGCGACGCAATCCTGCGACTGCCACAGTTTCCTGCTTGTGCGCACGCGAATATGTGCCGCACAAGCATGAGAGCGACGCAACCGGGTCGCAAAGCCGACGCCTGCAACCCGGGCCGTCACCAGCTGACGGGCAGCGCCTTGCCTTCTTCGTACCCCGCCGCCGACTGCAGCCCCACGCGCGCGTGCTCGCGGAACTCCGCGACCGAGGAGGCGCCGGCGTAGCTGAACGACGAGCGCACGCCCGACGTGATCATGTCGATGAGGTCCTCCAGGCCCGGGCGCAGCGGATCCAGGTAGATCCGCGACGACGAGATGCCCTCCGCGAACAGCTCCTTGCGCGCCAGCTCGTACGGGTCGAGGCGTCCGAACCGGTCGTGCACCGCCTTCGTCGAGGCCATCCCCCACGATTCCTTGAACGAGCGACCGGCATCGTCGACCTGGAGCTCGCCGGGTGCTTCGATCGTGCCCGCGAACCACGATCCGATCATGACGGATGCCGCGCCCGCCGCGAGCGCGAGTGCGACATCGCGCGGATACCGCACGCCGCCGTCGGCCCAGACGTGGGCGCCCATGATGCGCGCAGCCTCGGCCGTCTCGAGCACTGCGGAGAACTGCGGGCGGCCGACCGCGGTCATCATGCGGGTGGTGCACATAGCGCCGGGACCGACCCCGACCTTGAGGATGTCGGCGCCCGCGGTGACCAGGTCGTGCACGCCCTCGGCGGTGACGATGTTGCCTGCGGCGATCGGGATGCCGAGGCCGAGCTCGGCGACGGTGCGCAGTGCGCGCAGCATCCCTTCCTGGTGTCCGTGCGCGGTATCCACGACGAGGACGTCCACTCCAGCTGCCGCCAGCGCGCGCGCCTTGGAGGCGACGTCGCCGTTGATGCCGACCGCTGCCGCGACGCTGAGGCGGCCTGATGCGTCCACCGCGGGCCGGTAGAGCGTTGAGCGCAGAGCGCTGCGGCGCGACAGCGTTCCCACGACGAAGCCGTGGTGCAGCACGCACACCGTCTCGGCTCCTGCGCCCACGATCAGGTCGAACGCGTGACGGGCGCTTTCGACGTCGTCCGCGTCGATGGATGCCGTCCGCCCGCGTGCAAGGTCGCCCAGGCGCGCGTCCGGCAATGCGGTGCCCAGACGCGTCGCGGGAACGACTCCGAGGACGGCATCGATGTTGAGATGGCCTCCCGAGACGTCGGCCACCACGATGCCGTGACCTTCCGTCGCAGGCAGCAGGCGCGCCGCATCCGCGACCGTCGCCTGCGGGGGCAGTACGAGGGGGGTGTCCCACCGCACCGGCTGATCCTTGACCCAGCGGATCGCGGCATCCAGCTCCTGCAGCGGCATGTCCTGGGGAAGCACGCCCAATCCGCCGCGCCGGGCGAGGGTCGCCGCCAGTCGCGCGCCGGTGACGGAGTTCATGTTCGCCGAGACGAGCGGGATCGTCGCGTTCGTGCCATCGCCTGGTGAGAGATCCACGTCGAGCCGGCTCGTGACGGCCGAGTGCCGGGGTACCAGGAAGACATCCGAGTAGGTCAGATCGACCTCGGGCTCCTCGCCGTAGAACTCCATATCCGAAAGGTTAGTGACTCTTGCTGTGCGGATAACGATGCACGATCGTGTTCGGCGGCGGGGTTTTGATCCCCGCGACGCCGCGCAAGACTGGGTTAGGCTTAACAGTCGTGCGTGGGGGCCGTTGGATCTTGCCCTGACGCTCCTAAAGTCTTCACGAAAGCGGGCGATCGAGCGTGTCGAGCCAGGTGACGGGCGTCGGAGTGGCGAGCGAAGGGGAGTTCGGAGCCAACGAATGGCTCGTCGACGAGCTCTACGAGCAGTACAAGG
The DNA here is from genome assembly GCF_036277215.1 of Microbacterium sp. GTDB lineage: Bacteria > Actinomycetota > Actinomycetes > Actinomycetales > Microbacteriaceae > Microbacterium. The sequence goes on along the minus strand of NZ_DASUNI010000119.1, from coordinate 2,010 downwards.
TAGACAAGAACTCCGTCGACAAGGCGTGGTGGCCCATCCTCGAGGCGTACCACCCTGTCGATACGACGGCATCCACCGGCCCGACGACGGCCGCCGCAGCCACCGGCGCAGCGGCGACCACCGCCCCTGCCGCGTCCGGCGCGTCGCCGCAAACCGCACCCGGCGGAACAACGGCGGAGGCGGCGAAGCCCACCGCCGAGCCCACCGCCCCCGCACCGACTCAGACCACTTCGGAAGCTGCGAAGCCGAGCGGCGGAGCGCCTGAGCCGCACCCGGTCACCGCCCCCATCCCCGTCGTCGGCGCTCAGCCTGTCGCCCGAACGACGGCACGGCCCGCCGCACCCCCGCCGATCCCGGCGCAGGCGCCGACCGTCGCACCGTCGGCGGGCACCGAGAATCCCGAGGACGACAAGGTCACGGTCCTGAAGGGGATGACCAAGACCCTCGCGTTGAACATGGACGAGTCGCTGACCGTCCCGACGGCGACCAGCGTCCGCACCATCCCCGCGAAGCTGATGATCGACAACCGCATCGTCATCAACAACCACATGTCGCGCACGCGCGGCGGCAAGATCAGCTTCACCCACCTCATCGGGTGGGCGCTCATCCGGGCACTCAAGGAGTTCCCGAGCCAGAACGTCTTCTACGCCGAGATCGACGGCAAGCCGTCGGTGGTCGCGCCGGCCCACATCAACCTGGGCATCGCGATCGACCTGCCCCGTCCCGACGGCACGCGCGCGCTGATGGTGCCGAGCATCAAGCGCGCAGACACCTTGACCTTCAACGAGTACCTCGTGTCGTACGAAGACCTCGTCGTCCGCGCGCGCGCCGGCAAGCTCACCGCCGCGGACTTCCAGGGCACGACGCTGTCGCTGACCAACCCCGGCGGCATCGGCACTGTGCACTCGGTGCCGCGGCTCATGAAGGGCCAGGGCTGCATCATCGGCGCCGGCGCCCTCGAGTATCCCGCCGAGTTCCAGGGCGCGAGTGAGAAGACGCTCAACGAGCTCGCGATCGGCAAGACGATCACCCTCACCAGCACATACGACCACCGCGTCATCCAGGGCGCCGGTTCGGGTGAATTCCTGAAGAAGGTGCACGAGCTGCTGATCGGGCAGCGCAACTTCTACGAGGACATCTTCGCGGCGCTGCGCATTCCCTACGCGCCGATCCACTGGGCGGCCGACATCAACGTCGATCTCGCCGAGCGCGTGGACAAGCAGGCCCGCGTCCAGGAGCTCATCAACTCCTTCCGCGTGCGCGGTCACCTGATGGCCGACATCGATCCGCTCGAGTACGTGCAGCGCACGCACCCCGACCTCGAGATCGAACAGCACGGCCTGACGTTCTGGGACCTCGACCGGTATTTCGTCACCGGCGGCTTCGGCGGCAAGCGCCAGATGAAGCTGCGCGACATCCTCGGCGTGCTCCGCGACTCGTACTGCCGCACGACCGGCATCGAGTACATGCACATCCAGGACCCCGAGCAGCGACGCTGGTTCCAGGAGAACGTCGAGCTCAAGTACGAGAAGCCCGGCCACGACGAGCAGCTGCGCATCCTGAGCAAGCTCAACGAGGCCGAGGCCTTCGAGACGTTCCTGCAGACGAAGTACGTCGGCCAGAAGCGCTTCAGCCTCGAAGGCGGCGAGTCGCTGATCCCGCTCCTCGACGAGATCCTCCAGGGGGCGGCCGAAGCCGGCCTCGACGGCACCGCGATCGGAATGGCCCACCGCGGCCGTCTCAATGTGCTGACGAACATCGCGGGCAAGACCTACGGTCAGGTGTTCCGCGAGTTCGAAGGCTCCGTCGCCGTGGGCAGCAAGAGCGGCTCCGGTGACGTCAAGTACCACCTCGGCACCGAGGGCACGTTCGTCGCCGACCACGGCGAGCAGCTCCCGGTCTACCTCGCGGCCAACCCGTCGCACCTCGAGACCGTCGACGGCGTGCTCGAGGGCATCGTGCGTGCGAAGCAGGATCGCAAGCCGGTCGGCAGCTACTCGTGGCTGCCCA
>NZ_DASUNI010000118.1:0-19849 GCF_036277215.1 Microbacterium sp. | reverse complement strand
GACCGCCTCTGCGCCCAGAGGGGCGGTGCGCAGCACTCCGACGGCCTCGCGCACCAGCCCCGCGGCATCCCGGTGCGCGCCGCGCATGTCGGCGCGCACCTGGAGATACTCCGCGAAGAACGAGGCCATGTCCTCCCACACGGGGATGGAGTGAGCGAGCCCGATCGCCCGCAGCCGCTCGGGCTCGATGCCCAGCGTGGTGCACTCGGCGAGAAACGTCCGCACCTCTGTGCGGAAGCCCTTCGTGGAGCGGATCTCCGGACCGAGCCACGCCGGCCAGCGACCGCGCCCCTCGGCCTCGTCCTCGGCGTCGCCCTCGAGCAGGTCCTGGATGAGCCGATCCTCGTCGCCGCCCGTGAGCAGCTGCGGCGGCTCATGGCCGGAGGCGACCGCAGTGGCGCGCACGATCTGATAGGCGAACGATGCCACAGAACGCGCGATCGGCCCCGACGTGGCCCGTCCGACCGCGAGGGCGAGGCGGTCTCGCAGGGCGGTCGCCGTCTGCCGTGACGGGGTCAGCACGAGCATCGAATCAGGGTCGACACCCGCGTCGGCCAGGGCGGCGACACGGGCGATCAGTGTCGCGGTCTTGCCGGTTCCCGGCGCCCCGACGACGACCCCCGATGCCTGCGCCGGCAGCGCCACGACGGCACGCTGCTGAGGGTCCAGCACGGGTGCCGCGCCCGAGCTGTCCGCGAAGTCCATGGCTCCGACGGTAGCGCCCAGGGCCGACATCGACCGTTCGGCGGAGCCGACATCGGGCGATCGCATCGCGGCCGTGCGGCATCGCGGCGAAGCTTCTTCGGCGTTCGCCGAGAGCGTGCGCCGCGCGGCCGGGGGCCCGCGGCACGTGTCGTAGAGTTGCTCTGCGCTCGGGCATCCGTGCGCAAAGGGCCCCGGGGTACGCCCCGTCGCAGGAGGTATTTCCGTGGAGATCCGCATCGGCATCGCGAACACCGGCCGTGAACTCAACTTCGAGTCCAACGAGCCCGCCGCCGACATCAAGAAGTCGGTCGCCGCCGCTCTGGACGCGGGCGCGACCCACGTGAGCTTCACCGATTCCAAGGGCACGAGCTACATCGTCCCGACCGCCACCCTGGCCTACATCGAGCTCGGCACCGAAGAGTCCCGCCGCGTCGGCTTCGTCGCCTGACGTCACACCGGCCGTGCAGATCCTCCTCGCGTTCCTGATCGGGGCCGCGATCGGCGCCGCGATCCATTTCCTGGTGCGAGACCGCCCCACTCGGGGCGTCGCGGTCGGCCCGATCGTCGGCGCCCTCGCCTCGGGCGTGGTGTGGATGATCCTCACGTGGACGGGCGTAGGGCTCGACAGCCTCTGGCTCTGGCTCTCGGCGTTCGTCGCGCCGATCGTGGTGACCTACCCGGTCCTGCTCATCCTCGCCCGCACGCGCACGGCCCACGATGCGCGCGAGCGCGCTCGACTGCGGATCGGCTGAGACGATCGGATGCCGCGGCCCCGCCGCGGTGCCGGCGAACTACGCCGCGAGCCCCATCGCGTCCATGCGACGCGAGTGAGCACCCATCAGGTCGGTGAACACCGGCTCCACCTTCTGCTCGTCCGCGATCTGCAGCGTCGTCGGGCGCAGAGCGGCTCGGGCGATCAGCAGCGTGTCGCCGACCAGGCGGCGGCCCCACATAGCGAGCAGGGACTTCCACTCCGGATCACTCCCGATCGTCTCGGCGATGATGTCCACGATCGCCTGACGGTCGTCGTCCGCCCGCAGGATGCGCGCGACGCGCCGACCGGTGTCGCCGTAGCTGGAGGACAGCGCCAGGTAGAAGTCGTCGAGCATGCCCGCGGTGATGTGGACCGACAGCATGGTCTCCTGAGGTCGCACGCCGTGCGTCGCGCGGCGGAACGCGTCCAGCGGCTCACGGAACGGAAGCATCAGGCTCGTGGGGTCGTCGCCGCGGTCACGGATGAGCGCGACGAGTTCTTCATGCTTCTGCAGCGCCGCGCCGGCCGCCCGTGACAGGGACTCCTTTTCCGCCAGTTCGGGAGTAGAGGCGATCAGCTCCGACAGCGTTTCGAAATATCCGAGCTGCAGATAGGCCGCCTGACCGAGGAACGTGTCGATCTCAGGGGCGAGCTCCTCGAAGTCGACGCGGTGAGCGTCGCTCGCTTCATCGCGCGACCGCAGTTGCAGCTTCCGCACCTGCTGTGGCTGCGCCCCAAACCCCCGGCGCGCTCCCGCTCGCCCTTCCGAGCGCTGCTGCCAGAACCACTTCACCACGCTCTCCAGCTTAGGTGTGCGGCATCCCCCGCCCGTGACCGGAGAGGATGCCGCACGCCAGGGCCTGAGCCGGTATCCTGGAGGCTGTCCCCGGCATCGGATCGGGGCTCCCGCGCCTGTGGCAGAGAAAGGGCGTGGATCCCACCCCCCGCCCGCGCGGCGACTTCCGCATCGCGCCAGGGCACCCACAAGGCAGCATCTCACTGCCGGACAGGCTCGAATCGTGACGACCTTCGCCGAACTCGGCGTCGACCAGGACATCGTCGAAACCCTTGCCGCCAAGGGCATCGTCGACGCATTCCCCATCCAGGAGCAGACCATCCCCCTCGGCCTTCCCGGCCAGGACATCATCGGCCAGGCCAAGACCGGAACGGGCAAGACCTTCGGTTTCGGCATCCCCGTGGTGCAGCGGCTGGGCTTGGACCCCGCGCACGGCGTCAAGGCGCTCATCGTGGTGCCCACGCGCGAACTCTGCGTCCAGGTGTACGAGGACATCGACATGCTCACGTCGGGCCGGTCGACCAGCGTCGTCGCGATCTACGGCGGCAAGGCCTACGAGGGCCAGATCGATCAGCTGAAGGCAGGTGCGCAGATCGTCGTCGGAACCCCCGGCCGTCTCATCGACCTCAACAACCAGCGCCTCCTCGACCTCTCGCACGCCACCGAGGTCGTGCTCGACGAGGCTGACAAGATGCTCGACCTCGGCTTCCTCCCCGACATCGAGAAGATCTTCTCGAAGGTCCCCGCCATCCGGCACACCCAGCTGTTCTCGGCGACCATGCCCGGCCCGATCGTCGCGCTGGCACGACGGTTCATGACCAACCCGATCCACATCCGGGCGACCGACCCCGACGAGGGACTCACGCAGGCGAACATCCGCCACCTCGTCTACCGGGCGCACGCACTGGACAAGGACGAGGTCATCGCGCGCATCCTGCAGGCCGACGGCCGGGGCAAGACCGTCATCTTCACCCGCACCAAGCGCGCTGCTCAGAAGCTGTCGGACGAGCTCGGCGACCGCGGCTTCAACACCGCGTCCGTGCACGGCGACATGAGCCAGGAAGCGCGCGAGCGCTCGATGGCCGCGTTCAAGGCCGGCAAGAAGGACGTCCTGATCGCAACCGACGTCGCCGCTCGCGGCATCGACGTGGACGACGTGACGCACGTGATCAACCACACCATCCCCGACGACGAGAAGACCTACCTGCACCGCGCCGGCCGCACCGGTCGCGCGGGCAAGACGGGCATCGCGGTCACGTTCGTGGACTGGGACGACTTGCACAAGTGGGCGCTCATCAACAAGGCTCTCGACTTCGGCCAGCCGGAACCGACCGATACCTACTCGTCCAGCCCGCACCTGTTCAGCGACCTCGACATCCCGTCCAGCACGAAGGGACGCCTGACCACCGCGCCGCGCACCCAGACGGTTCGCACGCAGGATGCCGCCCCCGCCCGCACCGCCGAGCGGGACGGCACGTCGCGCCGTCGCCGTCGCACCGGCGAGTCGACCAACGGCAACGGGACCGGCCCCACTGCCGAGCGGCCGGCAGCGCCCGAGGTGCCCGCCGAGCACGGCGCGCACGACGCGGCCGAGGGCGCGGGAACGCACGACGGCGGAGGCAAGGAGCATCACGACGGCAACGCCGCGCCGCGCCGCCGCCGCCGCCGCCGCGGCTCCCGCGGTGGAGCTGCCGTCGCAGGCGCCTGAGCGGCACCGCGCAACGCCCGGATCCGCCGAGGACCGGGGCGATCCACTCCGAATCGTCCCGTCCTCGGCGGATCTTCTGCGTGGCGCGGGACGCGGTTCGGCGCTCCACGTGAGATCACGGCGGACCCGCTAATGTGAGCGGCGCGGCGGGATCGCGCCGCTGACCTCGAACCGAGAAAGGCAGAAAATGAGGTTCCTCGATGCAGTGGAGTACCAGGGATTCTGGGGGTCGTTCTGGGACATCATCTGGTGGTTCGTGGCGGCTTTCATCTTCGTCGCCTACCTGTTCGCGCTGTTCGCGATCATCGGCGACCTGTTCCGCGACCACAAGCTGAACGGCTTCGCGAAGGCGATCTGGATCATCTTCCTGATCTTCGTCCCCTTCCTCACCGCCCTGATCTACCTGATCGCCCGCGGCAAGGGCATGGCCGAGCGGGGCGCCGCGCAGGCCAAGGAGTACCAGGCGGCGCAGGACCGGTACATCAATTCCGTCGCGGGTTCCAGCCCGTCAGAGGAGATCGCGAAGGCGAAGTCGCTCCTGGACTCAGGTGCGATCAACCAGGCGGAGTTCGACCACATCAAATCGAGGGCGCTCAGCTGAGGCACCCGGTTGTGGACCTCTGCATGCGGCTGCTGCGCGGCGTGCGTCAGGCGTAGACCGGAGCGCTGCCCGTGGCCCGCTGGACGATGCGGGCAACCATCTCATCCGCTGTCGTGTTCTCGCCCGGCTGATTCGGCTTGCCGAGGCCGTGGTAGTCGCTCGAGCCCGTCATGATCAGGTCGCGCTCCTGGCACATCCGTCGGAGCGCGCGGATGCCGGCGTCGAGGTTCTCGCGATGTCCGAGCTCGAAGCCGGCCAGTCCGGCCTGGAACATCCGCTCCATCAGGCTGGTCGGCAGGACGCCGGCCCGCCCCGCGGGATGGGCGATGATCGGCACGCCACCGGCACCGACGATGAGCTCGACGGCGACCACCGGGTCCGGCGCGAACAGCGCGATGTAGTAGTCCCCGCGCGGGCTCAGGATCTGAGAGAAGGCCTCGGCTCGATCGCGCACGAGTCCCTTGGCGACCAGAGCATCCGCGATGTGCGGTCGGCCGACCGTCGCCCCGTCGGAGGTCTGGGCCACGATGTCGTCCCAGTGCAGGTCGAAGTCCTCGCCGATGCGGTCGGCCATCGTCCGAGCGCGTTCGAGCCGCGACGAGCGGATCCGGTCGGTCATCGCCCGAAGGTCGGCGTCGTCCGGGTCGATGAGATAGGCCAGCACGTGCACGCTGCGCCACTCGTACCTCGCGGACAGTTCCATCCCCGGCAGGAATGTCATCCCGAGGGAGGACGCCGCCTCCGCAGCTTCCGCCCAGCCCGAGGTCGTGTCGTGATCGGTGAGCGCAGCGGTGCGAAGCCCGTGGCGGTGCGCCGCCGCCATCACCTGAGCGGGAGACTCCGTGCCGTCGGAGTGGATGGAATGCATGTGCAGGTCGCTGGGCCCCTCGAAGCGACGCGTATCCGGCATCCATCGAGCGTAGCGCGCGGCCTTTCAGGACCCGCGCCGCCTGGGTCGGATCGGCGTGCCCGCTGACCGATCTCCCAGCCTGCTGACATAGAGTCGCCGGGTGCTACGCCTGCTGGGGATCTTCGCGACCGCGATCTGTGCGATCGCCGCCGCGGTCCTCACGTGGCCGGCATTCTTCCGCGTCGAGCGGTCCTTCCCGATCGCGCAGATCGTGTCGTTCCGCGGTGTGCTGACGGTCGTTTTCGCGGTGCTGCTGGTCATCGCCCTCCTGGTCGCCATCGCCCGCCCGCTGCGCGCCTTCGCGCTCTCGCTGGCGCTGATCGCGGCGGTGGCGATGGTCGCGAACGTCGCCATCATCGCGTCGCGCGGGATCGGCACCGAGACGCTGCCGGCCAAGACCGACAGCGGCATCCGCGTGATGACCTGGAACACCGCCGGCTCGGCGACCTCGCCCGACACGGTCGCCCAGATCGCGGTGGCCATGGACGCCGACATCGTCACCCTTCCCGAGACGACGATCGAGACCGGAGAGCGCGTGGCCCTGGCCATGCGGGATCTCGGCCACCCGATGTGGGCTCACTACGCCGACTACCCGTCCACCGAGTGGGATGCCGGATCCACCACGCTGCTGATCTCGCCCGAGCTGGGCGACTACGCCGTGATCGAGTCGTCGCAGGACGGCACGAGCAACACCTCGACGGTGCCCAGCGCCGTCGCCATGCCGACCACCGGAGACGGGCCGATCGTCGTCGCCGCCCACGCGGTCGCGCCCCGCCAGAGCTACATGCAGGAATGGCGCGACGACCTGCAGTGGCTGGCGGATCAGTGCGCCGAGGACAACGTCATCATGGCGGGCGACTTCAACGCCACGATCGATCACATGGCCAACCTCGGCGTGGACGGCGGAACACTCGGGCGCTGCCATGACAGCGCCGCCGAGACCGGAAACGGCGGCATCGGGACGTGGTCGGCCACCATTCCCGCAATGCTGGGGGCGCCGATCGATCACGTGATGGCCTCTGGCCGCTGGAAGCCGACGGGCTCCCTCGTCCTGCGGTCGATGGACGGCTCGGGCAGCGATCACCGTCCCCTGATCGTGCAGTTCGAGCCCGTCGACTGACCGTACGGTCGCCCGCAGGGAGCGCGGACCGTCCACCACTCCGCGCCCGGCTGCCGCACCTGCGCGTGACCGCGGAGGAGTGCGAGACTTGTCTGCATGAGCACCGCAGGCCACAGCGAAACCACCGGCACGACCGAACTCGCACCGGAAGCCGCATCCACCGAGATCCCGCCCGACAGCACGGTGAATCGCCGGCAGGGCTTCGGCAGCGGCTTCCTGGACACGATCTCGACGGGCTGGGCCGAGCGCCCCGACATCCTGCCGCCGGCGCGCGAGCAGTCCGCGCACACCGAACGGCGGCGCGAGGCCCTCTCCGCAGCGTTCCCCGGTAAGCGCCTCGTCGTCCCGGCCGGCCCCTACCGGGTGCGCAGCAACGACACCGACTATCCCTTCCGCGCCCACTCCGCGTTCACGCATCTCACCGGGTGGGCATCCGACTCGGTGCCGGACTCGCTGCTCGTCTTCGACCCGGCCGGCCCCACCGGGCACGAGGTCACCCTTTACTTCCGCGAGCGCGCCGACCGCACGACTCCGGAGTTCTACGCCGACCCGTCGATCGGCGAGTTCTGGATCGGACCGCGTCCAGCGCTCGGCGGCGTCGCCTCCGAGCTGGGTGTCGCGACGGCGCACATCGACTCCTTCGAGACGACCGAGGATGATCTCGTGGTGGACGAGGACGCAGATCTCACCCGCTTCGTCTCCGAGCTGCGGCTGCTCAAGGACGACTACGAGGTCGCGCAGCTCCAGTTCGCCGTCGATGTCACCGCCGACGGCTTCGACGACATCGTCGCCAACCTCCCTCGGATCATCGAGCACCCCCGGGGCGAGCGGATCGTGGAAGGGGTCTTCCATCAGCGAGCACGCAGCGACGGCAATTGGGAGGGCTACGACACGATCGCGGCATCCGGGCCGCATGCGTGCTACCTGCACTGGACGCGCAACGACGGCGCGGTCGCACCGGGCGACCTCATCCTGATCGACGCCGGCGTCGAGGTGGACAGCCTCTACACCGCCGACATCACGCGAACGATCCCCGTCAGCGGCCGATTCAGCGAGGTCCAGCGCCGGGTCTACGAGGCCGTGCGCGAGGCGGCCGACGCCGCGTTCGCTGCGGCCCAGCCGGGCGCGAAGTTCAGCGACCTCAACGCCGCGGCGTGGGGTGTCATCGCCCGCCGCCTCGAGGAGTGGGGCTTCCTGCCGGTGACGGCGGCCGAGTCGCTCGACCCCGAGACCGGCCACCACCACCGTCGGTACATGGTGCACGGGACGAGCCACCACCTCGGGCTCGACGTCCACGACTGCGCTCAGGCGCGCCGCGAGCTGTATGCGGGCGGAACGCTCGAGCCGGGCATGGTCTTCACCATCGAGCCGGGGCTGTACTTCCAGATCGACGACCTCACGGTGCCCGAGGACTACCGCGGAATCGGCGTGCGTATCGAGGACGACATCCATCTGACGGCAGACGGCCCGGTGAACCTCTCCTCGGCGATCCCGCGGACCGCCGACGAGGTCGAAGCCTGGGTCGCGCGGCTTGCACCGTCATCGTGAAGAAGTGACGTTCACCGCGCCACCCGCCTTCACCACGCGCCCCACCCTGGCGGGCGGCTTCGGGATGTCGGCATCCACCCACTGGCTTGCCACGGCGAGCGCGCAGGCCGTGCTGGAGCGGGGCGGCAACGCGTTCGACGCCGCGGTCGCAGGCGGATTCGTGCTGCATGTCGTCGAACCGCACCTCAACGGACCCGGCGGCGATCTGGTCGGGATCTTCGCGACAGCCGACGACCCGGGCACCCCCGTCGTACTGGTGGGGCAAGGTCCCGCGCCTCGGGCTGCGACGATCGAGCACTACCGCTCAGAGGGTCTCGAACTCGTGCCCGGGTCGGGTGGACTGGCAGCGGCTGTGCCCGGCGCGGTGGACGCCTGGCTCGCGCTCCTGCACGACCACGGCACGTGGGAGCTGGCCGACGTCCTCTCCTACGCGATCGGCTACGCCCGCGACGGGCACCCGCTGCTCGCGCAGGCGAGCCTCACCATCGGTCGCGTTGCGGACCTGTTCACCGAGCACTGGCCCTCGTCCGCGGCGGCATGGATGCCGGACGGGCACGTCCCCGCGCCGGGCACGATCGTGCGCAATCCTGCTTACGCCGACGTGCTCGAGTTGCTGATCAGCGCCGGCCACGGCATCCGCGATGACGGACCCATCGGCCGCGAGGAGCGCATCAGCGCCGCCCGCCGGGAATGGAAGACCGGACGCGTGGCGCGGTCAGCGGCCGCGTTCCTCGCGACGACGCATCGTCATTCCGGCGGGGGCGACCACGCCGGCGTGATCCAGGAGGAGGACTTCGCGGGCTTCGACGCCGGGTACGAGGCAGCGGTCACGATCGAGTTCAACGGCTACACGATCGCGAAGGCCGGCGCCTGGACCCAGGGACCGGCCCTGCTCCAGGCGCTGCGCATCCTCGACGGTCGTCCCGACGTCGATCCCTCCACCGAAGCCGGCGCGCACGCGGTGATCGAGGCCCTGAAGCTGGCGCTCGCCGACCGCGACGCGTACTACGGCGATGCGGAGGTCCCGCTCGAGGTGCTGCTGTCGACGGAGTACGCCGACGCCCGCCGCGAACTGATCGGCGACGTCGCATCGCACGACTGGCGCCCCGGCAGCGTGCCCGGGCACGAGGCGTTCCGCCCGGCGCTGCGGACACCGGCCGGCGAGGCGATCGACGGCCTGGGCGAGCCGACCATGGACAGGACCGGCCAGACCCGCGGCGATACCTGCCACATCGACGTCGTCGACCGCTGGGGAAACATGATCGCCGTGACACCGTCCGGCGGATGGCTGCAGTCATCCCCGACCATTCCCGAGCTCGGCTTCTGTCTCGGCACGCGCCTGCAGATGATGTGGCTGGACGACGACTCTCCTGCCGCGCTGCGACCCGGCGCGCGCCCCCGCACCACGCTGTCCCCGACGCTCGTCCTGCGCGACGGACGTCCCGTCATGGCGCTCGGCACTCCGGGGGGCGATCAGCAGGAGCAGTGGCAGGTGCCCGTGCTCCTGCGCATGCTCGTCGGCGACTACTCCCCTCAGCAGGCCATCGATGCACCCTCGCTGCACACCACTGCGCTCGTGGACTCGTTCTGGCCGCGCGGGTGGACACCCGCCGGCGCCGTCGTCGAGGACCGGCTGGGTGACGAGGTGATCGCCGGCCTGCAGCGGCGCGGCCACGCGGTCACGCGGTCCGGCGATTGGGCGCTGGGTCGGGTGACGGCGGTGGGGCGGGATGCCGCAACCGGCGCCGTGTGGGCCGCGGCCAACCCGCGCGGCATGCAGGGCTACGCTGCAGGTCGCTGAACCCGGCTGACCGGGCCGATCAGGACTCAGGTTCGCGCGCGGAGGAAATCGGCCACGAGCGGGGCCAGACCCGCGCCCACCTCATCGGCAGGACGCTTGCGCCCCTTCACCTCGAACGAGTGCCCGCCGCCGTCGATCCAGGCGATCGAGGCGTCCTGGCAGGACGCGACGGCGGCTTCGAGCTGCGAGCGCGGATCGATGAACGGGTCGTTCGTGCCCTCGACGAACAGCTGCGGCTGGGACACGGCGGGCAGATGAGCGACCCGGGCCTTCGCCGGATCCCCCGGCGGATGCAGCGGGTAACCGAGATAGACGAGTCCGGTCGGCGTGATCGCCCCCTCCGCGGCAGCCATCGACGCCATCCGGCCGCCGTACGACTTGCCCGACGCCCACACCGGCCCGCCGTCGGATCGTGTGTCGGCAAGCGCGGCCGCCGCCGTCCACGTCGCGATCGCGTGTGCGGCCGGCCCCGGCATCCGTCGCCCCGCCTGCAGGTAGGGGAAGTTGAAGCGGAGCGTCGCGACGCCCTCCCTGCGCATCGCCCGCGCGAACCCGAGGAGGAACGGGTGGGCGTATCCGGCACCAGCGCCGTGGGCGATGGCGATCGTGGCCCACGCGTCGTCGGGGCGACCGTAGGCGGCGGCCACATCGACGCTGCCGGACGGGAGTTCGACGGCGAACGCCTCGTCCGTCTCGTCGAAGCCCGTCACGACCCGGGCTGATTGGAGGCGTCGCCTCCGTCGGGTGCGTCGTACGGCTCGCCGGCGTCGTCGGCTTCGGACGGCGGCGCGCTCGACCCGTCGTCCGCGGTCGGGGCGACCCGCTCGCCATACCGGGGCGGCTCGGCCGCTGCATCCGTCGGCGCAGCCGCGGGCCGCGCCACCGGGGCGGCCGGGGTGGCGCTTGCAGCCGGACGGCGGTCTTCCGGCACCGTGCGCCCGAGGACCTGCCGCGCTCGCTGCACGCTGTCGTTGCCGACCGTGACCTCGTAGCGCTCCGCCATCACCTGCATGACCGAGGCGAAGTCCCGCCGGCGGCGGACGAACGAATACGTCACGATGCTCAGCAGCATGCCGATCGCGATGCCCACGAACAGCACGCCGACGAACGCCTGGATCGGGACCGCGGGCGAGCCGATGACCAGGATCGCGGAGAACAGGAGGCCCAGCAGCACACCGTTGATGGCGCCCGAGCGGGCGGCTGTGGCGTAGCCGAGACGGCCGGTGACCCGTTCGATGGAGCGAAGCCCCTGGCCCACGATCGCGATGTCGCGAGCCGGGACGTCGGCCGCAATGAGCGTCGAGACGGCCTTCTGCGCGGCCTCGTACGTGGGGAAGCTCGCGACGGACTGCCCGACGTCCTCGAGACTCTGCGGGAACCTCCCGGCGTTCATGCTCACCGTCCTATCCTCCCACGAGGGCGCCTCCCCGCCCCGTCCAGCGCACCGGGCTACGCTGGAACGCGTGAGCACGCAGAGGGTCTTCGTCGCACGCCTGTCGGGGTGCTCCGTCTTCGACCCGGCGGGCGATCGGCTCGGAAAGGTGCGCGACGTCGTCGTCATCTACCGCAAGGACGATCCTCCGCGCGTGGTCGGGCTGGTCGTCGAGATCCCCGGGCGCCGTCACGTCTTCGTGTCGATCGGACGGGTGACCTCCATCGCGACAGGCCAGGTCATCACCACGGGGCTCATCAACGTGCGACGGTTCCAGCAGCGCGGCGGCGAGGTGCGCGTCATGGCGGAGCTCCTCGGACGGCGCGTGTTCCTCGACGACGGCAGTGGCACCGCCGTGATCGAGGACGTCGCGATCGAGCGCAACCGGCTCGGCGAGTGGGACGTGGGGCAGCTGTTCCTGCGCCGCCCGCGCACCAGCGCCTCACCGTTCGCGAAGGGGCCGACGACATTCGCGAACTGGGCCGACGTGCGCGAGCAGCAGTCCGGCGAGGCGCAGTCCGCCGAGCAGCTCGTCGCCACTTTCGCCGACCTCAAGCCGGCCGACCTGGCGAACACACTGCTGGATCTCCCCGACGATCGGATGATCGAGGTCGCCGAGGAGCTCTCCGACGAGAGGCTCGCCGACGCGCTCGAGGAGATGCCCGAGGACGAGCAGGTGCACATCCTCGAGCAGCTCGGCGACGAGCGCGCCGCCGACATCCTCGACGCCATGGAGCCCGACGACGCCGCCGACCTGCTCGGTCAGCTGCCCGACGCGCGCTCGGAGCAGCTGCTCGACCTGATGGAGCCCGAAGAGGCCGAAGACGTCCGCGCGCTCCTGCAGTACGGGCCCGACACCGCCGGCGGACTCATGACGAACGAGCCGATCGTGCTGTCGGCCGACGCCACGGTCGCCGAGGCGCTCGCTCTCATCCGCCGCCACGAGCTTCATCCCGCGCTCGCGGCCGCTGTGTTCATCACCCTCCCCCCATACGAGACGCCGACCGGCCGTCTGCTCGGCACCGTGCACTTCCAGAGGATGCTGCGCTACCCGCCGCACGAGCGGCTCGGCGCCATCATCGACGACACGCTCGACCCGGTTCCGGCCACCGCGTCTGCCGCGGAGGTTGCGCGCATGCTGGCCAGCTACAACCTGGTGTCGCTGCCGGTCGTCGACAAGGCGCGGCGCCTCGTCGGCGCGGTCAGCGTCGACGATGTGCTGGACTACCTGCTGCCCGAGGATTGGCGCTCGTACGGTGGTGAGGACGAGCCCCGCCCGCCGGCCGCTGCGGTGACGACCGCGAGCACGATTCCCGTCGGTAACGCCAAGGGTGCCGGGAGGAGGCGCTGATGGCTCGGTCATCGCGCCAGCCGTCGCTGGACGCGCCCCGCGGACGTTCGGGGATGCTCAGCCGCAACCCGCAGCCCTCGCGCGACCGGTTCGGTCGCTTCTCCGAAGCGTTCGCGCGGGGAATGGGCACGTCCGGGTTCCTGATCGGCATGACCGTCTTCGTGGCGGTCTGGCTGCTGTGGAACTCGCTCGCACCGACCAACCTGCAGTTCGATCCCCGGGCGACCAACTTCACGCTGCTGACGCTGATCCTGTCGCTGCAGGCGTCCTACGCCGCACCTCTCATCCTGCTCGCCCAGAACCGGCAGGACGACCGCGATCGCGTGCAGATCGAGCAGGACCGCCAACGTGCCGAGCGCAATCTCGCCGACACCGAGTACCTCGCCCGCGAGATCGTCGCGCTGCGCATGGTCGTCACCGACGTGGCCGACGATGTCGTCACCAAGGACGTGCTGCGGGCGGAGCTGAGGACGCTGCTCGAGCAGCTCGACGATCGTGATGCGGCACAGGACAAGGATGGCGCCGCACGGTGACCACTCCCACGGATGACGCCGTCCGGCGTGCGGTCGGGGCGGTCATCGACCCCGAGCTGCGGCGGCCGATCGCCGAGCTCGACATGGTGCGCGACATCTCGGTCGCGAACGGGGCCGCCTCGGTGGGGATCGTCCTCACGATCGTCGGCTGCCCTGCGGCGGACCGGATCTCTGCGGATGTCCGCGCTGCGGCGGCATCCGTTCCGGGCGTGACGGATGTCGCCCTTCACGTGGGCGTCATGTCACCCGCGGAGCGGCGCGCACTGACGGAGCGCCTGCGCGGCGGTCGCCCGGCGCGCGAGATGCCGTTCGGCCCCGGCTCGCTGACCCGCGTGATCGCCGTCACCAGCGGCAAGGGCGGGGTGGGCAAGTCGACGGTCACGGCGAACCTCGCCGTGGCCCTCGCGCGGCGGGGCCTGTCTGTGGGGCTGGTGGATGCCGACGTGCACGGTTTCTCGATCCCCGGGCTGCTCGGGCTGGTCGATGCGGACGGCAACGTGCCGCAGCCCACCCGGATCGACGACCTGATGCTGCCCCCGGTCGCATACGGGGTCAAGGTCATCTCGATCGGGATGTTCCTGCGCCGCGCCCACGGCGAGGCTCCGGTCGGGGCGGTGGCGTGGCGGGGTCCGATGCTCCATCGCACCGTGCAGCAGTTCCTCACCGATGTGTATTTCGGCGACATCGACGTGCTCCTCCTCGACATGCCGCCCGGAACCGGCGACATCGCGATCTCGGTCGGCCAGCTGCTGCCCCACGCTGAGGTCCTCGTCGTGACCACCCCCCAGCCCGCGGCATCCGATGTCGCCGTCCGCAGCGGCGTGGTCGCGCGACAGACCGGCCAGCGCGTGACCGGGGTGGTGGAGAACATGTCGGCGATGACTCTTCCCGACGGCACGTCGTTCGCGCTGTTCGGCGCGGGTGGCGGCGCGGTGGTGGCAGAGACGCTTTCGACGGACGCAGAGCCGGTGCGACTGCTCGGATCGATCCCCCTGAGCACGCATCTGCGCACGGATGGAGATGCCGGCACGCCGGTCGTCGTCGCGCATCCGGACGACCCGGCCGCGCTCGCCATCACAGTGCTCGCCGAGATCCTCGCTGCGGCGCCGAGAGGGCTGGCAGGTCGCTCACTGCCGCTGCGACCGGAGTGACTCCGGTCAGGTGGCCTCGTTGTCGAACGGCGGCGGGTCCTCCGCAGTGAACGGCGCCCCCGAGGGGCTCTGCGGCTTGAACGCGCTGGTCGAGGTGACCGCGGCCGCGACGCCGGCGGCGCGGACGGTCGGAACGGGCGCGTCGTCCAGGAGAGCCTCGCGGATGATCCGCCGCGGGTCGTACTGGCGAGGATCGAGCGTGCGCCAGTCGACGTCGTCGAAGTCGGGGCCCATCTCCTCCTTCATGCGGGTCTTCGCCGTGGTGACGTAGTCGCGCGCACGCCGGGCGAATCGCGTCAGGGTCTCGACATAGCGAGGCAGCCGCTCGGGTCCGATGAGCAGCCCGGCGACCAGACCGATCAGCAGAAGCTTCTCGATCGTGAGCCCGAAGAACATGCACTCAGGTTACCGCCGCGCCTGGGGCTCCGGCGCCGCCCGTCCGCGTAGGCTGGCCGCGAAGGAGCACCGATGGGCGAACAGGACGCGAACTACCGCTTCGCCGACGAGGCGACGATCGAACCCGACCACATCTCGCGAGCCCGCGCCCACGCGCTCGAGCTCGGGGCGGCGCCGATCAGCCCGGCGGTCGGCGCGCAGTGCGCGGTGATCGCGGCCGCGTCGCAGGCTCTGAACATCGTCGAGATCGGCACCGGCGCCGGGGTTTCGGGGCTGTGGCTGCTCCATGGGTCGCCCCGCGCGACGCTGACGACCATCGACAGCGAACCAGAGCATCTCGGCGCAGCGCGCCAGGCATTCGCCGAGGCGAAGATCCTCCCCGCGCGTGCGCGGTTCATCACAGGGCGGGCATCCGAGGTCCTCCCCCGCATGAACGAGGCCTCCTACGACATCGTCCTCGTCGACGCCGACGCCGACGGCGTGATCGAGTATGTGGAGCACGGTCTGCGTCTGGTCCGCGCCGGAGGGACGGTCCTGATTCCGCGCGTGCTCGGCAACGGTGCGGTGTCGGATCCGGTGCGCCGCGAGCCGGTGACGGCCGCCTATCGCTCGCTCATCCAGGAGACACAGGCCTCGCCCGCCGTGATCGGCGCGCTGTCGATCGTCGGCGAGGGTCTGCTTCAGCTCACCACCCGACCGCGCGACTGAGCGCGACTGCGGTCGGAGACGGGCTGGGACGCGAAACGGCCGGTCCGAAGACCGGCCGTCGGCGTGTGAGGTGTGGTCAGGCGGCGTTGACAACGCCGCCGAGCACGTCGTAGAGCTCCTTGGCCTCAGCGTCGTTCACCGAGACGACGAGGCGTCCCCCACCCTCGAGCGGTACGCGCACGATGATGAGTCGACCCTCCTTCACGGCCTCCATCGGCCCGTCTCCGGTTCTCGGCTTCATGGCTGCCATCGTGGCTCCCTTTCGTCGTGGTCTGCGGATCAAGTTTATCCCGCTGCCTACGACAGCGGATAATCCGCGCTCCCGCGCGGCATCCGCCGATCGGCGACAGCGCTACGGAATCGTCCAGAATGCCGTATTCGCCAGCGCGTACATGTTGTAGATCCACCACCACTGGCCGAGCAGGCACAACGCGAGCACACCGATCCGATATGCGACGGACCGGGGCTGCGCGACGGCGCCCCACAGCGGTGAGACGGGCACGAGCAGCCGGAACACGCTCGACTGCGGGAAGAACACGGCGAGCAGATACACGAGGTAGCTCGCCACCCAGAGCCGGATCTCCACTCCCAGGCGCTTGACGTGCGGTTCGAACAGCAGCAGGGCGGTGAGCGCAAGAACGGATGCCGCCAGCACGATGTAGCCGGTCACCTCGCCGAGTCCCCAGATGCGCCCGAACCACAGGGCGGCGCCCTGGATGAAGCCTTCGAAGGGGACGAACCGGTCGCCCGGCACCGCCGCCTGCCGCCAGGCGAGCTCGGTCGCCAGATAGGCGTCCGGCCGGCCGGTGAACAGCCCGGCGATCACCTGCCACGAGAACCCGACGATCACCGCCAGCAGGCCCAGTGCGACGATGTGCACGATCTCTCGCACGGGCAGCGGTTCGCGACGTCGTCGCACCCAGCGCGAGATCCCGTAGAGGCCGAGGAAGAGCGCGAAGGCGAGCACGCCGGGGCGGGTGAACCCCATCAGCGGAATGAGCGCGTAGAGCCAGCCGTATTCCCGGCGCTGCACGACCCACAGCGACAGGAACAGCCACAGCAGGAAGAGCGACTCGGCGTAGCCCACGTGGAAGAGGGCAGCGAGCGGACCTGAGGCGAAGAACAGCGCCGCCCATGTGGCCGCCGTCGCATCGATGCGCATCCGGAGCATGCGGTACAGCACCAGACACGCGAGGTAGCCCGCCACGATGGACACGAGGAAGGCGCCGATCCCCCACGACGGTGCACCCGGCCACACCACCGCTTCGAAGGGGAGCCCCACGATCTTGGCGAGGACCGGGTAGACGGGCATGAAGGCCCACTGGTTCTCCGCGACCTCGCCCGAATCGGTCAGCGGCAGCGTCGCAGGATACCCCTCCTGTCCGATCAGCCAGTACCAGTACGCGTCCCAGCCCATTGCGAAGCTGCCGAGCGTGGCGCTCTGGCCGAAGCGCGAGTCCGGCGATACGAGCGTTCCCGCCAGGAGCAGGAACGAGGTGGTGACCGCACGGGAGACCAGGTACAGGATGCCGATCCGAAGCGCCGCAGGCAGCGCCTTCCACCCGCGAGGCGCCGGCTGCGTCAGGGCGTGGTCAGCCACGCGCGCAGTCCGCGTTCCACGTCCTCGATCTGTGCGAGCGGCACCCGCTCATCGTCGTGATGCGCGAGGTGCGGATCGCCCGGGCCGTAGTTGACGGCGGGCACGCCCATGGCGGAGAACCGCGCCACATCCGTCCACCCGTACTTCGGGCGCGCCTCGCCCCCCACCGCCGCCACGAATTCCTGCGCCAGCGGTGCGTCCAGCCCCGGCCGGGCGCCGACGGCGATGTCGACCACTTCGACGTCGAAGCCCGCGAAGACGTCCCGCACATGACGCTCCGCGGCCTCGGCGGAGCGGCTCGGCGCGAAGCGGTAGTTCACCTCGACCTCGCTCAGATCGGGGATCACATTTCCCGCGACCCCGCCCCCGATGCGCACGGCGTTCAGACCCTCGCGGTAGACGAGGCCGTCCACGGCGACATCCCGCGGTCGGTACTCCGCGAGGCGGGTGAGGACGGGGGCCGCCTTGTGGATCGCGTTCTCGCCCACCCAGGCGCGGGCGCTGTGGGCCCGCACACCGTGCGTGCGCACGATCGCCCGCATGTTGCCGTTGCAGCCGCCCTCGACCGCGCCGTTGGAGGGCTCGCCCAGGATGGCGAAGTCCCCCCGGAACAGGTCCGGACGCGTGCGGGCGAGGCGGGTCAGTCCGTTGAGGTCGTTGTCGACCTCCTCGTGGTCGTACCACATCCACGTGATGTCGATGCGGGGATCGCTGAGCTCGGCGGCGAGCTTGAGCTGCACCGCGACTCCGGCCTTCATGTCGACGGTTCCGCGGCCCCAGAGGAACGCCTCACCGTCGACGTCGACGTCCCGGGTCGGCACGTTGCCGTTGATCGGCACCGTGTCGATGTGACCGGCGATCACGACGCGCTGCGAGTGGCCGAGCTGGGTGCGGGCGACGATCGTGTCACCGTCCCGGTAGACCTCGAGGTGCGACTGCGGGCGGATCGCGGCGTCGATCAGATCGGCGAGAGCGACTTCTTCGCCGGAGACGCTCGGGATGTCGCAGATGGTCCGGGTGAGGTCGACGGAGGACGCGGTCAGATCCAGCGGCGGCATCCCCCGAGTCTACTGACGGCGCGGGGCGACGCTCCGCCGCCGGTTGGGTAGCGTTGAGGGATGAGCGACCAGCGGTGGGTGTGGGGTGTCGGGCTCGCCACGACATCGGCGGACGGCACGGTACTGGACACGTGGTTCCCGTCTCCCGCCGAAGGTCGGATCCCGCTCGGATTCGATCCGTCGATGCCCCCCGATGAGCTGGACCGTCACGCGGTGCCCGACCCGCGCCGTGACGTCACCGTCGACGCCGTCGTCGTTGAGGTCGACCTGGAGGTGCCGCCCGCCTCGACCTCGGACGCCTACCTGCGACTGCACGCGCTGTCGCACCGTCTGGCCCCGCCGAATTCCGTCAACCTCGAGGGCATCTTCGGGCACCTGCCCAACGTCGCGTGGACCAACGCCGGTCCGATGCATCCGGACGACGCGACCCGCCTGCGCCCGTTCCTCGCGCGGGACGGCATCCAGGTGCAGGGCCTGGACAAGTTCCCGCGGCTGCTCGACTACGTGACCCCTCCGGGCGTGCGGATCGCGGACGCGTCGCGCGTACGTCTGGGCGCCTACCTGTCCCCCGGCACCACGGTGATGCACGAGGGGTTCGTCAACTTCAACGCGGGCACGCTCGGCGCCTCGATGGTGGAGGGCCGCATCTCCCAGGGCGTGGTCATCGGAGACGGCAGTGACATCGGCGGGGGCGCGTCGATCATGGGCACGCTCTCGGGCGGCGGCGCGCACCGCGTCTCGATCGGGGCGCGGACCCTCCTCGGGGCGAATGCGGGCGTCGGCATCTCGTTGGGAGACGACTGCATCGTCGAGGCCGGCCTCTACGTCACGGCCGGCTCGAAGATCGTGCTCGCCGATGAGCCGCCGCGCCATGACGGCGCGCGTGCGACGGTCAAGGGCGCCGAGCTGTCGGGTCGTGACGGCATCCTGTTCCGGCGCAACTCGCTGACCGGTGCGATCGAGGCCGTTCGGCGGACGGGTGCGGGAGTCACACTCAACGACGCCCTGCACGCGTAAGGTCGGAAGATGCCGCGAATCGGTCGCGGTCAACTGGGGCAGAAGGAACTCTCATGAGCCGTCGCATGGCGAAGAAGCTGTACGAATCCGAGCTGATGGTGCTGCAGGCGAAGCTCGTCGACATGCAGGCCTGGGTGCAGGCCACCGGCGCCCGCATCGTGATCATCTTCGAGGGCCGGGATGCCGCCGGCAAAGGCTCCACGATCAAGCGGGTCACCGAGTACCTCAACCCGCGCGTCACGCACATCGTCGCGCTGCCCGCCCCGGGCGATCGCGACAAGACCCGGTGGTACTTCCAGCGGTACGTCCCGCACCTGCCCGCCGGTGGCGAGATCGTGCTGATGGACCGCTCCTGGTACAACCGCGCCGGCGTCGAGCACGTGATGGGCTACTGCACCGACATCGAGTACCACCGGTTCCTCCACCAGGCACCGATCTTCGAGCGGATGCTCGTGGAGGACGGGATCATCCTGCTGAAGTACTGGTTCAGCGTGTCGGACGAGGAGCAGGAGCAGCGCTTCCTCGACCGGGCCGACGACCCGATGCGGCGCTGGAAGCTCAGCCCGAACGACGTCCTGGCGATCACGAAGTGGGAGGACTACTCGCGCGCGAAGGACACGATGTTCGTGCACACCGACATCCCCGAGGCGCGGTGGTGGG
>NZ_DASUNI010000117.1:0-9873 GCF_036277215.1 Microbacterium sp. | reverse complement strand
CGTCGAAGCGCCCGATCACCCGTGTGGTCGGGCGCTTCGACGTTGCGGCTCCCGCACGCAGAAGGACCGCCGGATCGTAGGGTGGGTCGAGTGGAGAGTGACGTCGCGGCGGTGTACGACGACTTCGGGCGCCGTTGGGCGCACGACACGTCGCCGCTCTACGAGGACTGGGCGACGGGGGTAGCCGCCGATCGAGTCGTGGTCGCGCTGCTCGACGGCCTTCCGCCGGCGAAGCAGCAGCCCAACCTCATCTTCGCCGCCGCACGGTGGGAGGGATGCCCGCTCCTGCCCTATCCGGAGTGGAGGGAGTGGCTGCTCGCACACTGGGAACAGGTTCAGGCGACCGCTTCGACACGCACAACCCAGACGAACGAGCCGAACCGCTGCGCGACCCTCCTGCCCGTGCTGTCGCGCATCGACGGTCCGGTCGCTCTGCTCGAGGTGGGTGCCGCCGCAGGCCTTTGCCTGTTCCCCGACCGCTACAGCGTCGACTACGCGACCCCGATCGGCCCACAGCGCCTCGACCCCGCGGACGGCCCCAGCACCGTCACGCTGGCCTGCCGGCTCGACGACGCGGCCTCGGTGCCCGAGCGGATGCCCCACGTCCTCTGGCGGCGGGGCATCGACCTGGCTCCCATCGACCCGGCCGATCCGGTCGCTCTCGACTGGCTCGCGACGCTCATCTGGCCGGGTCCGGATCACGATCGTCGAGTCGCGCGCCTGCGCGGTGCCGCCGCGATCGCGGCGGCCGATCCGCCCGAGGTCGTGCGGGGAGACCTGCTGGAGCGATTGACGGATGTCGCGGCCGACTCGCCTCAGGACGCCACGCTGGTCGTGTTCCACAGCGCGGTGCTGCTCTACCTCGACGCCGAGCAGCGGCGCCGATTCGCCGGACTCGTCACGGGCTTGGGCGCGGCGGTCGATCGCGACATCGTGTGGCTGTCCAACGAGACGCGGGGCACGCTTCCCGAGATCGATGCGCAGATTCCCGCCGGCGCCGACACATCCCACCGTTTCGTGCAGACGCGGAACGCAACGGCGATCGCCTTCGCCGGCCAGCACGGCGCGCTCTACGAGACGGTGCCCTTCCGGACCTGAGCCGCCTCGGGCGCCGCCCCGATGCGTAATACGCCGACCGCCCATCGAGGGGCAGGCCACAATGGACGGATGGACTGGCAGACCTCGGAGGACACGGTGCCCAGCGCGCCGGTCACGGAGGCCGACGCACGCCAGCTGTTGGGACGCCCGCCCGCGACCGGAGCGTGGCGCGACGGGGATCCGATCGGCGACCGGCGCTTCGCCGCATTCGGAGCGTTCCGCACCGAGGGCGGACGCGAGCTACCCGGCTATCGCCTCGCCTACGAGACATGGGGTGAGCTCTCCCCCGCGCGGGACAACGCCGTGCTGGTCCTGCACGCGCTCACCGGAGACAGCCACGTACGCGGCCAGGCCGGTCCGGGTCATCCGACCGAGGGGTGGTGGGACGACATCGTCGGCCCGGGCGCCCCCATCGACACCGACGAGTGGTTCGTGATCGCGCCGAACATGCTCGGCGGATGCCAGGGCTCGACCGGTCCCTCGAGCATCGCCCCCGACGGCTACGAGTGGGCCTCGCGCTTCCCGTATCTGACCATCCGGGACCAGGTCGCCGCACAGGTTCGTCTGGCGGACGCGCTGGGCATCGACGTGTGGGCGGCAGTGCTCGGCGGCTCGATGGGCGGCATGCACGCCCTCGAATGGGCCGTCGGACTGCCCGACCGGGTCGGGCGCGTGGGCATCCTCTCGGCACCACCGGTCAACACCGCAGACCAGATCGCGCTGAACTCCGTCCAGCTGGAGGCCATCCTGATCGATCCTCGGTTCCAGGCGGGCGAGTACTACGACTCCGGGGACGGCGACGGACCTCACCGTGGTCTTGCGCTCGCGCGGCGCATGGCGCTGCTGAACTACCGGTCGCCGACCGAGCTGAATCAGCGCTTCCAACGCTCATGGCAGTCGGGTGTGAGCCCGCTGGGGCGAGGCGGCCGATTCGCGGTCGCCTCGTACCTCGATTTCCACGGCAATCGCTTCACGCGTCGCTTCGACGCGAACAGCTACATCACGCTCGTCGAGGCCATGAACTCTCACGACGTGGGCCGAGATCGCGGCGGCGTCGAAGAGGCGCTCGCGCGCGTGACGGCTACCGCGCTCGTGCTGGGAATCGACAGCGACCGGCTCTTCCCCGTCGACGGTCAGCACCGCATCGCGCGCAGCATCCGCACGACGCTCGACGACGGGGCGGTCGTCCTCTCGAGCGACTTCGGTCACGACGGCTTCCTCATCGAGAGCTCGGCCGTCGGCGCCCACCTGCGGCGCCTGCTGGAGTCCCCTGCTCGATAACGAGCCCACGCGGCCGGGTCAGTCGGTGCGCGTGTAGATCCACGGCAACGAGGCGAGCTCCAGCCGATGGCGAGCTGCCGGGTCCGCCGGGGCGTGCTCGTCGTACGCCGCATCGCCCTGCCACAGAAGCACCGCTCCTTCGCCGCCGCGCCGCGCGACCGTTTCGAAGCGACGGATGCCGCCGATGCGGGCTACTCCGAGAAGGGCATCCGCGTCCGGCTGATCGGCCAGGGTGTGCAGCGTCACCCAGGTCGGCGGGTAGAGCGTGATCTCACCGCGGCCGTGCCGGGCGAGCATATCGGCCGGACGCACCCACGCCGCGGCGATCACCTCGTCGGCCGCGAGGGTCATGTCCCCGCCGGGGTCTGGCACCAGGAAGAACCACGTGCGGATGCGCAGGGGCAGTCCAGGCGGCGGATCCCAGCAGGAAAGCGGGACGAGGGCCACGGCATCCGTTCGCAGTCCGGTCTCCTCCGCGGTCTCGCGCACACCCGCCCGGCGTGCGGCAACGAGCTCGTCGCTCTCCGTGCGATCGACACGGGTGTCGTCCGCCTCGGCGCGGTCGGCGGGCTCCAGCTTGCCGCCGGGGAAGACCCAGGCGCCCGGGAACGAGCCGCGATCCGGCCGCTCGATCATGAGCACCTCGGGGCCGGCGACGGCGTCGCGGACGATCACCACTGTGGCAGCCACCGGGACGTCGGGGTCATCCCCGTCCTCGGGGCGACGCGGACGCGATTCGCCGACGGCATCGGCGAGTGCCCGCAGCGCCCGATCCGCAGGCGTCGGCTTTGACATCCGACAACTCTATGCGGCGGTGAGGGAGCGCGCCCGGTCGAGTCGCAGGCTCACGACGGCGACGCCCAGCCCTCCGAGCGCGAGCAGGACGCCCACCCATGCCGGTGCGACGAATCCCCATCCGAACGCGATGACCGCGCCGCCGAGGAAGGCGCCGAGAGCGTTGCCGATGTTCAGCGCGGAGTGGTTCAGCGCGGCGGCGATCGACTGATTGTCTGCGGCCACGTCCATGAGACGCGTCTGGATCGTGGGGCTGAGCACCGACGAGACGAAACCCGTCGCCAGGACGAAGAAGCCGAGGGCGACGATCCAGTGCGACGTCAGGGCGAGCAGCGCGAGGACGAGCGTGAGCGCCACGAGACCGCCTATCAGGGTGCGCTTCAGGTCGACGTCCGCGAGGTGACCGCCCACCAGGTTGCCCACCGTCATGCCGATACCCATCAGGACGAGGATGATCGGCACCACCCACGCGGGCGAGCCGGCCACGTCCGTGACCATCGGCGCGACGTAGCTGTAGACGGCGAAGAATCCCCCGAAGCCGATCGCCCCCACTCCCAGCGCGAGCCAGACCTGACCGATGCGGAACACGCCGAGCTCCGCCCTGAGGGTGCGGCCCGGCTCACCGGGATGCGGCGGCACGAAGCACGCGATGAAGACGGTGGCCAGCGCGAAAATGGCCGTCACGACCAGGAACGCGGACCGCCAGCCGACCTGCTGGCCCAGGAACGTGCCGAGCGGGACGCCCACCACGTTCGCGACGGTGAGACCGGTCAGCACGAAGGCGACGCCCTTCGCGCGGTTGCCCGGGCCCAGCACGTCCGCCGCGACGAGTGCGCCGATTCCGAAGTACGCTCCGTGCGGCAGCCCCGCCAGGAACCGGGATGCGGCGACGAGCTCGAAGGTCGGAAGCAGCACCGTCAGCCCGTTGAAGACCGTGAGGGCGAGCGCGAGTCCGATCATGACGCGGTGGCGCGGGTATTTCGCGACGGACCCGGCGATCGTCGGGGCCCCCACGACCACGCCGAGCGCATACAGCGTGATCAGCCACCCGGTCTGGGCGATCGCATCGCCCTGGCTGGCATCCCACTGGGTCGGAAGGACGTCCGCGGCGATGTTCGGAAGCAGCCCCATGACGACGAACTCGGTCATGCCGATGCCGAAGCTGCCGATGGCGAGGGAGAGGAGCGCCCACATCGCCGCACCCCTCGATGTTGTCGAGGAGGTCATCCGGTCATGCTAGCGCTGGCGTGGCATCCCTGTCGAATCGATTCGAGTCGAGACTCGCGTAGACGCGATTCGGCGCCGGTGCGAATGAGCAATGCGCTAGACCGCTTCGAAGTCGCTGTCGGGCGGAGTGCCCAGGGCGCGCTCCAGTCGCTGCACCTTGCCGTCGATCTCGCCGATGAAGCCGGGACGGATGTCTGCCTTGAGCACCAGTGATACCCGCGAGCCGAAGGGCAGGACGGCCTCGGTCGCCCGCTTGACGACGTCGAAGACCTCGTCCCACTCCCCCTCCACCTCGGTGAACATCGACGTCGTGCGGTGCGGCAGGCCGGACTCGCGCACGATGCGCACCGCTGCGGCGACGGCGTCGTGGACCGACGCATCAGCCGTAGCGGACGCATCGCCTCGGGGGGCCGAGCCGCTGCTGCGGGGCGTGCCGCTGGGTGCGACGGAGAAGGCGACGAGCATGGGTGACCTCCGGATCAGGGATGGACGGGTGCTTGGTGCACCAGCGTGGCGGCGCGGCGCGGTATCTGCGCGACGCGCACGACCGCCCACACCAGCAGGACGACGGCCAGCACGTTGCGCAGCGTCAGGAGTGCGGCCGGAAGCGGGTGAGCGCCGAGCAGGCCGTAATACATGATCGGGTAGACCGCCTGTGTCACCAGCGCGATGAGCAATCCCAGGGCGGCCGGTCGCCTCCACCGCGCGCGGTCGATCACGAGGCCGACCAGAAGCGGAGGGATGATCCAGGTCATGTACTGCGGAGACCCCACCTTGTTGAAGACGATGAACACGAGCACGAAGGCCAGGGCCAGCGGCGGGAACAGTCTCACGAAGCTGGCGCCGTGCCACGCCCGGTATGCGCCGAGTGCCGCGACGCCGAGCACCGCAGCGAACAGAAGCGGTGTCATCACGGCGATGACGGCATCAACCTCCGGGCCCGAGACCTGGAAGGTCAGCAGATCGCCGTCGTAGTAGATGAACGAACCGCGGATGCCGGCGACCGCCCGCCAGAGGTAGTAGGCACTGACCGGCGCCTCCACCTGCAGACCTCGATCCGTCTGGTCGCTGATGAAGCCGAAGACCGTTGCTCCGCCGCCTGCTGCGACGACCGCGATCAGTGTCGCGGCGGAGACGATCAGCGCGCCGCCGAGGACGGCGAGGCGACGTTTCACGGCGATCACCGCGGCGGCGATCAGTGCTGCCGGCCAGACCTTGATCCAGGTGGCGACGGCCAGCAGGATCGAGCCCAGCCACGGACGTCCCACCAGCCACAGACATCCTGCGATCGCGAGCGGCGCCGTGACGCCGTCCAGGCGGTACATCCCGACGGGTCCGAGGAGGAGGATGAAGGCGAGCCAGAATCCCGCTGCGGCGTTCCGTCCGGCCGAGCGGCCCGTACCCACCAGCATCCCGAACACCAGCGCGTCGCAGATCGTGATGAAGATCGCCCACGCGACCTCGTACCCGGCGATCCAGGCGAAGCCCTGAGCGAGGACCAGGGGGACCAGAGCGAGCTGCGGGTAGATCCACGGCTCGGTGATTCCGACGATGGCGTCTCCATCGATCGCCCAGGTCGACCATGGCTCGTAGACGTTGTGGACGTCGCCCATCGGCTGATTCGGCAGCACGAAGCCGAGCGCCCACACGGCGACGTGCACGATCGCGAAAGCGATCCACAGCACTGCACGCCTCGACACGGGTCGATTGTAGGTGGCCGGGGTTTCGTCAGTGCGTCGACAGCGCCTCCGCGACGGCGCGTGGGAGCGCACCGGCCACGTCCCCGGCGGTGATCGGTCCTCCCTCGGGGCCGAGGTCGCCCGCCGCCAGGGCGGCCGCGCGCCCGTGCAGCCAGACTCCCGCGGCGGCGAGACGAGCAAGGTCGCTCCCCGGCGAACCGCCCGACACGACGGCGCCGATCGCGCCCGCGAGCACGTCGCCGGTGCCCGCCGTCGCCAGCCACGGGGTTCCGACCGACACCGCCGTCGCCCAGCCGTCTGCAGACGCGACGATCGTGACGGCGCCCTTGAGGACGACCGTCGCTCCGAGAGCGGCGGCGGTCTCGGCGGCAGAGGCCGCCCGCGCCTCGTCATCGGCCGGGGAGTCCTCGGCGAGGCCGAGGAGCGCTCGAAGCCGGGCGTGCTCGCGTCCATGCGGCGTGACGATCATCGGGGCCTCAGCCGAGGGCACCAGGTCGAGCGCTCCCGCGTCGACCACGACCGGCAGCGGCGACGAGAGGATTCCACGCAGTGTTGTCGTCTCGACATCCGGTCTGTGCGTCGGATCCGTTCCGGACCCGATCAGCCATGCCTGCACGCGTCCTTCGGCAGTCACCGTCTCCGGCCGCCGCTGCAGCACCAGCGCAGTCGGGGTCCGGGGCCCCAGATAGCGCACCATGCCGACGCCTGCGCGCCATGCGGCCTCGACGCCGAGCACCGCAGCACCGGGATACGTCTCCGATCCGGTTCGCACGCCCAGCACGCCGCGCGAGTACTTGTCGTCGGCGGCGCTCGGCTTGCGCAGCACGCGCGCCGTGTCCTGCACCGTCCACGACGCGATCATGGCGACACCCTACTCGCGCCACGCGAGCACGGTGCGACTGCCGCCCCGCGGCGGACGAGGCCGTCAGGCGCGGCGGCGGGTCGCGTCCTGCACTTCGCCGATGAGCTCCTCGATGATGTCCTCGAGGAACAGCACCGCGGTGATCTCACCCTCGTCGTTGCTCACCCGGGCGAGGTGACGGCCCGCACGTCGCATGAGCGCCAGGGCGTCCTCGAGGTCGGTGCGCTCCTGCACCGGCACCATCTGATGGATCCGCTTGGCGGGGATCGGCTGGACGACGTCCGCCGAGGCGTCCGGCCCCTCGGCGGCACGAAGGACGTCCTTGAGGTGCACGTACCCGAGCGGGAGCCCGGCGGCATCCACGATCACATAGCGGGAGAAGCCGTGCTTGGCCACCGACCGCTCGATCTTGTCGGGTGTCACCGACTCGGGCAGGGTCACCAGCTGGCTGAGCGGCACCGCGATGTCCTTGGCCTTCTTGTCGGTGAACTCGAGAGCGGCCGACACCGTGCCGGACGTGTCATGGAGCACGCCCTCGATGCGCGACTGGTTGACGATGGTCGTCACCTCGTCGAGCGTGAACGTCGAAGCGGCCTCGTCCTTCGGCTCGACCCCGAAGAGCCGGACCGCGTGATTGGCGATCCAGTTCAACGCCACGATCACCGGGTGGAACAGGCGCGAGACCCAGACGAGCGGAGTCGCCAGCATCAGCACAGCACGGTCGGGGACCGAGAAGGCGAGGTTCTTCGGCACCATCTCACCGAACACCACGTGCAGGTACGACACGATGAGCAGGGCGATCAGGAACGCGATCGTGTCGACCATCGCCTCGCCCAGCCCGGTCAGCCCGAGAGGCTCGGCCAGCAGGTGGTGGATCGCGGGTTCGGAGACGTTCAGGATGAGCAGCGAGCAGATCGTGATTCCCAGCTGCGACGTCGCCAGCATCAGGGTGGCGTGCTCCATGGCGTACAGGGCCGTCTTCGCAGCGCGCGATCCGCGCTCGGCGAGCGGCTCGACCTGCGACCGGCGGGCCGAGATGACAGCGAACTCCGCGCCGACGAAGAACGCGTTGAAGGCGAGCAGCACGACCAGCCACGCGAGACCTGCCCAGTCGCTCACGCGCGCTCACCCCCTTCGCTCTGGGCGTGCTCTTCGGCCGGCATCGGGGTGTGCGTGAAGCGGACGCGATCGACGCGCCGGCCGACCATCCGCTGGACGTCGAGCGTGCCGTCCTCGATCTCGAGGGAGTCGCCGACGACCGGGATGCGCTCGAGGACGCTCATGATGTAGCCGCCCACGGTGTCGTAGACATCCCCTTCCGGGATCCGGATGCCGGTGCGGTCGCGTACCTCGTCGGGGCGGAGTTCGCCGGGGAAGATCAGGGACCCCTCGCTGCGGACGATGCCCGCGCGGCGCCGGTCGTGCTCGTCGAGAACCTCGCCGACGATCTCCTCGACGAGGTCCTCCAGCGTGACGACGCCCGCGGTTCCGCCGTACTCGTCGACCACGATCGCCATCTGGTACCCGCGTGCGCGCAGCTCCGACATGAGGGTGTCGAGGTGGACGGCCTCGGGCACGCGCAGGGGTTCGGTCGCCAGTGCGGCGGCGGGGACGTCCGCCCTCCGGTTGCGCGGCACGCCGACCGCGGCTTTGAGGTGGACGATCCCGACGATGTCGTCCATCGACTCGTCGTAGACCGGGAAGCGGCTGTGGCCGGTGCGCCGGGCGAGCTGGATGACCTCTTCGGCCGAGTCGTCGGCGCCCAGCGCGTGCACGCTCGGCCGCGGCGTCATCACGTCAGCGGCGCTGAGCCGCGCGAAGGTCAGGCTGCGATCCAGGAGCGAGGCGGTGTCCTCTTCGAGGACGCCGGCGAGCGCCGACCGGCGGACGAGGCTGGAGAGCTCTTCGGCCGTCCGCGCGCCGGAAAGCTCCTCCTTCGGCTCGATGCCGATGATCCGCAGGACGCCGTTCGCGCTGCCGTTGAGCAGGGCGATGGCCGGGCGGAACACCATCGTGAAGCCGACCTGAAACGGCATGACGAGCTTCGCGGTCTGCCGCGGGATGGCCAGCGCGAAGTTCTTCGGGATCAGCTCACCGAGGATCATCGACAGAACGGTGGCGATCGTGACGCCGATGAACACGGCCAGCGGCGATGCGATGCCCTCGGGCCAGCCCCACGCGGCGAAGACCGGTCGCAACAGGCTCGAAATCGCCGGCTCCATCGCGTAACCGGTGAGCAGCGTCGTCAGCGTGATGCCGAGCTGCGCGCTGGACAGGTGCGTCGAAGTGATGCGCAGCGCGTTGATGGTCATCGACAGGCGGGACTCGCCCGCGTCGCGGCGTGCTTCGAGATCCGCACGGTCGAGGTTGACGAGCGCGAACTCGCTTGCGACGAACAGGCCGGTCCCGACAGTGAGCAGCAGCCCCACGCCCAGCATGATGTACTCCATCACGCATCACCCCCCGGATGGGAAGCGTGGCAGTGGGGCGAGCGTCTACTGGGGGGGTCGTCCATCGTGCCGTCAAGTCTACGGCAGGGGTGATGCGCCGAAGCCGGGCGGGCGGGAGGCGGCGGGGGTCGCACGGACGTGGCCGCGCAGTCTCGGGCATCCGGCGTTCTTGATTCGCGATTGCGACGCAGATGGGCTTGTGCGACACATTCCTGCTTGCGCCCTGGGGAAAATGTGGCGCGCCAGCAGGAACTGCCGGCGGGCGCCGCATCCTATGCGGGCGGCGCGGCTCGCGCACGGCGGGTGGCGGATTTCGCCCGCTCGGGAGCGGATAGCGTTCGCGAGACGCAGAGCCGGGTGTTGATCGCGCGAATGGGATTTCCCCAGCCCGAGCTTCAGCAGCGCTTCACGTTGCCGAGCGGCCGGTTGGTCTACAGCGACTTCTGGTGGCCGGACCAGA
>NZ_DASUNI010000116.1:0-10155 GCF_036277215.1 Microbacterium sp. | reverse complement strand
CTGCGCTCAGCACGACGGCGCACAGCTCCTGCAGTTCCGCTCGGCATGGCGTGCGAGTCCGGTAACTCCGGAACGACTCCCGATCCTGCCCGCGCCTCTGCGGGAGTTGTGCGCCGCAACTGAGCACGACGGCGGTCGACGGGCGCGTGGATCAGGACCCTGCGCGGTGGTACACGCCCACCATGGCCGCCGTCCGCGACGACTGGCGGAACTTCTCCTGAATCGAAGGGTCGGGCACCACCCCGGTACCCGCCGTGATCTGCGCCGCGGCCGTGCGGAGGGTCTCGGCCAGCGCGAACGTCGACGCGTCCGCGACCGCCCAATAGCCCGACCCGAGCTCGGCGCCGATGTCGGGGTCGCTGACGACAGCGGGCGTGCCGAGCGAAGCAGCCTCGAACACCGTCATGCCCTGCGTCTCGAATCCGATCGACGTCTGCACGACCGCATCCGCGGCCGCGATGCGGCGCAGCGTCTCGGCGTACGGCAGGCGACCGGCGAAGACGACGGATGCCGCCGGCCGCCGCCTCTCGACCAGACGACGCGCAGCCCTCTCCTGTCCACCTCCCCCGATGATCTCGACGTGGGCGTCGATGCCCGACTCGGCGAGAGCCTCGAGGAACGGAAGGAGACGCTTCTCCGGACTCATCCGACCGAGCCAGACGAAACGCGGCCTGCCGGAAGCCCGCTCGGACCGGCCGGCCGCGAGCGCGGCATCCAGGACATCGTCGTCGATGCCGTTCCACACGACGTCGACGTCGGGTGCTGCTCCGGCCAGCCCTGGGACGACGCCGTGCTGCTCGAGACGGCGGGCGAAGTGCGCCGACGGCGCGGTCACCGCCCGCGACAGGGCCGCGAAGCGGCGCAGGTAGGACCAGCCGTCCCGGCCGGCCGGCAGTCGCCTGCCCGTGCGCCGCAGGGCGCGCCGCTGCCAGGCGTTCAGCACCCGCATCACGAGACCGGGAAAGGGAGCGGTCGCCTCGATCCCCACGTCGACGCGATTGTGCATCGTGTGGATGACGGGGAGGCCGTGTCGTGCGGCGAAGCGGTGGCCTGTGACCGCGCCCCAGAAATCGGCCTGTACGTGCACCACGTCCACGGGGGGACGGCCTGCGAGGGCGGCGTCCACGAACCGGTCGGTTCGGCTGCCCGGCCACGACAGCGAGTACTCCCGGTCGAGCGTGATCGGAATCGAGGGCGTGTCGATCAGCGCATCGTCGGCGCCTGCGGCGCGCGGCCCGTGCATCCTCGGTGCGACGATCGTCACGGTGTGTCCGGCGCGCTCCAGGAAGTCGCGCTGCAGCCGCATCGACACCTGCGCCCCGCCGAGCGACTCGACGTGCTGGTCGCCGAACATCACGACATGCATCGGCTACGCGGGCAGAGGTTCGCCGCGATACAGCGCCTCGAACGTGTCGAGGGTGCGGTTGATGTCGTGGATCGCCACGCCGTCGAGCGAGGCCTGCTGCATACGCCGCCTCTCGCCCGGCTCCGCGGTGAGCACATCCGTCAGGCGGGCGGCCAGCTCTTCGACGTTGCCGGGCTCGAACAGATAGCCGTTCTCGCCGTCATGCACGAGGTGGGGCAGGGCGACGGCGTTGGCCGCCACGATCGGCAGCCCGGACGCCATCGCCTCCATGGTGGCAATGGACTGCAGTTCGGCGATCGACGCGATCGCGAACAGGCTGGCGCGGCTGTACATCTCACGCAGCCGGGCCTCCGGGGCGTGTCCGTGGAACGTGACGCGTGCGTCCAGCCCGAGCGAATGGGCGAGCACCTCGAGGTTCTTGCGCTGATCCCCCTCGCCGACGAGGTCGACATGCACGTCGAGGGCGGGGTCGAGCGTCGCCACGGCCCTGAGGAGGACGTCGATGTGCTTCTCGGTGGTCAGCCGACCGACGAACAGGATGCGGTTCGCGTCACGCGGACCGAGGTCGGGCGTGTAGTTGGAACGGTCGATGCCGCAGCTGATCGGGATGACGTTCTGTATGTCGATCGTCGCCTCGAGGAAGTCGGCCGCCTTGCGGGTCGGCGTCGTCACTGCCCGGGTCATGTCGAACGTACGCTTGGCGTCTGCCCACGCGAGACGCAGGAACACGCCGTTCAGGGCGGGCGGCAGAGTCGTGAAGTCGAGGATGTTCTCGGCCATCACGTGATTTGTGGCGATGATCGGGATGCCGCGCTTGCGCGCCTCGCGAGCCAGGCCGCGACCGATGATGATGTGCGACTGGATGTGCACGACGTCGGGCTTGACCGAGTCGAGGACGCGGCGGGCGTGGTGCTTCGACATCCAGGGCAGCACGAACGTCAGCCAGTCGTGCGGGAACCAGCGCCACGAGGGGAGCCGGTGCATGGTCATCGGCTGGTCTTCGATGATCTCGGTGGCCGTTCCCCGGTTCCAGTGCGTGGGGCTCGGCGCCATGACGTGCACGTGGTGTCCACGGGCGACCAGCCCCGCGGCGAGCCGCTCGGCGAATCGCGCGGCACCGTTCACGTGCGGAGAGAAGGTGTCGGCGCCGATGACCACGGTGAGGGGTCGCTTCGCGTCCGGCGCGGCGGCGCGGTGATCGTCGGGCGTCTCGGACGGGGTCACGGGATGCTGGTTGCCTATCTCTGCGCGGGGGGCGGGTGGCACGAGAGGGATGCATGCGCGTTCCAACTGTACCTGAGGGCCTCCGACCCGCCCCGCGGCCTCCTGCGGGCGGCGCCGGTCGAAGGCTCTCGTACGCTGGATGCATGCCCCGACTTCAGGCCGATGCCGACACCAAGCGCTGGGTGGCCGTCACCGACTCGCTCGTGTTCGGCGGGCGCCGGCACCGCAAGGCGGCCATCCGGATGCTGCTGAATCAGGCGAACCGCGCGCTCGGGGTCGCCGAGCGCCCGAGTGGAGGCTTCGCGGCCTGGGCGATGAGCCAGGCGACACCGCTGCTCATGCGCAAGGCTGCGGGTCGCGTACTGGTGTGGGTCTGGAAGGCCGACCCCGAGCTGCTGGTCGTGATGGCGCAGGTGCGCGAGGCCACCGCGCAGCTGCGCGCGGCGCGCGCCAGCATGCCGATGGAGTACGACGACACCGAGACGTTCCGCGGCACCTACCTGGGCGTCGGCGAGAAGCTCGCGATGACGCTGCCGGCGGATCCGCGCACGCCGCCGTTCGCGACCTACACGTGGGACACCGGAACGCATTTCGTCACGGTCACGGCGGTGTGCAGCGACCGCGAGCGCTTCGGCACGGTTCTCGGGGCGGTGGACGAGCTCGCCCGCACCCTTCGGATCGTCGACGACCTCGCACTCGGCGAGTCGCCGACGGTGCTGCGCATCGAGCCCTGACTGCGGCTCGCGGTCAGCCGGCGCCGTCGCGCCGATCGCCTGCTGCCGTCACGGCATCCCCTGAGAGCCAACGCAGCCATCGCGCTCCCGGGTCGGGATCGAGCACGAGCGCCCGCACGGCCAGGGTGAGTGGGATCGACAGGATCGCCCCGAGCGGCCCGATGATGAACGTCCAGAAGATCACCGAGAAGAAGCTCAGCGTGAGGCTGAGGTTCACGGCGTCGCTGACGAACTTCGGCTGGATGAGCACCTGGAGCAGCACATTGACGACCGAGTAGATCGCGATCACGGCGAGCATGAGAGGCCAGCCGCCGACCACCAGTGCCAGCAGTGCGGGCGGGATCAGCCCTACCACGAAGCCGATGTTCGGAATGAAGTTGGTGACGAACGCGAGGATCGCCCACACGGCGGGCGCGGGGATGCCGATCGCCCACAGCGCCAGCCCGTCGATGATCGCGACGACCGCGCCGAAGCTCGCATTGACGACGTAGTACCGCCGCACCCCGGAGTTGAACCGCTGGAACCGGCGGATCGCCGAATGCGCACCCGCCCCGAAGGAGGCCTCGGCCCGGGCGTAGCGCGCCCCATCGGCCGCCATGAAGATCACGTACGCGAGGACGAAGAACAGCGCGGTGACGATGCCGATCGCCGTGCCGCCGAGCGAGGCGACGAACGACACGATCGTCGAAGGCTCGAAGGCGGATGCCGCGGCATCCGATGCCTGTTGGTCCAGCCCGACGGATCCCAGCCACCCGATGAACGCCTGCACCGACGCCTGAAGCTCGTCGGCATAGTCGGCGACCAGCCGCGCGAACTGGGTGCCGGCGAAGAAGAGCAGCAGTCCGAGCACGACGAGGATCAGGTAGGCGACGACGATGACAGCGGTCGTCGCGGCCCAGCGCGGCCAGCCGAGCCGATCGAGCGGATGCCGCACGGGATGGCAGATGATGACGATCACCGCTGCCAGGACGAGAGGGCCGACCAGTTCGCGTGCGAAGAACATGCCGGCGAGTGCGACGACCGCGGCCGCGAGGCCCAGGAGCACGCGCAGCATCGGCGAGAGCGGGGCGGCGGCCGGCGATGGGGTGGCGAGTGGATCGCGATGCTTCATGCGATCACGGGCTCCCTTGCGGCGCGGCGGGGCCGGGCGCCTCGGGCCCGCTGCGCTCGACGCCCGCGCGCTGCGCGGCCAGGCGGAGCTCGTCGGTCAGCGCGCGCATGTCCGCACGGCTCGCCGGCACGGCATCGTCATGCCCGCGCGAGGCCCGCTCCACGACCCAGGACGAGATGGTCGCCACCACCAGGCCGACCAGAACGACGCCGCCGGCCATCAGGAACACCGCCGCTACGCGACCAGGCACGGTCACCGGCACGTAGTCGCCGTAGCCGACGGTGGTCACGGTGCAGAATGCCCACCAGACCGCGATGCCGAACGAGGTGATCGTGGCCCCGGGCGCGTGCCGTTCGGCCTGCAGCACCAGCAACGAGATGTACCACACGAGCAGCATCGCCGACCCGACGCCGTAGATCAGCAGGCGCGCCCGGATCGAGTTGCCGGCGGTGCGGGTGAACGAGGCGAGCCGGGTGAACGCGTCGAGCAGCCGGACCGGTCGCAGGGCCGGGATGAGGGCGAGGACGAGATCGAACTTGTGCGTGCGGAACCAGAGCCGCCGCGGGTGCGACAGCCTCAGTTTCACGAGGTAGTCGACGATGAACATCACCCAGATGATCGCGATCGTCGCCGTCGTGATCCAGCTCCACAGGCCCTCGACGTCTCCGATCACGTGGACGGTGTAGGTGAGCAGGAACACCGCCGCGGCGACCGCCAGCGGCCAGTACGTCAGCTGGGACCAGCGCACGGAGCGCGCGGTCTCACCCTTCGCTGCCACGGGCCCCGGTGCGGTGGTCACGTCTGCACTCTAGAGGCGAACCTTTCCCCGACCCGCCCGACCCGCTGTGCTCGCGGGGACGGGCCGCGCGACCGGAGTCGGACCCCGGGCGTCACTCGTTCTCAGCGAGCCAGGCCTTCGAGAGCCGCTTCGGGGCTTTGACGATCCAGGCGTCGGTGATCACCTCGCGCAGCAGGTCCGGCTCGATTCTGTCGAGGTGCACCAGCACCGCCGGATAGCCGTCGAAATGCGGAATGGTGAAGAAGGCGTCCGGGAACGAACCGAGCAGGGCCTCTTTGGCCTCGAGGCCCTCGGTCCGCACTCCGACCACGGGTCCGTCGGGCCAGGTGCGACCCAGCGCGGCGAGCGCAGAGAGGTCGGCCTTGCTGGGGCTCCGCTGCCAGACGAACAGGGCGTCGGAGACGCGCCAGCCTGGACCGCCGCGGTGGCCGTCGACCTTCTCGACCGTCTCGGGCAGGCTCAGCGCGATCGCGCGCACGTCGTCGAGGGTCGGCATCCGATCAGTCTGCCTCGGCCCTGGCCGCGGCACCAGCCCGACGGCGGCGGACCGGGGCTACAGCTCCCGCAGGTCGAACCGCGAGCCGAGGGGAACGAGCGGCGGCCGATCGACCGTGGTGCCGAGTGTCACGCGGACGCCCGTGCGCGCCGACTCGAGCACCGCGGTCATCACCTCGAGCGTGTGCAGCGCGAGACGACCGGACGCACGCACGTGCGCGTCATCCGGGGCCGCGAGCATGTCGAGCAGGCCGATCCCGCGTGCGGCGTCCACGTAGCCCGCCCGGTCTTCGATCAGCTCCCACTCGGTCGACCCGAGCGCGCAGAACGAGACATCGCCCGAGAACATGTTGGGGTCGGGAACCGACAGCGACCCGCTCTCGCCGTGGATCTCGATCGGCGCGGCGCTGGTCTTGACGCTGTCGAAGCTCGTCGTGAGCGTCGAGAGCACCCCGCTCGCGTGCTCCAGGATGCCGCTCACATGCGTGTCGACGTCGACCGGGATGCGTTCGCCGGCCCGCGGACCGGAGCCGATCACGCGCTCGCTGCGCAGCCGGCTGGCCGCCCCGAAGACCGCGGTCACCGGGCCCAGCAGGTGGACGAGCGCCGAGATGTAGTAGGGGCCCATGTCCATGAGCGGACCGCCGCCGGGGAGGAAGTAGAAGTCGGGGTTCGGATGCCACGGCTCCGGGCCGGGGTTTGCCATGACGGCCGTCGCGGCGATGGGGCGGCCGATGCGGCCCTCGTCGATGACGGCGCGGGCGGTCTGCGTCCCGGTGCCCAGGACCGTGTCGGGCGCCGACCCGAGCCGGACGCCGGCGGCGGTGGCGGCATCGGACACCGCCTGTCCGCCCGCGAGATCGACCGCGAGCGGCTTCTCGCCGTAGACGTGCTTGCCGTTCGCTATGGCTGCGAGCGCGATCTCGGCGTGGGCGGCCGGAATCGTCAGGTTCAGGACGAGATCGACGTCGGGGTCGGCGAGCAGCGCCCCCACTTCCAGCGCGCGGGCGCCGGGGACGCTCTCCGCAACGGTGGCGGCACGGGCGGGGTCGAGGTCGGCGATGGCCGCCACCTGGATGTCCGACCGCGGTGCGAGGGTCTGCAGGTACGCCCCCGAGATGACTCCGACTCCGACGATTCCTACGCGCGGCGCGTGGCCCACAGCATTCCCCTTTCGATGACGGTGCGGACAGAAGGGTGCTGAAGCACCTCGAGTGAGTGGCCCGGGGTCGTGACGACGACGCGGCCCGCGCCCCAGTTGCGGGTCCAGATCGCCGGCGAGACGACCGGTCGGTGCCAGGGGTGCCACGGAGGTGCCGGGTGGGTCGTGACGGCGAGCACGTCGTTGAGGTCGTCGTGCAGCACCCAGTACTGCTCGGTCGTGAGTTCGAAGTCCTCGAGTCCGGCGGTGATCGGGTGCTCGGCGGCCAGCGGGGTGAGCCGGATCGTGTGGTCGAGGAAGTTGTCGCCGGGCTCTCCGGTCAGGGCCTCGGGCTCCTTGCCCGGGTGCGCCACGAACGCCCCGCCGACCAGCTGCGCGTACTCGCCCGAGTCGTGGTACGAGTCGGCGATGCCGCCGTGCCAGCCGGTGAAGCCGGTGCCCGACTGGACGGCGGCACGAAGACCGGCGACCTGGTCGCGCTCGATGGTCGACATCGTCACGCACTGCACGATCAGATCGGTCGCGGCCATCGTGTCGAAGTCGGCGTACACGGCCGGTGACGACTCGACCAGGACGTCGTAGCCGTGCTCCCGGAGGAACGGCAGGAACAGCTCGGTCGCCTCGACGGGGTGATGACCCTCCCAGCCGCCTCGAACGACGACGGCACGTTTCGTTGTCACCAAGTCCCCTTCCACGGCGCTCCTTGCGAGTCTAGATCTCCCCGCTGACCTCCCACTCGGGCCGCGAGACTGCAACCGGGCGGCGAGACTGCGGGTACCACCCGCAGTCTCGACCTGCGGTTGCAGTCTCGCGGTCGAGGTGGGTCAGCCGGTGGAGTCGTCCGGCTCGGCGGACGGGGACGGATCCTGCTCGAGCGCCAGGCGCGGGCGCCAGACGACGATGTCGGTCGCGCGGCGGACCCGCCGGCCCTGCCGCAGCGTGACGACGGAGCCGGTCGCCCCGGCCGCGAAGACGCGAGCGCCCGGCCTGTTCTCGAGTTCGCTGCGCACGCGGGTCTCGAGGTCGTGCACGCGCAGGTGGAGTTCGCGCACACGGTCCTCGAGCTCGATGATGCGGGCGATCGCGGGCAGGCTCATGCCCGCCGACGACAGCCGGGCGACCTCGCGCAGCTGCTCGATGTGGCGTGTCGAGTAGCGCCGCGATCCGCCCTGGGTGCGCGCCGGGACGACGAGGCCGAGACGGTCGTATTGACGGAGAGTCTGGGGGTGCATGTTCGCCAGCTCCGCGGCCACGGCGATCGCAAAGATCGGCGCGTCTTCATCGAGCTCTCGTTCGGGCATCCCTCTCACCTCCTCTGACCAGGAGGATCGGCAGAGACGAATGCGGATCGGCTCTGCGCGTCCTCATCCCGGGCGATTCTCCTCGCGTCACATCGTCAAGCGCGAGCCCTCGACATCAGGTCGGCGCGCGGGTTGTCCTTCGGCTCGAGCTCGTGGAACCGCTCGAGAGCCTCGCGCGCCGCCTCGTCGAGATGGGACGGCACGGCCACCTGCACTTCCGCCAGCAGATCACCGGTGCCCTTCGACGTCTGCACGCCGCGCCCCTTGACCCGCAGGACACGACCGGACGGCGTGCCGGGTGCCACACGCAGCTTGACCGGGTCTCCGCCCAGCGTCGGAACCTCGATGGTGGCGCCGAGCGCCGCCTCGGTGAACGTCACCGGGACGGTGACCCGGAGGTTCAGCCCGTCGCGCGTGAACGCCGGATGGGGTCGAACGGTCACCTGCACCACGATGTCTCCTGTCTCGCCGCCGTCCGGCGACGGCCGCCCGCGCCCGCGCAGGCGGATCTTCTGCCCGTCGGACACGCCCGCGGGGATCTTCACCTTGAAGGGCTTGCCGTCCTCCCCCTGCAGCGTGATCGTCTCACCCTTGGTGGCGGTGATGAAGTCGATCGTCGTCCGCGCCGTGACGTCGGCGCCGCGCTGCGGGCCGCCGTAGCCGCGGAAACCTCCGGACGGCTGGCCGAACCGGCCCGAGCCGAAGCCGCCGGGCTGCTGCTGGTTGAACATGCTGAAGATGTCGTCGAAGTCCTCGGGCGCCTGACGGCCGCCCCGGCCCTGACCGAACATGCTGAACACGTCCTCGAACCCGCCGGGCTGTCCGCCCGCGGTGAAGCGCGCACCCGATCCCATCGCGCGGATCTGGTCGTACTCCTTGCGCTGCTCGGGATCGGAGAGCACCGAGTACGCCTCGCTGACCTCCTTGAAGGTCGCCTCCGCCTTGGCATCACCCTGGTTGGAGTCGGGGTGGTACTTGCGGGCGAGCTTGCGATACGTCTTCTTCAGGTCGGCATCGCTGACGTTCTTCTCGACGCCCAGGACTCTGTAGAAGTCCTTGTCGAACCAGTCTTGACTGGCCATGCGGTGCTCCTCCCGGGTTATTCGGCCGGCACCGCGACGACCACCTTGGCGGGTCGCAGCTCAACCGAGCCCAGGCGGTAGCCGACCTCGACGACCTCGAGGATCGTCGGCTCGGTGACACCCGGGGTCGGTGCTTGGAAGATCGCCTCGTGGTGCTGCGGGTCGAACGGCTCGCCCGCAGAGCCGTACGACACCACGCCGAGCTTCTCGGCCACGGCACGCACCTTGTCACCGATCGCGGCGAAGGCGGTGCCTTCGACGAGATCGCCGTGCTTCTCGGCTCGGTCGAGGTCGTCCAGGACGGGGAGCAGGCCCTTCACGGCCTCGCCCTTGGCGCGCTCGATCTCGCGCTCGCGCTGCTCTTCGGTGCGCCGACGGTAGTTGGCGTACTCGGCCTGCAGGCGCTTGAGGTCGTTCAGCAGCGCCGACTCGAGGTCGGCGAGCACGGCGTCCTCCGCGGCGGCGTCCAGGTTCTGAGAGGCACTCAGGATGTCGTCGACGGTCCACTCGTCGACGGACCCGTCCGGCTGCGAGTCGGGGTCGGATGCGCCTGCGTCGTTCCGCGCGGCATCCGCCCCCTCCTCGTCCGGTCGAACCTCGTCTTCACCGTCACCGCTTCCTGAGCCCTTCGAAGGGTCGAAGTTCTTGGCGGCCATGACTACTTCTTCTCTTCGTCCTCGTCCACGACCTCGGC
The DNA here is from genome assembly GCF_036277215.1 of Microbacterium sp. GTDB lineage: Bacteria > Actinomycetota > Actinomycetes > Actinomycetales > Microbacteriaceae > Microbacterium. The sequence continues at coordinate 187 of NZ_DASUNI010000116.1, read as the reverse complement.
GTCGATGACATCCTCGTCGGACGATGCCGACCCGGAGTCACCGGCCGCGGCCTCGGGGGCGGCATCCGGAGCAGCCTGCGACGCCTGGCTGGACGCGTAGATCGCCTCTCCCAGCTTGCCCTGGCTCTGGTTCAGCTTGTCGAAGGCGGTCTTTACCGCGTCGTCGTCGTCGCCGGCCAGCGCAGCC
>NZ_DASUNI010000115.1:0-21163 GCF_036277215.1 Microbacterium sp. | reverse complement strand
CTGCTCGGCATCCGCATCCAGGAGCAGCGTGTCCGATGCGGGCGCACGCTCGTCGGGGCTCGCGACCTTCGGCTTTTCGCGTCGAACGGTCATCGCCGCGCGGTCGTCCACGTGGCCGGCGAGCGCATTCAGCACCGGATGGTCGAGGTCGACGGCATCCCTCGCCATTGCGGCACCGACGTCGGCGAAGGTCGACACCACGAGTCGCGGCAGGACGGTGAACGAGTCGATCGACGCCGTCAGCGCACGCAGATGGTCGATCACGGGCTGGGGCTTGAACACGCCGTCGTCGTACGCGAGGGCCGCGAGTCCTGCGCCGTTCAGGTCGATCCCGAAGTGGGTGCGCGCGGCGCGGACGAACTCGGGGTTGACGGTGAAGGTGCCGTGCAGCTTCAGCTCGAAGTCCGAGTGATGACGACGGATGCCGAGCGGGCGCAGAAGCACCGGCGCGGTGCACGCCAGGCCGCCGATCCGCCACGAGGCCAGGCCCACAGCGAGGTTCACCGTCTCGATGCCGCGGGCGGTGCGCATCTCGACGTTCTTGGCGGTGATCCGCTCGGCGGCCAGCCGCGCGTTGCGCAGCGCGACCTCGTCGCGGAACAGGTTGGACAGGAGCGTCGAGCGCCCGGTGATGAATTGTGGAAGGCTGCCCGGGTGCGCCTGGGTGATCTCGATGCCCGCGCCGCTGGCGTCGTCGTAGTGCAGCAGGGTCGAGGAACCGCCGAGTTCAGCGGCGAGCGCTCTCAGCCGGTCTCGCTCCGGCTCGGCGACGTGCATCACGGTCACTCCCGGTTCCGACAGACCGAGATCGCCCGGGGTCACGGACGGCGCGTCTTCCTCTGCACCGATTACGGCGCTGCCTTCAGCTCGCCACACACGGCCACCCTAAGCGGCCCCGGCCGATGCCCTGGGCAGCCTTCCCGAGTTTCGCCGGATTGGACGACACGCCATCTGATCAGGACCGTTTCACGTCGGCGGGATCATCCCGCAGCGATCGAGCGAGCATTGCCCCTCCGTCGCACCCTTTCGGGGGCGTCCACGGCTCCTCCCCAGCAGACCGCGACGAGCTTTCGTCCCCAGTCCATAACCCGACGGATGCCGCGCTCGGCGTACGCGGAATGATGGGCCGCATGACCGCTCCGCTGCACGGCCGCTTCCTCCTGCACCCCTCCCCCCTCGGCGACGTGCTGATCGTCGTGACCGACGAGGGGATCGTCACACTGCACCCGCTGCGCGATCCGCTCGAGAACGAGATCGAACGGCTGTCCCGCGTGCTGCGCGGCGAGCTCGACCATGCCGACGACGATCCCGTGGCGATCGAGGCGGCGCGCCAGCTGGACGAGTACTTCGCCGGAAAGCGGCGCGAATTCGATCTCCCGCTCGACTGGCGCCTGGTGCGCGGCTTCACCCGCACCGCACTCGAGACCATTCGCGAGATCCCGTACGGCGAAATGGCGGGGTACGGCGAAGTGGCCGCGAACGCCGGAAGCGCACGCGCGGCACGCGCGGTCGGCACCGCATGCGCCACGACCCCCTTCTCCATCGTCGTGCCGGTGCATCGCGTGGTGCGGGCGGACGGCTCGATCGGCGAATACGGCGGCCATCCCGAAGACAAGGTGTTCCTGCTCGACCTCGAGCAGGCCGCGAGCGAGTAGGCCGCTCGCGGCCGCGCGGTCCCGGGATTCCGTCGCCCCGGGGCCGCGCACTTTGTGCCGGGAGAATTCGCACGCCGAGAGCGCCCTTTCCGCGGTCGCGCGATGCACATCCGGGTGCGAATTGCCGGCATAATGTCGTCGCTCTCGTGCGGGCTGGGTAATAGTCGCCCAATAGTGCATGGCGACAATCGGGCGTATTGTGCCATCCATGGCCCGAAGAATTGTTCATCAACTCGTCGACGACCTCGACGGCACCATTCTCGATGCGGGCGCCGGAGAGACCGTTCACTTCTCCCTCGACGGCGTCGCCTACGAGATCGACCTCACCGAAGAGAACGCCACGGCGCTGCGCAACGCGATCGCGCGTTACGCTTCGGCGGCGCGTTCGATCTCCTCCTCGCGCGGAGCGTCATCCGAACCGTCGCGCAAGCGACGTCGGCCCGGACAGCAGGACTACAGTGCGGTCCGCGCCTGGGCGAAGGACAACGGCTACGAGGTCTCGGAACGCGGTCGGGTGCCGGCATCCGTCATCGAGGCGTACGAGGCATCGCACTGACCTTCGCGTCGCGTCACCTGTCACGATCGGTCGCCATTGCGTCGCACAGCGACGATTCGTGACAGCCGAATGCGTGGTCGGCTCGGCGAGCCGCCGATGCGAGGATGATCTGCATGCCTGCATTCGTCGTCGCTGAAGAGGTTGCCGCCGCCCTCGAACGCCGTGATCCCGTCGTCGCACTCGAGTCGACCATCATCTCGCACGGGCTCCCCCGCCCACGCAACCTCGAGGCGGCCCGCGAGTTCGAGGGCATCCTCCGCGAGCAGGGCGTCACGCCCGCGACCATCGCCGTGCTCGACGGGGTGCCGCGCATCGGACTCTACGACGGCGATCTGCGCCGCATCGCCGATGAGGAGCTCGCCAAGGCCAGCGTCCGTGACCTTCCGATCATCCAGGCCGCCGGATCCAGCGCCGCCACGACGGTCGCTGCGACCTCCTACCTCGCATCGCTCGCGGGCATCCGTGTGTTCGCGACCGGCGGTCTGGGCGGCGTGCACCGTGCGGCATCAGACACGTTCGACGAATCAGCCGACCTGACCACGCTCGCGACCACGCCCATCACGGTGGTGAGCGCCGGCGTGAAATCCGTGCTCGACATCGCGGCCACCCTCGAGCGCCTCGAGACGCTGAGTGTGCCCGTCGTGGGCTACCGAACGCGCGTGTTCCCGAGCTTCTGGCTGCGCGAGAGCGAATTCACGCTCGACTGGTCTGTGGATGCCGCGGCCGAGGTTGCCGCCATCATGCGCGCGCAGGACGCGCTCGGCAGCCGGCAGGGCATCGTCGTGGCCAACCCGGTGCCGGCCGATCAGGCGTGGGACGCCGAGGAGCACAATCGCGTCCTCGCGCAGGCGCTCGCCGAAGCCGACGCCGCCCGGATCACCGGCAAGGCCGTGACGCCGTTCCTCCTCCTGCGGATCGTCGAGCTGTCGGAGGGTCGCAGCCTCGAGGTCAACCTCGATCTGGCGCGCAACAACGTCCGCGTCGCCGGCGAGATCGCCACCGCCTGGGCGGCGCTGCGATGAGCTCCGTCGCATGAGCCTGCGCCTCCGACCCGGCAGCATCCTGGTGGTCGGCGACGTGATCGACGACACCGTTGTGATCCCGTCCGGGCCCATCCAGCCCGACACCGACACCGTCAGCGTGATCCGTCGCGTGCCCGGCGGCTCCGCGGCCAACACGGCGGCGTGGCTCGCGGCACTCGGAGCGGACGTGACCTTCGTCGGCGCGGTGAACGTCGCCGACGTCGATCGACACGTGGCTCTGCTCCCCGGCGTCGATGCGCGGCTGCAGCCCGTCGACACCCCCACGGGCGCGATCATCGTGCTCGTGCAGGGAGCGGACCGGTCGATGCTCACCGACCGCGGGGCGAACGCCGACCTGGACTTCGCGGCGATCCCCGACGAGCTGCTGCGCGCGCACGTGCATCTCACAGGGCATTCGATGGCGGCATCCGACGGCGCCGCGTTCGCCGACTTCCTCCGGCGCGCCAAGAGCGCGGGCGCGACCGTGTCGGTCAGCCCCGGTTCGGTCGCCTACATCGACGCCCTGGGCACCGCGAGGTTCGGCGAGGTCATCGCGGGCGCCGACGTGCTGTTCGCGAGCCTCGCCGAGGGTGCCGCGCTGACCGGCACTCCCGATCCGGCCGAGATGGCTGCGCGCGTCGACGCCGGAACGCTCGTACTGACGCTCGGCGCCGACGGAGTGCTCGTCGACGGCGAGCACGTGCCGGCGGTGAGCGCTCCGGTCGTCCTCGACCCGACGGGCGCGGGCGACGCGTTCTGCGCGGGATTCCTCGCCCGCTGGCTGCGCGACCGGAATTCCGTCGCCGCGGCGCGGAACGGCGCCGAGGTCGCGGCGCGCGCGGTCGGGCTCGTGGGCGGGCGACCCGCCTAACGGCGATGCCCTGCCGTCCACGACCGAACCGCCGGCGTCATGCGGTCGATTTCACCGACGACAGCACCTTCGTCAGTGTCTGCTTCGCGTCGCCCAGGACGATCGATACCTTCGGGTCGTAGAACAGCTCGTTCTCGATGCCCGCGAATCCCGGGTTGAGGGAGCGCTTGAGGAAGACCACCTGCTGCGCGTCGGCGACGGTGAGGATCGGCATCCCGTAGATGGGTGAGCCGGGAGAGGTCTTCGCCGCCGGGTTGACGACGTCGTTGGCTCCGATCACCAGTACGAGGTCGGTCGTCTTGAAGCGCGGGTTGACCTCGTCCATCTCGATCAGCGCGTCGTACGGGACGTTGGCCTCGGCGAGGAGCACGTTCATGTGTCCCGGCATGCGGCCGGCGACCGGATGGATGCCGAAGACCACGTCGACGCCGCCGTCGCGCAGGATCTCGGCCAGCTCCGCCGCAGCGTGATGCGCGCCGGCGACGGCGAGCCCGTATCCGGGCACGATGACGACCCGCTGCGCATAGTCGAGGAGGATCGCGACGTCGTCGGCCTCCATCGTGCGGACCGGCCGATCGCTGGCGGCCGCCGCGGAGCTGCCGGCGACGTGCGCGCGGAATGCGCCGAACACGATGCCCGCGACGGTGCGACCCATCGCCTTCGCCATGGCCATCGTGAGGATCGTGCCGCTCGCGCCGACCAGAGTGCCGGCGATCAGCAGCAGGACGTTCGACAGGACCAGACCGGATGCGGCGACCGCGAGCCCGGTGAACGCGTTGAGCAGTGAGATCACGATCGGCACGTCGGCGCCCCCGATCGGCAGGACGAGCAGCACGCCCAGAAGCAGCCCGGCCGCCAGGAGCAGGTACGCGTACAGTGCGTCGCCCGTCACGACCAGCGCCGCGCCGGCGGCGATCGCCGCGAGTACCAGTGCCACCATGAGCACCCGCAGGCCCGGGAAGGTGACGGCCCGGGTGGTGATGATGCCCTGCAGCTTTCCGAAGGTGACGAACGAGCCGGTGAGCGAGACGCCGCCGATGAGTACCGTGAACGCCACGACGCCGAGGGTCCAGGGGTTCTCGGCGTGCGCGATCTCGACGAGCGCGACGAGGGCCGCAGCTCCGCCGCCGACGCCGTTGAACACGGCGACGAGCTGGGGCATCTGCGTCATCTGCACGCGCCTCGCGGCGATCACAGCGATCACCGAGCCCACGGCGATCGCGGCGAGGATCCACCCGAGGTTGCGCAGCTCGGTGCCGAGTCCGAAGGCGAGGATCGCCAGCGCGGCCCCGGCAGCCCCGAGCAGGTTCGCCCGCCGCGCGATCCGCGGATTGCTCAGACCCTTCAGAGCGAGGATGAACATGACCGCGGCCAGGATGTAGCAGACGGTTACGACCTCGGGAGGCAGGAGCTTCATGCGCCGACCTCCGTCTCGGCGTCGGCCTTCCGGGCCGCGGCCGCGCGCGGTTTCGCCCGGAACATCAGCAGCATCCGGTCGGTGACGACGAACCCGCCGACGACGTTGATGGTCGCGAGCAGCACGGCGAGGATCGACAGTGCCAGCGCGATCGGGTCTTCGGCCTGCCCCGCGACGAGGATCGCGCCGAGCAGGATGATGCCGTGGATGGCGTTCGCCTCCGACATCAAGGGCGTGTGGAGGGTGCTCGACACCTTCGAGACGACCTCGAAGCCGAGGAACACGGCGAGGATCGTGATGGTGATCAGGGCGAAGCCGTCCATCAGGCAGGCTCTTTCTGGGGCTCCGCCCCGGACCCCCGGCTCGCCGACGCAGGCTCTTTCTGGGGCTCCGCCCCAGACCCCCGGCCGGCTGACGCAGGCTCTTTCTGGGGCTCCGCCCCGGACCCTCGGCTCGCTGACGCGAGCCCAACCTCGACCGTGGCCGCGACCCGTTCGGTCACGATGGCGCCGTCGCGTGCCACGACGCTGCCCGAGAGGAGTTCGTCGTCGAAATCGAGCACGAGTTCTCCGCCTTTCACGATCAGTGCGGCGAAGTTCGCGCAGTTCATGGCGTACAGCTTGGAGGCATCCGGTGCGAGGTCGGACTGGATGTCGCGCGCACCGATGAGGGTCACCGCTCCGCCCGCCACCGGAAGTGAGCGACGCTCACCCGGAACCGACCCCTCGATGTTGCCGCCCGACTCGGCGGCGAGGTCGACGAGGACCGACCCCGGTTTCATCGCCGCGACCATGTCCGCCGTCACGAGGCGCGGCGCGGTGCGCCCGGGCACCGCCGCTGTCGTGATCACGATGTCGGATGCCGCGATGTGCGGCGCGAGCAGCTCCTGCTGCCGGCGCGCGCGGTCCTCGGCGAGCTCTTTGGCGTACCCGCCGCCGGCCTCGGCGGTCCCGAGGTCGAGATCGATGAACGTGCCGCCGACCGAGCGGACTTCGTCGGCGGATGCCGCGCGCACGTCGTTGGCCGACACCACTCCGCCGAGCCGCTTCGCCGTCGCGATCGCCTGGAGCCCGGCCACTCCCGCGCCGAGGACGAGCACGCGGGCCGGCGCAAGCGTTCCGGCAGCCGTCATCGTCATGCCGAACATCCGCCCGAACGCGTCGGCCGCGAGCGTCACGAGGCGGTAGCCGGCCAGCAGCGCCTGCGACGACAGCACGTCCATCGACTGCGCGCGCGAGATGCGCGGGAGGAGGTCCAGGGCGAACGACGTCACGTTCGCGTCGCGGGCGGCCGCGACCGCCGCCGGATTCTGGAAGGCGTCGAGCGTGCCGATCGTCACGGTTCCGGCGGGGAGTGCGGCGATCTCACCCGGGGTCAGTGGGCGGACGTGGAACAGGATGCCGGGACTCCGGGCCTGGTCGCGATCGACGATGCGCGCTCCGGCCGCTTCGTAGGCGGCATCCGTGATGAGAGATCCGAGACCCGCGCCGGACTCGACCTCGACGGTCGCTCCTGCCGCCAGCAGCTTCTTCACGCTGTCCGGCGTCGCCGCGACGCGCTTCTCGCCGGGCGAGCTCTCGGCGCGGACGCGCACATGGATCGTCACTGCATCCTCACTCCCGCCGCGACAGCCCTGTCACGGTCCTTCCGGAATCGTATCCGTGCAGCCGAACGCCCGCAGGTCGGCATGCGGCCCGGGCGTAGGCTTCGCGCATGGACAGGGACCGTCCGGACGACATCGCCATCGACCAGGCCGCTCTGGATGCCGCTGCCGAGAAGAAGACGTTCACCGGGGTCGTCACCGTCGACGTCGGCGATGAGCGCCGGTACGAGCGCTGCGACGGCTACGCGCACCGGGCACTGAGAGTGCCCAACACCGTGCGGACCAGGTTCGCGATCGCCAGCGGAAGCAAGACGTTCACCGCGCTCGCGGTGCTCAGGCTGGTCGAGGAGGGTGTGCTGGCCCTCGACACCCCGGCGCGTAGCATCCTCGGGACCGACCTGCCGCTGATCGACGACCAGGTGACGGTCGAGCAGCTGCTGACGCACACGTCCGGGATCGGCGACTACCTCGACGAGGAGGCGGATTGGGATGCGGCGGACTACGTGCTTCCCGTCCCGGTGCACCTGCTCGCCGAGACCGAGGCGTTCGTGCCGGTCGTCGACGGGTACCCGCAGGCGTTCGCGCCGGGCGCCCGTTTCGCGTACTGCAACGGCGGCTACATCGTGCTCGCCCTGATCGCCGAGCGCGTCAGCGGCCGCGAATTCCACGATCTGGTCGAGGAAGAGGTGTGCGGGCGGGCGGGGCTGCAGCAGACTTCGTTCCTGCGCTTGGATGAACTGCCCGGCGACGCCGCGCTCGGCTACCTGTTCGGCGAGGGCGACCGGACGAACGTGCTCCACCTGCCCGTGCGCGGCAATGGCGACGGCGGCATCTACTCCTCGGCAGACGATCTGCACCTGTTCTGGCGCGCCCTGCTCGCCGGCCGGATCGTGAGGGAGGACACCGTGGACATGATGACGCGTCCGCGGTTCGACGTGCCCGACGAGGGCCTGCGATACGGCCTGGGGCTGTGGCTGGATGCGACCGGTCCGCAGCTGATCATGGAGGGCTATGACGCGGGCGTCTCGTTCCGCTCGACGCACGACCCGCGGACGGCGACCACGGTGAGCATCCTCGGCAACAGCTCCGAAGGCGCGTGGCCGCTCGTGTACGCCCTGGCGGGCGTCGCGTAGACCGCGTCAGCGGGTGCCTTTCGCCGCCCACGCCGTCGCCGCGGTGCGGATCGGACCGTCCCCGAGCAGTTCGCGGCAGCGCGCCCTCACGTCGGCGCGGGCGTCTTCGCCGAGTTTCGCGAGCTGTGCCCCCGCCGGGCCGACCCCGAGCGTGTAGGGCTCCCACCAGTCGTCGAACGACGGCGAGGTCACCGTCACGGCCAGCTCCGCCTCCTCGACGTCCCGGCATCCGGCGTCCTGCAGCAGCGTCACAAGCTCGCCCTTTCGCGCACCCGTGCGGCCCACCTCGTCGTCGGCATCCGGAACGACGGAGAGCAGCGCGGCGAAGAACATCGACTGCGGGGCCCGGCCGCCCGCGAAGTCCCACACGTTCACCGCGATCACGCCCCGCTCGCGGGTGACGCGATGCATCTCGCGCAGGGCGGCCGGCGGGTCGGCCAGAAAGTGGACGACCAGCTGAGCGACGGTGCGGTCGAAGACGCCGTCGTCGAACGGCAGCGATTCGCCCGACGCCTGAAGCACGCGCACACCGGGAAGCCGCTCGCGGGCGGCGTCGACGAACGGCGCAGAAGGATCCACTCCGGTGACGGATGCCGCCCCCAGCCGGTCGGCCAGAACCTCGGTGAGCGCGCCCGGGCCGCAGCCGACGTCGAGCGCCGCCTGCCCGTCGCGCAGATCGAGCCACCCGGCGAACTCGGTCGACAGAGGACGGGAGAACCTGCCCATGAACCGGTCGTACGCCGTCGCCGCCACAGAAAACGACATGCCCGGATTCTAGCGAGGCCGCCCGACGGGGGGCACGGGCGGCGGACCGGCGCGGCGCCCCTGGGCGCCTGCGAACGCCAGGCGGTACACTCACGGCGTGCCGGTGGAGGGGTTCGCCGGGCGCGATGGAGACGAACGAATGGACGCTGAAGCACCGGTGCCTCGCCCGCCTGCGATCCTCGTCGTGTCCGCGGACGACCGGCTGCGCGGAGTGCTCGTCCGCCCGCTGAACCGCCGATACGCGCTGGACTATCGCATCATCGACGCCGCGACCCCTGTCCGTGCCGCGGCGGCGATCGAGGAGCTGCACGCCTCGGGCGGAGACCTGGCGCTCGTGCTGTCGGACGACGCGTCCCCCGCGGAGGATCACGAGAACGTCTTCGCCGCCGCGCGCCGCAGCTTCCCCAACGTCCGACGCGGCCTCGTGATCGAGTGGGGGTCGTGGGCGAATCGAGACACCCGCAACGCGGTGCTCGAACTGATGTCGCGCGTGCAGATCGACTATTACGTGGTGCGGCCGGTGGACAAGGCCGACGAGTCGTTCCACCGGGCCATCACCGACTTCCTCCACGAGTGGGAGTTCTCCAGCGGCAAGCGGCTGCGAGGCTTCACCGTGATCGGCGACTTCGCCCAGCCCCGCACGCACGAAGTCCACACGCTCATGGAGCGCGGCGGAATCCACGCGGAGCACCTCGATCCCGAATCCCCCGAGGCGCTGGCGCTGATGGCGGACGCGAACGTCGACTACGAGGGCGCCCCGCTGGTGCGCACGACCGACGGGCAGCTGCTGGTGGATCCCGACGATGCGCAGCTCGCCCGAGCGTACGGCCTGGACACGTCGCTGCCCGAGGGCGTCTGCGACGTCGCGATCGTGGGAGCCGGACCGGGAGGTCTCGCCGCGGCGGTGTACGCGGCATCCGAGGGTCTTGACACCGTGGTGCTCGAAGCCGCGTCGATCGGCGGGCAGGCCGGATCGAGCTCGCTGATCCGCAACTACCTCGGATTCTCGCGGGGCGTTTCAGGCGCGGAACTCGCGCAGCGGGCGTATCAGCAGGCCTGGACCTTCGGTGCGCGGTTCGCGCACACGCGCCGTGTAGTCGGCATGGATGTCTCGGATGGAGGCTTCGAACTTCACGTCGACGGTGGCGAGGTCGTCCGCGCGCGGTCGGTCGTCCTCGCGAGCGGTGTGAGCTACCGCCGGCTGGCCGCGCCGGGCCTGCGACCGTTCGTGGGGGCATCCGTGTTCTACGGCGCCTCGTCGGTGGAGGCTCGCGCGCAGACCGGACGGGACGTGCTCGTGGTCGGCGGCGGCAACTCCGCGGGGCAGGCGGCGCTGCATCTCGCTCGCTACGCGCGGTCGGTCTCGCTGGTCGTCCGAGGGCCGTCGCTCGCCGACAGCATGTCGCAGTACCTGATCGACCAGCTGGATGCCGCCGGTGTGGGCCTCATCACCCAGACGCGCGTGGTGGACGCGGGCGCCCACGAGTCGGACCGGCTCGACCACGTCGTGCTCGAGCGCACCGACTCGGGCGAACGGCTCGAAGTGCCGGCGGATGCCGTCTTCATCACGATCGGTGCGCGCCCGCACACCGAGTGGCTGGCCCCCGAGGTCCTGCGGGATCGCTGGGGGTCGGTGATGACGGGGGCGGACGTCCTCTCGGAGGGAGGCCGGCGGGCGTGGCGGGGGGCGGAGGATGCCGGCCCGACGCAGTTCGAGTCGTCCGTCCCGGGGTTCTTCGCGGTCGGCGATGTGCGGCGCGGCTCGGTGAAACGGGTCGCCTCGGCCGTGGGCGAGGGGTCCGTCGCGATCTCGGCGGTCCACGCGCACCTCGGGCGGTACGCCGGCGGCTGACGGATCCGCCGTTGGAGCGGCACTGACCCCGCGGGCTGGCGAGAAGCCGACCGATAGCCTCGGTGCATGGAGGACTGGGAAGAGGATGCCGCGGAGGCACTCGAGCGACTCACCCACTCACCGATGGCCGACGCGATCCGCGGCACCATCCGGATCGTCTCGCTGTCGGAACCGCGAGGGCGATCCCGCTACCAGGCGTGCCGGATGGAGCTGATGCTCGAGGCGCCGGACTTGGATCCCGAACCGCTGTCGACCGAAGTCGTTCTGGACCGCCGCTACTGGCCCGAGGCCGGCATGGTGCTGCGCGCACGCATCTCGCGCAAGCGGCCGCGGATGATCGACGTGAACTGGGACGCACTGGCCCGCTGAGCGGGTGCGTCGCGCGCGATGACGATCAGTCGGCTCGCCCCACCTGGCTGTAGTGGCGAACGGTCACGTCGCGCTCGACGAGGTATCGATCGTCCTCGGGGTAGAACACCGCCCGCTCGACGTCCTCGCCGGCGAAGCCCTTGATCGCGTTCATCGTCTCCCACCGCGACACGGTGAGGATCTCGGTGAGCCCGTTCCCGATGTCACGCGCGAGCATCCACGCATTGAGATTTCCGGGTGTGGATCGGTACGCGCGCATGCCGGTGCGCTCGATGTAATCCACGTAATCGTCTTGGTCTTCGGTGCGGACCACCCCGCGCCACATGCGCACGACGATCTCGTCACCGCCCTCACGGGTCGCGTCGTCGATGGGCATGTCTATTTCCCTCCGTCTGGCCCAGCTCCAGAAAAAGGTTCGTCGGCGAGCCAGGTCGGAGAGCACCACCAAGTCGAGTCGCCCCCAGCGCGACGCGTCAACGTTCCACTCGTATTGTGGCGCTCCGCGGCTGCCGCTGCCAGGTGGTCGCCGGCGCCGCGGCAATTTACGCCGCCCCGCCGGGCGGGTCAATCCCTCCGCCGGCGCAGCTCAGCGTGCTTACGGTGGATATCCCGAGCGGAAGGAAAGCCGATGTCGGATACCAGAGATCCTGATCGCGATCAGACCGAGGACGCCACCGCGGAGGTTCCGAAGGTGTACGAGATGGCGGAGCAGACCGATGACGTCGGTCTCCCCGACCACGACTTCCTCGGTCTGGATCCGGGCGACGCCAACAAGGAGACCGCGCCCGGCGACCCGCCCGTACCCGATGGTGGGTGACGCCTGACCTCAGGGGCCTCCCCGCCAGTGGTCGATCCGATGGGTGTCGGGCTCGAATCCGTTGCGGATGCCGTATAGAACCGCCTGCGTACGACTGGTCGCACCGATCTTCCGGTAGACGGAGCGGATGTAGGACTTCACTGTGTTGGGGCTGAGATAGGTGAGGCGTGCCACGTCCGCATTGCTCATTCCCTGAGTGATCAGCGCGAGGATCTCCGATTCACGATCGGTGATGCCCTGCAGCCTGCCCGGCCAGTCCAGCCCGGGCGCGCTCGGTGCTCGCAAGCGCGAGTCGCTGATCACGATCTCGCCCGCGTGAACGGCTTCGATCGCTGCAACGAGTTCGGGAGCGGTGAGCGTCTTGGACAGGTAGCCGTGCACACCCTGGCGGCGCGCCGCCTCGATGAGTTCGGACTGCAGATTCCAGGTGTAGACGACGACGTGCCGCGCGCGCGGGTTGCTGATCAGCTCGGCGATCTGGTCGTGATCTGATTCGGGTTGCGCGAAGGAGTCGTAGAGGACGACGTCCACCGCGTCGTCCACCGGCGCGTTCGCGTCGATCTCGGCCACGACGACCCGATCGGGATAGTCGTCGAGCAGGCGGGCCAACCCCTTCAGGACGACGTCGTAGTCGTCGACGAGGGCGACGGTGACAGGTCGGTGCGAGGGGGGCGGAGCCATGCTCCACCTTTTCACCCCCAGGGGTGTGCCGGTACACCCGGAGGGGTGGTTCAGTCGGACTGTCGCCTCGCTCGTCGCGGCGACCGCCGCGCCACCTGGCGCGTCGAAGGTCACCGCCGTCAGGCGGACCGAACAGAGGAACCACAATGCTCGGCCTCATCATCAGCATCATTCTCATCGGCCTCATCGCCGGATTCATCGCCCGTGCCGTGATCCCCGGCAAGCAGAGCATGAGCATCCTCATGACGATCCTGCTCGGTATCGTCGGCTCGTTCGTCGGAGGCTTCCTCGGCTACCTGCTCTTCCAGAAGGACGCGACCGACGGATTCTTCCAGCCGGCCGGCATCATCGGCTCAATCATCGGGGCGATCATCGTCCTGCTGATCTACGTCCTCGTCACCCGCCGCAGCACCACGCGCCGTCGTTCCTGAGTCGGGAATCGGCCATGGGCACGCTGAGCTATGGCTACCCGGAGCACGTCTGCGAGATAGACGACCGCACGCTCGCCCACCTGCAGATCGTCATCATCGACAAGCTCCGTCGTGGCGAGACGTTCTGCTTCACGTGCCTGGACGGGTGTGCGCGCACCACGTACTGGTTCTCGCCCGGCATCCCGCTGCGGTTCGGCTTCACGGAGCCGTGCCGCATCGGGATCAACCGGGCGTGGGTGGCCGCGCTGGAACTGAGCGCCCAAACCGTCCAGGGACTCCGAGTCGTGGAGGAGCCGCTCGATTCCTCACCCCGACCTGTGGCGCGTCCACTACGCGAGCGTTCCGACGCCGTGAACGCATGAGCGCCGTCTGCGACTACCAGGCGTATGCCTCTGGCGCCTGACCGCCCGGTCCCGGAAAGAGCTCGTCGAGCGCGCGCAGGTCGTCGTCGTTGAGGACGATGTCCAGCGCAGTGACCGCCGATTCGAGCTGTTCGACCGTGCGTGGTCCGACGATCGGACCGGTCACGCCGGGCTGATGCAGAAGCCACGCGAGCCCGAGGGCCGACGGTGTCCAGCCGCGCTCCTGCGCGAACCGCTCGTACGACTGAAGCTGCTCCTCCCTGTCCGCGCGGGCGGAGGTCAGCTCGGCCGAGCGCGAGTTCGCCGGCGCGGATCCTCCGCTGAGCAGGCCGCCCGCCAGCGGAGACCAGGGCAGGATGCCGAGACCGTAGTTGCGGGCGGCCGGGATCACCTCGAGCTCGATCGAGCGGCGGATCAGGCTGTACACCGACTGCTCGCTGACCAGCCCGAGGAAGTTCCGTTGCTGCGCGATCTCGTTCGCCTGCGCGATGTTCCACGCCGCGAAGTTCGAGCTGCCGGTGTAGACGACCGTGCCCTGCGCGACCAGCACCTCCATCGCCTGCCACAGCTCGGGCCAGGAGATGTGGCGGTCGATGTGGTGGAACTGGTACAGGTCGATCCGGTCGGTCTGCAGTCGCTGTAGCGACCCGATCGCCTCGCGGCGGACCTGCCATGCGGATGCCCCGCGTGCGTTCACCACATCGCCGTCGGATGTCGGATCGACCATCGGCGAATGGACCTTGGTGGCCAGCACGATGTCGTCGCGCACACCCGGACGCGCCGCGAACCAGCGCCCGATGATCCGCTCGGTCTCGCCGCGACCACCCGAGCCTCCGTACCCGTTGGCCGTGTCGAAGAAGTTCACGCCGAGCTCGAGGGCCCGGTCCATGATCGCGAACGCCTCCTCCTCGGGGGTGCGGTCGCCGAAGTTCATCGTGCCCAGCACGATCCGTGAAACCGACGTGCCGGTACGGCCGAGGTGTGTGTATTCCATGGTGTCCATGCTCACACGACGGGAGAGCCCCATCCTCCAATCTGGGGTCAGCCGCGGAGCCAGGATGCCGCGATCATCCCACTACGCGATGGTCCCGCAGGCTGCTGGACTATTGCCAACCCCATTCGTGGAGGATGCTGAGGATGTGACCGAAGTGGAACCGACGGACTACACAGAGACGCTCGACGCCCTCGAACGCCGGGTGCATGAAGCACGGTTCACGCTGCAGCGCCGTGCGAACGCGGAACTCATCGCGCTGTACTGGCATATCGGACGCACCATCCTCGAGAAGGAGAGGACGAGCGCGTGGGGCGCCGGCGTGGTGACGAACCTGGCGAGTGAGCTTCAGACGGACTTCCCGACGATGCGCGGTCTCTCACGGTCGAATGTGCTCTCGATGCGGGCGTTCGCCGCCGCGTGGCCGGAGCGCAACGGAATCGTCCGGCAGCCGGTCGGACAGTTGCCCTGGACGCATATCGTCCAGCTTCTCGAGAAGCTGAACGAACAGGCGCTGCGCGAGTGGTACGCCGGCAAGGACGTGCAGCACTCCTGGAGCCGGGCTGAGCTGATTCATCAGATCGACACGAGGCTGCATGAACGCGACGACGCGGCGCCCAGCCACTTCGCTGCCGCGCTGGAGCGGTCCGACTCCGACCTCGCGCAAGAACTGATGAGAGACCCTGACACCGTGGGGTTTCTCGGCGTCGGTGCCGAGCTCACACCTGACTGACACATCGGTCGGCGATGTCGGCGACACGTTATGGAGCCCCGCTCAGGAGCATTGATGGCTATCGGCGGGGCCGCGGCTAAGCGGTGCGGAAGAAGTCGCGCAGGGTCGCGAGCTGCGCGAGTGCCATCACGAGTGCCGTCGCCCCGTACCACCAGCCGATCGGGCTGAGGCCGCCGATGAAGAACACGGCCCCGATGGCGAGCACCGGGATCCAGCTCGCCCACCACGCCCATCTGCGTCGATCTCGATATGCGAAGACGAGCACCAGCACGGCGAACGCACTCATCGCCGCGTAGCCGACGAACATCTGCCGCTCGTCGGGCGACGCCGCGATGACGACGATGCCGATCAGGTGGTTGAGGAGCATCATCGCGTTCAGGACCAGCAGCGCGACCCACCCGATCTTGCCCCACATGGTCCTCATGCCGCGTCAGTGTAGAACCGGCCCGCCATCGGCGGAAGGGCCGGAGGTGTCGGCGACGGCGTCAGTCGGTGGGCGGTCGCCGGAGCCGCTTGACGTCGGTGCGCCGCTGCTTCGCTTTCAGGCGCCGCTCCTTCGCACCCCGACTCGGAGTCGTGGGTCTGCGCGCCGGCGAGGGCGGCCGCAGCGCGTCGGCCACCACTGCGGCCAGGCGGGCGCGCGCCGCATTCCGGTTGCGCAGCTGCGCGCGATGCTCGGATGCCGCGATCGTCAGCACTCCCCCGACAAGGCGTCCGCTGAGCCGATCCAAGAGTCGCTCACGCTGGAGCGGCGATAGAGCGGTCGAGCCGGCGGCATCCCAGGACAACTCCACGCGGGAGTCGGCGGTGTTCACACCCTGCCCGCCGGGGCCGGATGACCGCGAGAACCGCCACGACAGCTCGGACTCGGGGATCGTGATTCCCGCCGTGACCCGCAGACCGGGACGGTGAGCAGTGGCCATGAAGCCATCATCCTCTTGCCGCCTCGGTCGCAGACCGTGCGCCTACGCCGACACCATCACCGCGCAGCCGCGTGACTGGCGAGGAACGCCAGGAGGTAAGCCCTCGAGTTCGCATCGTCGATCGGGGTAGACGGATCCGCCGTCACCTGCGTGTACGCATCCGCCGCGGCCTCGGGGCCTCGCAGCGCCGCGTACATGAGCAGGTAGTCGCCGAACTGCACGCCGTATCCGCCGGCCGTGGCTTCGGCGAGGTTCTCGGTGATCCGCTCAGCATCGCCGGCGAGATAACTGTTCGCGGGCGCCATGGGAAGCAGCTGGATGCCGAGCTTCGCGTTCGGCTCGGCGCTGAACCACGTCGAGTAGTCCCGCTTGCTGCCCCAGTTGAGCGCGACGATCGAGTGCGCATAGCCGTCGTACACGGGCTCGGACCGGTCGAAGCCGATCCAGTACGCCTGCGCGGTCGCGGCTTCGTTGGCGAGCATCCAGCGCGCGCCGTCGGCGAGCGCCGCATGCTCGGTGACGTCGGCCCACAGCGCGAGGCCGTTCCATGCGGCGACCGCCTCGGAGCTGGACTCCTGGTTGTTGCCGTCGCGGAAGGGCACGTAGCCCGATGCCCACGAGTGCCCGGCGTACGCGTCGAAGACGCGGTGGCTCGGGAAGAACGAGCTGTCCGAGTCAGTGCCGAGCTCTGCGGCGACGAGGTCCATCACCGGGCGCAGCTGATCCATGAGGGCGGGGTCGTCGGCGACGGCGATGCTCGCCGCGTACAGGAAGTAGCCGTAGTGGAAGTGGTGGTCGTTGAACTCGGCCGCTCCGAACGAGGCGTCCTTGCCGACGAGCCCCTTCGCGATCGGGTCGTAGACGAAGCACTTCGTCGACTGGGTGTCGCACCGCGTGGGGTCGGTCCAGTCGGTGAGCTCCTCGACCAGGCGCGCGCGGACGATGTCCGCGGACGCGGTGTCATCCAGCTGAACGGCGAGCTGAAGCAGGTTCGCGAGGCGATAGAGCGCCTTGCCGCCGAAATACGTGTCCGCGGGCAGCTCGACCGGCAGCTGCACGTCGATCGCGAGCTGGGTGCGGAGGGCGGCCTTGGTGGCGTCGTCCAGGCCGTCGATCGGCAGCGCGTCGGACGGCTGCATCGTGGGGGCGGTCCAGCTCAGCTCGCGTCCGGAGCAGAGCTGCATCGTGCCATAGACCGTCTCGTACGTGCCGAGATCGCATGCGTCGGGCGCCGTGAGCGACGCGACCTGGTGCGGGAGAGCCGCGATGAGGGTGTCTTGGTCATCCGCGGTCGCATATGCGAGCGAGGTCGTCGCATCCTGGTCGGTGACGGAGAAGGAGGCGGTGACCCCGGTGACCCCGTTCGCCGAGGACGCGAGCGCTTGGGCATCGGCGCCTTCCGGCACCGCGAACCACGTGACGGTGTCACCCTTCTGCAGGGCGACGTCGCTTCCGGTCACCGTGCCGTCGCTGATCATGCCGTACTGCTGGCCGGCGACCTCGGTGGTGAACACATCGCCGCCGTTCGCCGGCGCCGGTGGCGTGGCCATGCTGATCGTGGTCGACGCCTCCGCGGTGAACGCCACGATCGGTGATCCCTCGGCGACCGTCACCGTGCCGAGAGCCGTGTCATCGGCATCCCGCAGTTCGATCGTGACCGACGCGTCGTCGTACGCGACCACGGTGGAGTCGACGGACGCCGGGAACGCCGCCGACACGTCGGAGCTCGGGCCGGTGATGATCGTGTCGGCACCGGTCTGCACCACGGGAACCCCGAAGGCGAATCCGGTGTCGGTCAGGCTGAACGTCAGCGGCAGGGGGAACACCGGCTCGGGAGCCTCCCCGAACACCAGGCCCGAGAACCAGCGGTTGGTCGGCGGGATGAGTCCCTCGGCGAGCCGGTTGGCGGGCATCGGAGCGACCGACTCCTGAGGGAGTTGCGCGACGGTGTCGGCCACGGCCTCGTCGGGGAAGACGGCGTCGCCGCCGGTCGAGCCGGCGGGGCTCACGCCGGACGTGCACGCGCAGAGGGTCAGAAGCAGAGCAGTGGACAGGGAGGCGACGACGAGCGGGCGACGGATCATCAGACTCCGATCTGCTGCAGGAAGTCCAGCCAGGCGCTCTTCACGCCGGCGAGCGGGCCTTCGTCCTTCAGGTGGAGGATCGCGGTGACCGGCGTGCCCGAGGCGATCAGACCGCCTGCGCCGCCCATGACCAGACCGTCGCTGGCGATCGTGACGTCGGCGTCAGCCTGGCCATCCACCGTGGTGACGCGGATGTCGGTGACCTGCCCGTCGATGCGGGAATGGTCGGGCAGCACGATCTCGACGCGCGCACCCTCTTCGAGGCGGGCGAAGTTGTAGGGCTCGAGACGGAATTCCGCGTTGACGAACATGCCTTCGCCGCGGTCGATGGTCGCAAGAGCCTGTCCGACGCCGACGAAGCCGCCGACGCTTGCGTCGATCTGCGAGATCACGCCGTTCTCGGTCGCCAGCAGCGACAGCATCCCTTCGTCGGTGACGGTGTAGGCGGTGCTGGTGGGCACCGTGATCGTGGTGCTGCTGAGGGCCTGCGTCAGGTTGGGGCTCTGGATCGTCATGAGCGGCTGCCCTTGAACGACCTCGTCGCCCTGGGCGACGCTCTGCTCCACCACGATGCCCGGATAGTCCGACCCGATCGAGTACGACAGGGACTGGATGGACGCGGATGCCGAGGCCACTTGGCTCTCGCGCTGATTGAGGATGATCGTCGCCGCGGCGACGATCACGATGACGACCAGGAGGCCGGTGATCAGTCTCAGTCGGTTGATCCAAGTCATGAGGTGTGCCGATCGTGTGAGGGGACGAGTTGGGAGATGCGGGCGGGTCGATCGCCGGCGGGATGCAGGCCGGCGGCCCGGCGCGCTCGCCTCGTCGCCGGCGTTGAAACGGCGGGCATCGAGGTTGCCGGCGAAGAGGTGGCCGGCCTCGGGGTGGGAGGCGCGGACGTGGGCGACGTAAGCGTGGCCGGCCTCGAGGGGATCTCGAACGAGTCGGACGACATCGGCGCGGCGACGAACGCGTGCCGCTCAGACACCTTCGCTCGATGCGATTCGCGGAATGCCGCGGCGATGAACACCGCGATGAGGACCGTGTTGGTCACGTTCCAGGCCGTGGCCAGGGTGAGATTCTGATGCTCGATGTCTTTGCTGATCGCGACGAGTGACGTCAGGAACAGGAAGGCGAAGATCATCACCTGGGGAATCATGAAGTTGAACGGCGATGACCGCTTGCCGCGACTGCCGGTCACATGCCACTTCTGCTCCTTGCCGGAGAAGACGTTCACGAGCGCGGCGATGTAGATGGGGAACGAGACGGTCGCCAAGACCAGTGTTTCGATGCGGAACGAGCCCATCGTGTGGAACGCCAGCAGCATCTGCAGTCCGTAGAACCCGGCGTAGAACAGGAACCACGTGAGCGGGGTCACCGCCAGGTCGACCGGTCGCAGGTCGAAGAAGATCTCCAGCGGCGGAACCATGAGCAGCAGGAACGGAGTGATGCCGGCGAAGTAGTGCGTGGCCGTCACGGTGTACTGCAGGCGCTGATCCAGCGTCAGCCGGGTGCGCGGGCTCAGGGGGTTGCGCTGCATGAGGATCTCGAAGCCGCCCGAGGCCCACCGCATCTGCTGCTTGGTGTAGTCCTCGACGGTCTCGGGAGCGTCGCCGATCGCGAGGGTGACGGGAATGTAGATCGACCGCCAACCGCGTTCGTGCAGCTCGAGAGAGGTCCACATGTCCTCGGACTTCGAGTCGGTGTTCATGCCGCCGATGTCTTCGATCGCGGCGCGGCGGAAGACCACATTGGTGCCGACGCAGAACGCGGCGTTGAAACGGTTCCGACCGGGCTGGATGAACCGGTAGAAGACGGACTGCATGAAGCCGGCGCCGCGCGAGACGAGGTTGTGCATGTTGCCGTACGCCTGCGGCGTCTGCACGAAGGCGACGTGCTCGTCGATGAAGAACGGCATCGTCTCGTAGAGGAAGTCCGGCTTCGGAACGAAGTCGGCGTCGAAGATCGCGAAGTACTGCCCCTTCGTGAGTGACAGGGCGTGATTGACGTTTCCGGCCTTGGCGCCGTTGCCCGACAGCCGTCGGATGTACTTGGCGCCCAGTTCCGCGGCGAGGTCGCGCACGGCGTCCGACCTGCCGTCATCGAGGATCCACGTCTCGTGCTCGCCGCGGATCGCCAGAGCCGCCACGGTCGTGGTGCGAACCTTCTCGATGTCTTCGCCGTACACCGTGATGAACACATCGACCGAGGCCTGCTCCTCGCCGATGAACATCGGCCACAGCTCGGGGCTGTCCGCAGTGCCCTGCCGGTCGGTCAGGTCGCCGTCGAAGAGCCGCTCCTGAGTGTGGTGGAACGTGAACTCCCGCGGGTCCTGCCCGCCGGCGAGGATCGTCCACATCGACACCAGCGCCTGCGAGACCAGCACGACCTCGGCGACGATCACGAGCGTGTACGGCAGCCAGTCGCCGCGGTTGTCGGGGTTGAACAGGAACAGTGTGTACGCCAGAACGCCGACGGTGGCGACGAGGACGAACAGGCTGAGTGTCGGCGACTGGGCGGCTTTGTTCTCCGTCGCCTGGGCGAGCGGTTCGGCGTCGGAGCGGCGGGGGCCGCGGTACAGCCGGTCTTTGAGCAGAGTCATGTAGCTCCGGATTCTGAGTGACACGACCCGGCGGGAGTCGTGAAAGGAAATGGGGACGGAGGCAGCCGGGGCGGCAGTCCGGATCAACTGGACTCGCGCTACCGCGGTGCTTCTTCGGCACTACGCGGTGGGGTCCGGATTACTCGAACGGTGGATCAGAGCGGATAGGCCGATGTGGATCGCCATGATCACACGCTCTGTTAACGAGTGTGCGCCCTCAGGGGGAGATCACGAAACCGACGGCGGGCATCCGGAAAGGCGCTACACTGTGCGCGCACGCGCGAAGGCACACC
>NZ_DASUNI010000114.1:0-6069 GCF_036277215.1 Microbacterium sp. | reverse complement strand
TCGCCGCGGGCGAACTCGGTTCGGACGTCGGGCGAGTGCTCGTGCTGGCCGGCAGCGGCGACAACGGAGGCGACGCACTGCTGGCCGCAGCGACACTGGCCGAGGCCGGCAACGTCGAGGTGGACGTGTTCCTCACGGCCGACCGGGTGCACGTGGAGGGTCTCGGCGCGGCGGTCGCGGCGGGTGGCCGCAAGATCGACCTTCCTGAAGTGATCAGCGCGGCATCCGACTACGACCTCGTGCTGGACGGCATCCTCGGCATCGGCGCCTCGTCGCATCCTGGCCTGCGTGGCACGGCGCGCACCGTCGTCGAGGCACTGCTGCCCTTCGTACGGGCGGGCAAGCCGCGCGTGATCGCGGTCGATCTGCCGAGCGGACTCCAACCCGACGACGGCTCGAGCGACGGCGTCGTCCTGCCGGCGGCGGTCACAGTCACGTTCGGTGCGGTCAAGTCGGGTCTGGCCAACGGCAGCGGAACCGAGCTCGCCGGATCGATCGTGCTGGTGGACCTCGGGCTCGGCCCGGGATTGGCGGGGGAGAGGCCCGCCGGCGAAGCAATCGTCGAGGCTTTCGTTCCCGCCCCTACGTGACGAGCATGTAAATCCTGGTGCTTCCGGCCCGCCGCGACGTGCGCGGCATCGGGGACGATCGGTAGTTTCGTACTATGCCCCCAAAATCTGCCTCGTCGCGCCCCGCAGTGGCCGAGCCCCACCCGCTGCGGGCGACCCACCCCCTCGCGATCGCACCGGTGACGGCGCCGCCCAGCACGGTCGACGGCTTCGTCCGCGAGTTCCTGCGCAACCTCAACTTCGACCGCGGTGTCGCCCTGTCGAGCTCGAGTGTCACCGACCGCTACCACGCGCTCGCCTACACGGTCCGC
This sequence comes from Microbacterium sp., assembly GCF_036277215.1. Classification (GTDB taxonomy): domain Bacteria; phylum Actinomycetota; class Actinomycetes; order Actinomycetales; family Microbacteriaceae; genus Microbacterium. The sequence goes on along the minus strand of NZ_DASUNI010000114.1, from coordinate 5,189 downwards.
GACTACCTGATGGCACGGTGGCTCGAAGACCTCCGGCGTCAGCGGAAGGCGCAGGCTAAGAAGGTGGTCTACCTCTCGGCGGAGTACCTGCTGGGCAGGCAGCTCGACAACAACCTCCTGGCCAGCGGGCTGACCCAGGTCGCCGAGGAGGCGCTCGCCACCTGCGGCGTCGACCTGGACGAACTGCGTCAGCAGGAGGTGGAGCCGGGACTGGGCAACGGCGGACTCGGTCGCCTCGCCGCATGCTTCATCGATTCCCTCGCGACGATGGGCGTCCCCAACACCGGGTACGGCATCCGCTACGAGTACGGCATCTTCCGCCAGACGTTCGTCGACGGCCAGCAGGTCGAGCAGCCCGATGCCTGGCTCGCGCTGGGTTCGCCGTGGGAGTTCCCGCACCCGGAGGCAGCGCAGACGATCTCATTCGGCGGCCACACCGAGACCTTCGACGACGACGAAGGAGTGACCCGGTCTCGCTGGGTCCCGGCGTGGAGCGTGCAGGCCGTCCCCTACAACTACATGGTGCCGGGCTATCAGAACGGTCGCGTCAACACGCTGCGCCTGTGGAGCGCGGTCGCCACGAACTCGTTCGACCTGCGCGTCTTCAACTCCGGAGATTACGAAGAGGCGGTGCGCGCGCAGACCTTCGCCGAGAACATCTCAAAGGTGCTCTACCCCGAGGACTCGACGCCGCAGGGCAAAGAGCTGCGCCTGCAGCAGCAGTACTTCTTCGTCGCGGCATCCATCAAGGACTTCCTCGAGGTCACCCTGCCCGAGGACTTCGATCTGACGAAGCTCGCGGAGCGGGTGATCTTCCAGCTCAACGACACCCACCCCGTCATCGCGGTTCCGGAGCTGATGCGCGTGCTGGTGGACGAGAAGGGCATGGAGTGGGATGCCGCGTGGGCGATCACCCAGCAGTGCTTCGCCTACACGTGCCACACGCTGCTGCCCGAGGCTCTGGAGGTCTGGTCGGTCGAGCTCCTCGGTCAGCTCCTTCCGCGCCACCTCGAGATCATCTACCGCATCAACGACGACTTCCTCGATGAGGTCCGCGAGCGCTTCGGGGACGATGAGCTGCGCATCCGCGACATGTCGATCATCGGCGAGTACCCGGTGCGGTCGGTTCGCATGGCCTACCTCGCGACCGTCGCCGGTGCGAAGGTCAACGGAGTCGCCGAGCTGCACTCGCAGCTGCTCCGCGACAAGGTGCTGCCCGACTTCAACGAGTTCTTCCCCGGCAAGTTCACGAACGTCACGAACGGTGTCACGCCACGGCGCTTCCTTCGGCTGGCGAACCCGGCGCTCTCGGCCCTGATCACCGAGGCGCTCGGATCGGGATGGGTGACCGACCTGGAGCGGCTGCGGGAGCTGGAGACCCATGCGGAAGACCCGGAGTTCCGGGCTCGCTTCGCCGAGGTCAAGGCCGTGAACAAACGACGGCTGAGCGAGGTGCTGCGAGAGCGCGACGGCTTCGAGATCAGCGACGGGCACATGCTCGACGTGATGGTCAAGCGCCTCCACGAGTACAAGCGGCAGATGCTGAACGTCCTTCACATCGTGACTGCGTACGAGCGGATCGTGTCGGGCCAGGTGGCGGCATCCGATGTCCAGGCGCGGACGTTCATCTTCGGCGCGAAGGCCGCTCCGGGCTACGCGATGGCGAAGCACATCATCCATCTGATCAACGCCGTCGGATCGGTGGTGAACGCGGACCCGCGCGTGGAGGGACGGCTGAAGGTGCTGTTCCCGCCGAACTACAACGTCACCCTCGCGGAGCGGGTGATCCCGGCGGCCGATCTGTCGGAGCAGATCTCGCTCGCCGGCAAAGAGGCGTCCGGCACCGGCAACATGAAGTTCGCGCTCAACGGCGCGTTGACGATCGGCACCGACGACGGCGCCAACGTGGAGATCCGCGAGCTTGTCGGCGACGACAACTTCTTCCTGTTCGGCATGAGCGAGCCCGACGTCGAGGCGCTGTGGGCGGAGGGCTACAAGCCCAGCGATTTCTATCAGGCCGACGACGATCTGCGCCGCGCCCTGGACCTCATCGCGTCGGGGGCTTTCTCGGACGGAGACCGTTCGGCCTTCGAGCCGATCGTGTCGAACCTGCTCTACGACGACCGGTTCATGGTGCTCGCCGACTACGCCTCGTACATCGAGGCGCAGGCGAAGGTCGATGCCGCGTACGCCGACCAGGACGCCTGGACTCGGTCTGCGATCCTCAACGTCGCCCGATGCGGCTTCTTCTCGTCGGATCGGTCGATGCGCGACTACATCGAGCGGATCTGGCACACACCGCCGTCGTTCTGACCCGCAGCTGGGCGGTCAGCCTGAAAGGGCCACGGTCAGCGCGCATAGCGCTGGACGAACGTGCGCAGGATCAGGCTCGGGTGCGACACGGCGGCACGGCGCACCGCTGCGAGCGTGAGCTCCAGCTCGTCCGCAGCGAAGTAGCCGTGATCGGCGTACGCGTGGATCCGCGACGTGATCCCATCGACGTCCAGCTCCGGGTGGAACTGCGTGGCGTAGACATTGGTGCCCACGCGGAACATCTGCACGGGGCACCCCGGCGAGCTCGCCAGCAGCACAGCCGTGGAGGGGAGCAGCGAGATCGCCTCCTTGTGACCGACGAACGCGTCGAAGGTCATCGGCATCCCGTTCAGGAGCGGGTCGGCGGCGCCGGCTTCGGTGAGGGTCACCGGCACGACGCTGATCGGCTCGGAGTGCTCGCGATCGATCGTGGCGCCGAGGTAGGCGCCGACGGTGCCGACTCCGTAGCAGGCGCCCAAGAACGGGAAGTCGCGAGCGACCACCTCATCGAGAAGCTGAGCCACTTCGGCCTCGACCCGCTGCTGCACCGCGGACTTCTTCGCGGGCGGGTCGGAGGCGTTGAACGGTCCGCCGCCGACGAAGATCCCGGAGTACTCGTCGAGGTCGAGCTGCGGCATCGGCGCGGCTTCGAGGCGCACCCGCACGAGCTGAGCGGCGAAGAGTCCGGCATACCGCAGGAACAGCGAGTACTCCTCGTCCGCGGGCCCGTCGTCGGCCCGTGTCGAGAGGAGGACGAACGGCTTCACGCTGCAACCCTAAGCCGCGGCGTTCGGTCTCGCGTTCCGCGGTCGCCCGACGTCCCGGGACTCACGACGCGTAGGTGACGAGGCCCAGCTCGACCGGCGAGACCAGCTGCGGATGCGTCGGCACCACGCGCACCGTGTACCCGAAGCTGCCGGTCACGCTGAGGGGCAGGGTGCCCGTGAATTGCGTCACGCCCTCGACGGCGTCGCCGTTCGGGGTGAGCCGGTAGACCGAGTGCTCCCGCACCAGGGCGTCGTCCTCGTCGGTGCGCCCGTACACCAGCTCCACCGCGACGTCGTCGATCGAGAGACCGTCCAGCAGAACGCCCGCCGTCACCTGCAGCGAATCGCCCGACTGCGCCTGCGCCGGGATGCCGGAGCTGTCGACCGTGTCGACGCGCACATCGCGCCATGAATCGCGCACCCTGGTCACGAATGCCGCCAGCTCCTTCGCACCCGCGAACCCATCGGCGCGCAGGGCGGCGTCGTGCTCCGCGGCCGGGACGTAGAGGCGTGTGACGTAGTCCTGCACCATCCGGTCGCTCGTCGCCTTCTTGCCGAGCTCCGTCATCGTGTGGCGCACCATCCCGAGCCACGCCAGAGGGATGCCACCCTCACGGTCGTAGAACTTGGGGACGAGCTGGTGCTCGATGAGGTCGTACAGCGCGGATGCTTCGGCATCGTCGCGCTCTTCGTCGCTCGAGGCGGTGTCGGCCGTGGGGATCGCCCAGCCGTTCTCGCCGTCGAACCACTCATCCCACCACCCGTCGAGGATCGACAGGTTCAAGGCGCCGTTCAGGGCCGCCTTCATGCCGGATGTGCCGCAGGCCTCCAGCGGGCGGAGCGGGTTGTTGAGCCACACGTCGCATCCCGGGTAGAGGGACTTGGCGAGTGTGATCTCGTAATCGGGCAGGAAGACGATCCGCCCGCGCACCCTGGGATCGCGACTGAAGCGCACGAGCTGCTGGATGAGGATCTTGCCCGAGTCGTCGGCTGGATGGGACTTGCCGCCGATCACGATCTGCACCGGCCGGTCGGGATCGGTGAGCAGTCTCGTGAGACGCTCCGGGTCGCGCAGCATCAGCGTGAGGCGCTTGTACGTCGGAACGCGGCGCGCGAAGCCGATCGTGAGCACTTCGGGATCGAGCATGTCGTCGATCCAGGCCGGCACCACGCCGCTGCCGTTCGAACGAGCGGATGCCGCGACCCGCCGCCGCGCCTCGGCCACCAGCTCGCTCTTCATCTGCTCTCGGACGCCCCACAGCTCGCCGTCGCTGATCACGGCGCGATCGGTCCAGTCATGTCGGGCGCTGTGCGCATCGCCGAAGGCCCGCTCGCTGAGCGCCTTGATCGCAGGATGCACCCACGTCGGCGCGTGCACGCCGTTCGTGATCGACGTGATCGGCACCTCGTCCGTGTCGACCCCGGGCCACAGTGCGCCGAACATGCCGCGGCTGACCTCGCCGTGCAGGACGGAAACGCCGTTGGCGTGCTGACCGAGGTGCAGGCCGAGAACGGCCATGTTGAAGACGTTCTGATCGCCGCCGTCGTAATCCTCCAGTCCGAGCGCGAGGGCACGCGTCGAGTCGAGCCCGGCGAAGAGACCGCTCGCGAGGAAGTCGGCGATGAGCGCACGGGGGAACCGGTCGATGCCCGCCGGAACGGGCGTGTGCGTGGTGAATACCGTGGAGGCGCGCACCTGCGCGAGCGCCACATCGAAGCTCAGGCCGTCCTGGGTGATGAGCTCCGACATCCGCTCGAGCCCCTGGAACCCGGCGTGACCCTCGTTCGTGTGGTAGACGTCCGGCTTGGCCCGACCCGTGACGCCGCAGAACGCGCGCACGGCCCGCACGCCGCCGACGCCGAGCAGCAGCTCCTGCAGCAGGCGGTGCTCGCCGCCGCCTCCGTACAGCCGGTCGGTGACCCGTCGCATCTCCTCGGAGTTCGAGGGTGTCTCCGAGTCGAGGAGCAGCAGCGGGACGCGCCCGATATCGGCCACCCACACGCGCGCGAACAGTCGGCGATCGCCCGGCAGATCCAGGGCGATCTCGACCGGTGCGCCCCCGGCATCCCGCAGCAGGGTCAGCCCGAGGCCGTACGGATCCAGCAGCG
>NZ_DASUNI010000113.1:0-3493 GCF_036277215.1 Microbacterium sp. | reverse complement strand
CCCGCGAGCCAGACCTGCTGACGGATGGGCAGCCGAAGGAACCGGAGGCGCAGAGGGATGAACGTCTCGAGCCCGGAATCCGAGGAGAGGGAGCACTCCTCGAGAAGCGATCGCGCGAGCGGCGCCAGCGGCATGCGCCGGCGCGATTCTCGCGTCACGAGCCCCTGCCGCAGGGCCGATTCCCAAGCCGCCACGAGCAGCGGGTCGGCGTCCGCCACCGCCACCCAGCCGTTGCGCGGACGGATGAGCACCTGCGCCGAGACCGCCTGCTCGATCGCGCGACGCGGCACACCGGCGGCCCGCAGCGCGGAGACGCGCACGACGCTGCCCGTCGCGGCGACGGCATCCCTCAGGTTTCCCATCCCTGCAGACTCCCGTGTCGTGAGACTCGCCACGCGAGTCCGCTCGCTGATGGGGGATCGCCCGCGTGAGCCGGACCGCTGGGGAGGAAGCGCGACTGTGCAGAAGTGCGGAGATGTGCCAGATGACGGACGCCACGGGTCTGCAGCATCCGTCATCGTGCACCGAGACGCAGACGAGCGGGGCTCGACGGAACGACGAAAAGCGCCCCGTCGGAGACGAGGCGCTTTCGGGGACCGGATGCCCCTACAGCTTGGTGACCTGGTCGAAGCTGAGCTCGACCGGGGTCTCGCGCTCGAAGAGCGAGACGAGGACCGTGAGCTTGCCGCTCTCGGGCTTGATCTCGCTGATCGTGCCGGGCAGACCCGCGAACGAGCCTTCCTTGATCGTGATGGTCTCGCCGACCTCGAAGTCCACCTCGGCCGGGATGCTGCGCGCGACGGCGTGGCCGCCCTTCGCGGCGGCGCCCTTGACCGGAGCGACTTCCTTGACCTCGACGAGGCTCTTGAGCATGTTGAAGGACTCTTCGAAGCGCAGCGGCGTGGGGTTGTGGGCGTTGCCGACGAAGCCGGTGACGCCGGGCGTGTGGCGCACGACCGACCAGGTGTCTTCGTTGAGCTCCATGCGCACGAGCACGTAGCCGGGGATCCGGACGCGCGTGACCATCTTGCGCTGACCGTTCTTGATCTCGACGACATCCTCCATCGGGACCTCGATCTGGTAGATGTCCTCCTCGACCTCGAGCGTCGACTTGCGCTGCTCGATGTTGGCCTTCACCTTGCGCTCGAAGCCGGCGTAGGAGTGGATGACGTACCACTTGCCGGGCAGGGTCCGCAGCTCGGCTCGGAACGCCTCGTAGGGGTCTTCTTCCGGGTCCTCGGCGTCCACGTCGTCAGCATCGCTCTGGCTGCCCTCGACGTCGGCGATTCCTGCGTCGCCTTCGGCGTCTGCGACATCGAGGTCACCCTCGACGGTCGCTGCATCAGCCGGGCTGACGGACGCCTCGACGTCGTCGACGACGGCGGCCGCGGCATCCACCTCGGCGACGAAGTCTTCGTCGAGCACGGGCTCGTCTTCGTCCCCGTTGATGTCGGGACCATCGTAGGGAGTCACGTCGTCGGCGTGCACCGCCGCGTATGCCGCGACCTCCTCGGCCAGCGAGTCGCTGAGCACCTCCGCCGCAGCCTGAGCCTCGTTGGCTCTGTCGATGTTCAGTGCGTCATTCACGATCGCGTCCGCCTCCGGGTCGTCGATGTCGATGTCATCCAGATCGGCGATGCCGTCTTCGTCCTCGTCCACGATGTGCACCGCGAGGTGCTCGGCGGGCGTGTTCGCGCGGTCCTCCTCGGCGAGGATGTTGCCTTCCTGGGCTTCGTCGTCCTCGGAGGACTGTTCCGCAGCGGTCGCCCAATCGGCGTCGTCTACATATCTTTCAGACAATTGCGTTCTCTTCCGTTTCGTGGGCGCCGGATGCTGTGATCCGCCCCGCGGTGCAACTCAAGTGGGTCAGGCGGGAACGCCGAAGACGACCGTCGTCACCCAGACGAACAGCAGATCGAGGCCGTAGACCAGCGCCATCATGACGACGACGAAACCGAGAACGACAGCCGTGTACTTGACAAGTTCCTGTCGAGTCGGCGTGACGACCTTGCGGAGCTCTGCGAACACCTGACGGATGAACAGCGCGATGCGAGCGAAGACGTTGGGCTTCTTCTCGCGGGGTACGCCGCTTGCCGCGACGACCTCGCCCTTCGGCTCGTCCTGGACCATCGAACCCACCTGATTACCTTCCGTGTGTCAGCTTCGGCTGACGCGCAGGGCGGACAGGAATCGAACCTGCAACCTGCGGTTTTGGAGACCGCTGCTCTGCCAATTGAGCTACCGCCCTAGAGGCCCGCGGCCTCGGGATGCCCACAGTCTTTCACCGCAACCTGTATGAGAGGGAACCTGCCCGAACGGCGGGCACGGCGAAAGAATGCAGACTTCAACTGCACCCTCAAGTGTACGGCATGGGGTGGATGCGGGCGAACCCGAACCCCTCCGGCGGCGGCCTACCATCTGAGCATGACGGTGAAGCAGGCTCTGCTCGACGAGCTGTGGGACTTCTCCGACGCCGCGGCCTCAGAGGCACGACTGCGGGCGGCGGCAGCGCGGGCGACGGACGCACACGAGCGCGCCGAGCTCGAAACCCAGGTGGCACGAGCCCTCGGGCTCCAGGACCGGTTCGCGGAGGCCGACGCATTACTCGACGCGCTCTCTCCGGACGCCCCGGCCGTTCGGACGAGACTCGCCCTGGAACGCGGGCGACTGCGCAACTCGGCCGGCGACGCGCCCGCGGCGGGTCCCCTGTTCCGGGCGGCGGCGGAGGATGCGGCATCCGCTGGTCTCGTCTTTCTGCAGGTCGACGCGCTGCACATGCTCGCGATCTCGGATGCCGAGAACTCGGCGGAGTGGACGCGCGAGGCGCTGGCGGTGCTCGAAGGATCGCATGACCCTCGAACCCTGCGGTGGAACGTCTCCCTCCACAACAACGAGGGCTGGACGCACTTCGACGCGCGCAGGTTCGCTGAGGCGGTTTCCGCGTTCGAGCGGTCGCGGGATGCCGCCGTGCGCTGGGGCACGCCTCAACAGGTGCAGTGGGCGGACGAGGCCTTGGCGGAGGCCCGCGCCGCCGTTCGATGAGCGCCGGTCCCCGGTCGTTGAGCGAGCAAAGCGAGACGAAACGCCCCCCAGTCGTTGAGGGAGCGAAGCGAGACGAGACGCCTCACGTCGAGGTGCCGCGTTTCGTCTCGCTCGCTACGCTCGCTCGCTCAACGACCAGACTCCGCGCGGCGCGAGCCCGCGCTCCAGCCGCGTACCGCATCGATTCCGCCGCCGATGAACGCTTCCCGCTTCGCGTGACTCCATCCTTGGAGGCGCTTCTCCCAGGCGAACGCCTCGTCGATGCGCGCGAACTCGTTGCTCCAGATCAAAGTGACAGGTAAGCGCCGCCTCGTGTACGCGCTCCCCAAGCCAACCTGGTGTTGCTCGAGCCGCAGACGGAGGTCTTTGGTGCTCCCGACGTAGAGCGTCCCATCGGAGCATCGAAGGATGTACGCGTAGCCCATGGAGGGAGGCTATGGACGGCATCCGA
>NZ_DASUNI010000112.1:0-4465 GCF_036277215.1 Microbacterium sp. | reverse complement strand
GTGAACGTCGATGTCCGCGTTACGCCACCGTGGTCGCGGAGCAGCTTGAGCTCTCCCGGGCGGGACGGATCGGATCCACGCCGAGATTTGTCGCGGCTGACCTGTGTCGCGCGGGCCACGCGTTGAGTACGGTGGTGGCGCCGGAAGGAACGAGAATGGCCGAGCCTTGGATCGATAAGACGAAGCCGCTGACCGTCGGGGAGGTCTCCGCGCGCAGTGGGGTGAGCGTTTCGGCGCTGCACTTCTATGAGCGGGAGGGCCTAATCCGCAGTGAGCGCAGCGCAGGCAACCAGCGTCGGTACTCCAGGGACACGTTGCGCCGCGTCGCGTTCGTTCGTGTGTCTCAGCGTGTCGGTATCTCGCTGGCCGAGATCCGGAACGCACTCAACTCGCTTCCGGAGGGGAGGACCCCGAGGCGACGCGACTGGGCTCGGCTCTCAGCGCGGTGGAAGGACGACCTCGACGCTCGCATCGCCGACCTCCAGCACCTGCGCAACGACCTCAACGACTGCATCGGCTGCGGCTGCCTCAGCCTCACGACGTGCGCTCTGCAAAACCCCGGCGATCGGCTGTCCCAGTCCGGCCCCGGCCCCCGCCGGTGGATCGAGAGAGAAGCCGCCGAAACAGCCTGAGATTGTTCTTGACCTCAACTCGAGTTGAGGTCTTAGTGTTCTTCCCATAACGGGCGGGCACCCGTCTGGAGAACCGAAAGGAGCAATCATGACTACACCCGTTCCGCAGCATCCGCACCGCATCGCACGGCGCAGCGACAGCGCCGCACCTGCGCGCAACCTCCTCGTCTACGCCAGCGTCGCCGTCCTCTCAGGATGGGTCCTGCTGGGAGCAGCGGTCGCGCTCAATCTCCCGATGGAGGTGTTCCTGCTGGCCGTGAACTTCCTCGGCCTGCTGCTGCCGGCGATTCTCCTCACCTGGCGCGAGGGCGGAGGAGTCGCGGTGCGACGCCTGCTTCGCGACGCCGTACGGCTGCCCGTGCACTGGTGGTGGCTGCCGGTCGCTGGCCTCGGCCTGCCAGCGGTGGTTTGGAGTTTCTCGGCGGCACTCGGCGCCGCGCAACCGCTCACGCTGGCCGTGCTGAGCGGGTTCGCGGTCCAGCTGTTGAGCAGCTGGCTCATCATCAACATCTGGGAAGAGACCGGTTGGACCGGCTACTTCCAGCGCCGGGCCATGGTGCGGTGGGGAACCATCGGAGGCAGCCTGCTCACCGCCCTGCTGTTCGCCGCGATCCACCTGCCGCTGGCGTTCGCCGGCGGAAACGTGCTCGTCAACATCGCCTCTCTCCTCATAGCCGGCGTTGGTCTGCGCCTGCTCATCGCCGGCGTTGACGGGTGGACGGGCGGAAGCCTCCTCACCGTCGGGCTGCTGCATGCGTCGTTCAACGCAACGCCCGCCTTGATCGACCCATCACACGACTGGATTCGACTGGCCGTGACGCTGGTGGCGGGCCTGGCCGTCGCCTTGGTGCTGAGGCGCCGGCGCGGGGAGGCGTGACCGACCCCGACTCCGTCCCGCGCTGGCCGGAACGGCGCCTCTGGGCGTGGCGTTTGACCGGAGCCGCCGGCTGGGAGTGCCTCGGAATCAGTGCACCCCGCCGGTCGTCTCCCCGGTACGGTCACCAGAACGGCGACAGCAGTGCAGGTGCGGGGAACGCTTGTCGTGCGCTCTGCCGGACGATCGTCATCGATCGCGCCATAAGCGCCCGGGTAGGGACCGGCCAGGCGCCAGTTCCCAGTCGCCCGTTGCTACGCTGTCGGCGAAGACTCAATCTCGATCAGCACGTCGAGTTCGCGCAAGACCTCGACCAGACGGGTGTCAGACCCGGAGTATCCGTTGCGCTGATCGACGTACTCCGCCCATGCTCCGATTGCCTCGCGTGTGCGAACCAGGAAGGCAAGGTACTCGTCAGTCATCCGCCGACCACTCCGGGTGCATGTACACGGGCAGTGCGCGACGTCGCGGTCGCAGCTCCTTGATCCGCAGCACCGGGCCAGGATACAACGGGCCCGGGTAGACGTCCGGACGCCCGGACCGATCCCAGAGCATCATGGGGCGGCCGTCACCTTCGAGGTACGTGTAGCCCTGAAGCGAACCGAATACGGCGAGCGGTCCGCCGCGATCGTTGCCGCACAGGATGTCGACGCGAGTGTCAGCACCAAAGTACGGCTCGAGCGCCGCACACGCCTCAGGTTGCCACCCGTCCGGCCACGCGATCTTCACCCGCTCACCATCCGTCATGGCCCGATCGTAATGCGGCCGCTCACTCACACCAGACAGCGACCGCACGAGGACCGGCTTGCGGACGTTTGATAGCCCGAGCTGCGGGCACCCCACCACCGCTCACGCGTCGGCGGGGCCTTGAGTTGCAGTCGCGCGACTCGGGCGCCCTCCAGAGGGATTCGCCTGAGCCCCGATCACGTCACCCCGCGAATCGTCTCTGGAGATCGGCGTACGAAATCGCGTCGTCGAGGAAGTCGAGCGTGCCCTCGTCGAGAAGCTCGCGACCCGCGCGTTCCAGCAGTCCGAACGCCGCACGCGCGAGGCCGCCGCCGAGGCTGACTCGCCTGACTCCTAAGGAGAAGAGCGTGTGTGCGTCGATTGTGTTGGCGAGCCCGGCCACAATATTGAGTGGTCCGGGGATCGACTGGGCGAGACGACGGATCTCCGCGGCTTCGACGACGCCCGGCACGAAGATGCAGTCGGCGCCTGCGTCAAGGTAGCGCAGCGCGCGATCGACGGTCTCGCGGAAAGGGTCACCCGCGCTCCCCGCGAAGTAGGCGTCGGTGCGGGCGTTGAGCACGAAGCTGCCCGCGGGGGCAGCTGCGCGAGCGGCCGCGACCCGATCGACCGCCTCGTCGACACCGAGCAACGCTCCGTGCACGGCGTCCTCGATGTTGGCGCCCGCCACGCCGAGTTCGAGGGCCCGCGACACCGTCGCGCCCACCTGTTCGGCGGTGTCGCCGTATCCCGCTTCCAGATCGGCGCTGACGGGCACGCGCACGGCCCCGGCAATTCGGGCGATGTGCTCGAGCATGGTGTCGCGGTCCAGATCTCCGCCGTCCGGTACGCCCAGTGACCACGCGATCCCGGCGCTCGTCGTAGCGATCGCTCGGAAGCCCACTTGTTCGAGGATGCGGGCTGAGCCGGCATCCCAGGCATTAGGGATGACGAAGCCCGACCTCTCGTGGAGGCCGAGCAGCAGGGACGCGGAAGAGGACGCGGCGCTCATGGGCTGATCTTGCCACCCTCGTGAGTGTCCCGTCTCTCACCAAGCGCGCGATACGACGAACGGTGTCGTTTACCCCGAGCGCCGTCGCATGGCGGCCGCGCGCTTGCGGAAAGCGCGGGGGTGTGGGACCAGATCGGTGAGAGCAGCGTCCGGGCAGAGACGGGTCGCAAACGTAGGAACCCTGGCGGGACCACTGTCAACGATCGCGTGACCGACGCGTATATGACCGGCATAAGCGCGGTGATCGAGCGCTCAACGACCCGCTGGCGACAGTCTTGGCTTTGCTGCCGGGGGCTTTGGCCATCAGCGTCGCGCAGGAGAAGTTTCACCGATCGCGTGGAATGTCTGCAGCAGCGAGATTGCTTCAACAGGTGTGAACAACGACGTCGGCACGGCCCTGCACCGAAGTCAGCTCATCGACTTGACGACGACCGGTCGCCGTAGCGGGCTACCGCGCCGCATTGAGATCTTCCTGCACGATGAGGATGGCGTGCTGTTCATCACCGGGATGCCGCGTCGAGACCGCACACGCGACTGGATACACAACATCACCGCCGACCCCAACGTCGTCGTGCATCTGAAAAAGGGCATCGAGGCCGACGTGCCTGCCACGGCGCGGGTAGTCACCGATCCCCTCGAAGCACGGCCCCTCATCGAGGCCGCCGCACGCCGATGGCGCAGAGACGATGTCGACGACATGATCGCGCACAGTCCGCTCATCGTGCTGACTGCGGCTACCGCGCCCGCCGCCTGACGGCATCCCGAGTCACTGGCCGCGGACCCCCGCGCGAAGGAGCAGAGCCTCCCTGAGCCCGAGGAACAGCAGGAAGGCAAATGCCAGAGTGATGACGATCGTTGCCGGGATGAGGGCGATCGCCACGACAACGATCCATGAGGCACCGACTCTCGCAACCACCGTGTCGAACGTCCGAGCCGGTCAACAGACCGGCGACATCACGCGAGGAGTACGCATTGGCCGATGACAGCCTCCCGGCCGGATCGCACGTGACCAAGCCGCACACTCTCGAGACCTGAGCTCTGGGCCGTCGAGAACAACGAACGCTGAGCGACCGGCTTGGGGGCGAGAGGTACAGCTAGGCCCGGAGCTGTTCAGGAGCAGCCCTCGAAGCACACGAATGTTCAACAACTCACCGCGGAGTTGCGTGTCCGGAGCCGATCCAAGCCAGGTTGCGGCGAGGATTCACTCGTGTCCATCTCTGA
>NZ_DASUNI010000111.1:0-2400 GCF_036277215.1 Microbacterium sp. | reverse complement strand
CACCTGCTTTCCGAGCCCGGGTTCGGCCCGCTGACCGCCGCCAAGCTCGTCGGCGAGATCGCCGGCGCCCAGCGATTCGCGACCGACGCCAAGCTCGCCCGGGCCGCCGGCGTCGCCCCGATCCCGGTCAGCTCGGGCAACACCAACCGCCACCGACTCGACCGCGGCGGCAACCGCCAGATCAACGCCACGATCCACCGGATCGCCGTCACCCGACTGCGCTGCGACCGCGAGACCCAGGACTACATCGCACGCAAGCGCGCCGAAGGCAAGAACACCAAAGACGCGATCCGCTGCCTCAAGCGCCACCTCACCCGACGCATCTGGCACTTGCTCCAGACACCCGCGCCCATCCCGGACCAGACGCCCACACCCTCAATCTCTTGACATAGGAGCAGCGAAAGGAGCTGCGCGGACGGATACGGGCGCTGGTCATAAAGCCATTGGTACGCAGCCGTTTGCGGCAGTCAGTCGGCGGGCGTAGGCTGGCCACGTTCTGAGATGGGGCCCTCGCATGCGCTCCCGCGTCATCGCATTCATCCTGGCCGGACTGCTGATTGCGCTCGTTGGCTGCGGAGACGGCGGCGACGCTGCGACCTCGAGTGCCGCGAACACCACGCCGAGTCCGGGGGCAACCTCCGCCGGGGACGAGAATCCCGACGGCGTCATCAAGATCGATGGCAACCGAAGCCTGTATGTGAGGTGCACCGGAACCGGGTCACCGACCGTGATCATGGAGGGAGGCGACGAGGACACCAGCGATTCCTACTCGCTCGCTGAACCGAGCATCGCCGAAGTCACGCGGGTGTGCGTCTATGACCGTGCCAACCTCGGGCGAAGCGATCCCGATCCGGGTCCGCGCGGTCTGTCGGAGCTGGTCGGCGACCTGGAGCGGCTGCTTCGAACCGCCCGAATCCCAGGCCCCTACGTCCTGGTCGGGACCTCTGGGGGTGGCTTCATTACGGCCGGCTATGCCGCTGCCCATCCGCGACAGGTCGCTGGCATGGTCTTCATCGATACCGGCGCTCCTTTTCGGGATCCTCCGAGCGAAATCGTTGAGGCGACGGACCCGAACAATCCGGCGAACGTCGAACATCGGGACTATCTGCAAGTTGAGAAAGACGCTTGGGCAGCCCGCAAACGGATCGGCGACATGCCCGTGACGATCGTCTCCGTCAAATACTCGGACGTGGCGATCAGCGAGGCGGAGTTTCCGTCGGAGCGGAGAGGAATGCGGCGCAACGTCGAGAACCAAAAGGGCTGGCTTGTCCTCAGCCCGCGCGCGGAGCAGATTGTCGTGCATACAAGTCACGCCGTAGAGGAAGACGATCCAGAGCTGGTGATCGATGTGATCCTCGACGTCGTAAAGGCAACCCGGTAAGCGGAAAGGATCGGTGACAGCCGCCGGAGGGTTTGTATGCGAGTGCCCAGAACTGCACCGGCTATCGCGCCTCCGGCTTTGCCTGGCCAGCATGGTCAGCGCAGAAGTCCTGCCGGTCGCCCTCCGGGTCGACAGTCGCCCAGCCGGTGCTCGCCAGCGGCGTGAGGCTGGCGCCCAGCGCAAAGCTTCGCGCATCGATCCTGAGGCGATTGGCGCATCCGGAGGCGTCGCACTCGACGTAGGGTCTGCGCTTGTCGCCCGCTTCGTAGCGAAGGCTCATTTGGCGCGAGTCTACGGACGACACAGTAGGCGCAACAGCAGAAACGCCAAGAGCGGCCATCGGCCCTTGAGTTCGCCGCAAGCGGCACATGCGCCGGTCAGGTTCCAGGCCGTAGGCGCGCCGCCCGCCACACGCGGAACGATGTGGTCGATGGTGCCCCCGGGCCCGCCGCAGTACGCGCACGGGTCGAGCCGGAGGTACGCGTACTCCCTGAACTTGGTCATGGCCGCGATCACGACTCGTCGTCCCGTCCCCGGAACCGCCGCTCATACGCGAGCGCCAGCTCGCCATCAGAGCGGACGCTCCACCCGATCTGATCCAGCAGCGCGATCGTGGGGCCAATGACCGCGTGCGCGGTCGTGGAGGCGTCGTCGCCGATCGGGGACCCCTCTCTGAACGTCTGCGCGGCGTCGTTGGCCTGCTCGGAGAGGCTCTCGGCGGGCTTCGCGAGGTCCTCGTCAGCAGCCTCGCACAACAGCCGCCGGACGGTGGCCGTCTGCTCGGGTGAGAGGGTGGACCCGGACGCGGCCGGGACGGTGCGGTGATCTTGCTGGGGCTTGCTCCCGTGCCACGGCGCCGGCAGAGACTAGACCCTCGGTGCGGCGCCACTCTTTCGAGCCGGAGTGGCGTTGACACCCTGAGCATACGCCCCTCTGTCAAGCGGGCGGGCCGGGGTACGGTTCCTGACATCGCCTGCTCGTAGATCCCAACCGTTCGGCCGCTCTGGCGTTCTAGGTCT
>NZ_DASUNI010000110.1:0-57607 GCF_036277215.1 Microbacterium sp. | reverse complement strand
GCGCAGATCGTGGGCGGCATCGCGATGCTCTCCGGCTCGGTGCTCGGAGGTGTGATCGCCCAGGCCACGAACCTCGGGGTGCCGTTCCTGGTGCGCGGAGCCATCCTCGCGCTGATGCTGGTCGTGGCAGCCCTTCTCATGCACGATCTCGGCTTCAAGCCCGATCGCAGCGAGAACCCGCTGCAGGCGACGCGGACCGTGTTCCGCGCGTCGGTCCGCTACGGCCTCGGCAATCCTCCCGTGCGGTGGCTGATGCTCGCGAGCCCGTTCACCGCCGGCGTCGGGATCTACGTGTTCTACGCCCTGCAGCCCTACCTGCTGGAGCTGTGGGGCGACGAGGAGGCCTATACCGTCGCCGGCCTCGCCGCCGCCCTGGTCTCCGGTGCGGCGATCGTCGGCGGATGGATCGCGCCCTGGGTGCGCAAGCGGTTCCACCGTCGCACCTCGTCGATCCTGCTCGCCGCTGCGGCCAGCGCGCTGGTGCTCATCGCCCTCGGGTTCGTTCAGAACTTCTGGGTGGCGGTCGTGCTCGTCGCGCTGTGGGGCATCGCGTCGGCCATCGACGATCCCGTCCACCGGGCCTATCTCAACGACATGATCCCGTCCAAGCAGCGCGCCACCGTGCTCTCGTTCGACTCGCTGATGGGCTCGGCGGGCGGGGTGGCTTTCCAGCCGGTGCTCGGGCGCGTGGCCGACATCGGAGGCTACGGGGCGTCGCTGCTGTGGAGCGGCGTGATCTCAGCGGTGGCCGTGCCGCTCGTGCTGATGAGCCGCGCGCAGCGCGACCCGGCCGACACCAAGCGCGACGTCGGCGAAGGAGGAGCGACGGAGGACAAGGCCGCGACGACTGCGGACGACTGAAAAGAGCCGCGTCAAGCCGTGGCACGGCCGGGCGCAGAGGGATAGACATGGACGCATGGCATCCGTTCCGCTCGTCCTCGGGCCGATGCTGCGCTACACCGACGAGACGTGCGCGGCCATCTGGGTCGAGACAGCCGCGGATGCGGAGGTGAGCGTCCACGCCGGCGACCGCGAATGGCGGTCGCGCACCTTCGCGGTGCACGGGCATCATTACGCGCTCGTCGAGATCGACGACCTCGCCCCCGGTTCGGTACTGCCGTACGAAGTCCGCGTGAACGGCGGCACGGTGTGGCCGGAGGCGGACTCATCCCTGCCGGCGCCCGTCATCGCCACCCGCAACCCTCGCGAACGTCTCCGGATGGCGTGGGGATCCTGCCGGACGAGCGTCAACCACGACGCCGCCGGCAACCGCAGCCACGGCGTCGACGCCATGCGCACGTTCGCGCTCGCGCTGAGTGAGGACGCCGCCCTGCGACCGGACCTCATCATGCTGCTGGGCGACCAGGTGTACGCCGACGTGACCACCAAGCCGATGCAGGATTTCATCCGCAGCAGACGCGACATCAGCGAGCCGCCCGGCAAGGAGTTGAAGGACTACGAGGAGTACGCGCACCTGTACCGGCTCGCCTGGTCGGACGATGCCAACCGCTGGCTGCTGTCGACCGTTCCGAGCGCCATGATCTTCGACGACCATGACGTGCGCGACGACTGGAACGCCTCATTGGACTGGAAGAAGCAGATGGAGGCCACGTCGTGGTGGCGCGGGCGGATCGTCGCCGGGCTGGCGTCGTATTGGGTGTACCAGCATCTCGGGAACCTCTCCCCCGCCGAGCGCGCGGAGGACGAGATCTGGCAGCGGATCGCTGCGCACACCGGTTCCGATGAGCCCGATCTCAGCGACGCCCTCGACGCTTTCGCCGGCCGGGTCGACCGGGAGCCGCGCACCTACCGGTTCAGCTACCGCCGCGACTTCGGCGACATCCGTCTGGTCGTCGTGGACTCCCGGGCTGCTCGCGACCTCACGCCGACCGCCCGTGCCCTCGTCGACTCCACCGAGTGGGAGTGGTTGGACCAGCAACTGCAGGGGGACCTCCGACACCTGCTCGTGGTGACCTCGCTTCCCTTCCTGCTGCCCATCGGACTGCACCACGTCGAGTCCTGGGACGAGGCGATCTCGCAGGGCGCCTGGGGTCGCGTGGCCGCGCGGATCGGCGAGCGCCTGCGTCAGATGCTCGATCTCGAGCACTGGGCGGCCTGGCAGAACAGCTTCCAGTCGCTCGCCCGCATCCTCACCGAGATCGCGGATGGCGGCCGCGGGACCGCGCCGGACTCGCTCGTCGTCCTCTCCGGCGACGTGCATTTCTCCTACATCGCCGAGGTCGATCGCTCCCGCGGCGGGCGGATCGTGCAGGCGGTGTGCTCGCCGGTGCGCAACCCGCTGCCCATTGCCATGCGGTGGTTCTCGGTGGTGATGTCGTACGGTCTCGCCCGCCCGGTCGGTGCCGCGGTGGCCCGTTCGGCGAAGGTCCCGAATCCGCCGTTCGACTGGACCACCGTCAAGGGGCCGTGGTTCGACAACAACCTCTCGGTGCTGCGAGACACTCCGGGAGGGCTCGAGCTGACATGGCATAAGGGCGTCGTCGAGAACGGCGATGAGCGGCATCCGCGGATCGACGAGGTCTCGCGGGTCGTCATCGGCCCGCGCAGCTCATCCGGCTGAGCGGGTACGGGCTCTCACTCTCCGCGCGAGATGTCGACCATGTCCGGGCGCGGCACGACCTTGATGCGGGCGCGACCGTGCGGAGCGCCGAGCCCCACTTCGTGCCCGTCGAGCCGGTGCCAGCCCTCGAGGTCGGTCCACCGCACGCCCCGCTCCGCCAGCAGGCGAGGGATCGCGTCCTCCGACGGATCCACCGGCTGCCACCACGACCCCTGGTCGTTGATGATGTGGCGGACCGTCTCCATCGCGTCGGACTTCGTGTGTCCGATGAGCCCGACGGGTCCGCGCTTGATCCAACCGGTCGCGTACACGCCCGGGACGCGGTCGTTGGAGTCCCTGCGCAGCGCCTGACCCTCGCGGTTCGGGATGATGCCGTGGCGCTTGTCGAACGGAATACCGGGAAGGGGCGAGCCGAAGTAGCCGACCGCACGGTAGAACGCCTGGACCGGCACCTCGCGGATCTCGCCCGTGCCGACCACGCCGCCCTCGCCATCCGGGCGGGTGCGCTCCCACCGGAACGCCGCCACGCGGCCGTTGTCGTCCGTGATCACGGCGAGCGGCTTGGCGTAGAAGTGCAGATGCAGGCGACGGGATGCCTCGCCGCCCGCGTTGTTGGCCGACGGCCGTTTGCGCCACGCCTGCAGCACGCGGTCGATCACCATGACCTGCTTGTTGCTCGTGATCGCCGCGCGCGACGCCTCGTCGTAGTCGAAGTCCTCGTCGTAGACGACCATGTCGACATCGCGCAGCTCGCCGAGCTCGCGCAGCTCGAGCGGAGTGAACTTCACCTGCGCCGGGCCGCGGCGTCCGAAGACGTGCACGTCGGTGACCGCACTCGAGCGAAGGCCTGCGTACACGTTGTCAGGCACCTCGGTGGGCAACAGGTCGTCGGCGTGCTTGGCCAGCATGCGTGAGACGTCCAGCGCGACGTTGCCGTTGCCGATGACGGCGACGGATGCCGCATCCAACGGCCATTCGCGTGGCACGTCGGGGTGGCCGTCGTACCAGCTCACGAAGTCGGCGGCGCCGTACGAGCCGATCGCGTCGATTCCGGGGATGTCGAGGCCGGCGTCGCGGATGGCGCCGGTTGCGAAGATGACCGCGTTGTAGTGGTGCTTGAGGTCTTCGAGCGTGATGTCCTGGCCGAAACGGACATTGCCGAACAGACGGATGTCGCCACGGTCGAGCACCTCGCGCAGCGCGGTGACGATCCCCTTGATACGAGGGTGGTCGGGGGCGACGCCGTAGCGGACCAGACCGTAGGGGGCCGGCAGCTGCTCGAAAAGATCGATCGAGACGTCGAACTTGCGCTCGGCCTTCAGCAGGATGTCGGCCGCGTAGATGCCCGCGGGGCCTGCTCCGACGATGGCCAGCCTGAGCTTGGTCATGTGGTCCTTTCCTCGCCCCCGGGGCTGGCCGCGCATCGCGCGGCGCCAGGCCGGGCGACGTTTGTCAGCTGGATCGATCCGCGACGGCCTGTGCGAAGCGCGTCAACGCCTCGCGCACCGCGCCATCGGGAAGGGGCTCGAGCGCCGCGACGGCCTCGTTGGACCAGGTGTGCGCCAGTTCGAGAGTGGAGTTGGTCGCCTCGTGCTCCCGGAGCTCCGCGAGCTCGGCGTCCAGGATCGAGGGGTCCTCGCCTGCCCCGATGCGCTCGACGCCCTCGTCGATGCGGGCGCGCAGGGCCACGGACGCGGCATCTGTCCGCTGCCCCAGCACGAGGTAGGGCATCGTGGGCACACCGGCGCGCAGATCGGTGCCCGGAACCTTGCCGGTCTCGTCGGGGTCGTCGGACAGGTCGATGACGTCATCCAGGAGCTGGAAGGCGACGCCGACCTTCTCGCCGAACGCGACCAGGGGCTGCTCGAACTCGGTCGGCCCCTTCGCGAAGATGAGACCCGACTGAGCCGCCGCGGCGATGAGCGATCCGGTCTTGTCGGAGAGCACCTTGAGGTAGAACGCGACGCGATCCTCGCCGTCCTGCGGTCCGACTGTCTCGTGCATCTGGCCGAGGACCAGCCGCTCGAACGTGTCGGCCTGGAGGCGGATCGCCCGATCGCCCTGCCGCGCCATGATCTGGCTGGCGCGGGAGAACAGCAGGTCGCCGGTCAGGATGGCGACGCTGTTGCCCCACACCGCGTGGGCGCTCGGCACACCGCGGCGTTTGTCGGCGGCATCCATCACGTCGTCGTGGTACAGGGTGCCGAGGTGGGTCATCTCGAGCGCCGTCGCGCCGTCGATGACGTCGTCGTTCGTGCCTTCGCCCAGCTGCGCCGTGATCAGGGTGAGCATCGGACGCACGCGCTTGCCACCGGCGTCGTACAGATACCGGCTCGCGGCGTCGGCGAGCCGGTCGGTGACGCGCAACTCGCGCTCCAGAGCCCGATCCACCCGGACCAGACCGGATTTCACGGCTGATGCGAGCTTGCGGGACCGGGGGCCCGCGAATGTGCGGTCGGTGAGGCCCAGCTTGCCCGCGACCCGCGAGCCCGACGCTGAGGGAGTCACCGTCCCAGCCTACCGGGGTCCGGGCGGGTCGCCCCTGCCGCGCACGGGTCGGTCACCGGGCACGCGGCTTGGTCGCGCGGTGCAGAGCGACGATTCCCAGCGACAGGTTGCGGAAGGCGACGTCCGTCCATCCCGCCTGACGGATCCACGCCGAAAGGGTGCGCTGATCGGGCCACTCCCGGATCGACTCGTTCAGGTAGTCGTAGGCATCGGCATTGGAGCTGACGGTCTTGGCTACGACCGGCAGGATGCGGTCGTTGTAGAACCGGTAGAGCCCGTTGAACGAGCGCGACGGCGGATGCGAGAACTCGCACACCACCAGCCGCCCGCCCGGCTTGGTCACCCGCAGCAGCTCGCGGAGCGCCTTCTGAGGCTCGTTCACGTTGCGAAGGCCGAACGACATGGTGACGGCGTCGAACTCGTCGTCCTCGAACGGCAGCGCCGTGGCATCCGCCTCCACGAAGGTCAGGTTCGCCATCCCACCGTGGCGCCGTCGCCCCTCCGCGATCATGCCCGGGGAGAAGTCGGCTGCGACCACCTGTGCGCCGCTCTTGGCCAGCGAGACGGAGCTCGCACCCGTTCCCGCGGCCAGGTCCAGGATCCGCTGGCCACGGCGCGGCGCGACCGCCCGCGTCGTCGCAGCACGCCACATGCGGTCATTGCCCATGCTGAGGACGGTGTTGGTGCGGTCGTAATTCTTGGCGACCTGATCGAACATGCCGCTCACCCGGGCCGGGTCCTTGTGCAGGTCGGCGCGGTTCGGCTCGCCGTGCGGCTCGTGGTCTGCGCTCACCCGTCGAGTCTAGGCTCGGGCGGTTCGAGCGCGGCGAGCCGCTCGAGCCAGGCGTCCGGAGTCGAGTCATCGAACGGGGGCACGCCGTGCCGCACGCGCGTCTCGAGGTCGACGGCGAGCGACTCGAGTCGTTCCACCAGGTCGAGCGGATAGCCGTAGGCGACCCGATGCTCGTCCCACTCGTCGCGGTCGTCGATCCAGATCCCGCGCCCGTCCACGGCCTTCACGACATCGAGATCCATGTCGACACCCGTCGGCTCGAGTCGGCCGTCCTCCTCGTGCCAGCGGACATCCCAGCCGAGGTCGATGTAGATGCGATACGTCGCCGGAGGGGCGACGTTGACCGTCATGGCGTACAGGCCGTCGGGCGGCACGAGGGTCACGCTCGGCGCATTCACCTGGAAGTCCCGCTCGGGTCGATGGCTGCGCCATCCGACCGGCTGGCCGAACCAGTCGCCCCATTCGTCCGAGCCGAGGTACACGCACTCGTGCACCCAGTGCGGCGAGCCGTCCCACTTGCGCCAGCGGAACAGCGTTCGGGTTCCCGGCGCAGGGCGCGAGACGGATGCCGCCCCCGGAGTTTCTTCGGTCACGCCTGCGAGTCTATGGACGAACCTCGGCGGAGGCTGACCGCGACCGGGGCATCACGGCGACCGTACTCTTGAACCGTGACGAAACCCGAGGAACTGCCGCGCCTGCGGGTCGTCACACGCGAGGTCGGCGCGGTCGATGACGTGCTGTCCTTCGCGTCGCCCGCGAGTCCGGCCTTCTGGAGCCGCCGCGGCGACGCCCTCGCCGCATGCGGAGAGTCGATGGCATTCACCCGCATCGGCCCAGGGTTCGATCTCGGCGCGCAGTGGCGCGCCCTGGTCGCCAAGGCGACGATCGACGACCCCGTGCGCCTGCCGGGTACCGGCCTGATCGCATTCGGGGCCCTGGCGTTCGACCCGCGCTCCGACACGCCCAGCACGTTCAGCGTTCCGTCCGTCGTCGTCGGCCGCCGCGGCAGCCGGTCGTGGCTCACCCGCATCAGCCTCCCCGACGACGTCGCCGACGGCGATCCAGTCCTTCCGGATCGAGCGCCTTACGGAGCGTACTGGTCCGCCAACCTCGGCCCGGGGGCGCTGAACCCGAGCGACTACCAGGCGGCGGTGCGCGGCGGGCTCGATGCGATCGCCACGGGCGAAGTGAGCAAGGTCGTGCTCGCTCGCGATCTCGTCGGGTCCGTCCCGGCGGGCTCGGACCTCCGCCGGCTCGTGCGCGCCCTGGCGTCGGGATACCCGGACTGCTGGGCATATGCCGTCGACGGAATCATCGGAGCGAGCCCGGAGACGCTCGTCACCGTCTCCGGCGGGACCGTGACGGCACGGGTGCTCGCCGGCACCGCGCCGCGCGGAGCCGACGCGGATGCGGACACCGCGGCATCCCTCGCCCTCGCGACGAGCGCGAAGGACCAGGACGAGCACCTGTACGCGGTGCAGAGCGTCCTGGCGGCGCTGCGGCCGCACACCAGCGCCCTCGCGGCGAGCGAGCAGCCGTTCACCCTCAAGCTCCCGAACGTCTTCCACCTGGCGACCGACGTCGAGGGTGAGCTGAACGGCGGCGCATCGGCGCTGGACCTGGTCGCGGCGCTGCATCCCACCGCGGCTGTGGCGGGTACGCCGACGGATGCCGCGCTGGACCTGATCCGGCGGCTCGAACCATTCGACCGCGGCCGCTACGCGGGCCCGGTCGGGTGGGTGGACGCGAACGGAGACGGGGAGTGGGCGATCGCGCTGCGCTGCGCGCAGTTCGACCTCGACGGCTCGCGAGACGGGCGCAATGCCATCCCGCTCAGGGCGCACGCCGGCGCGGGGATCGTCGCGGGCAGCGACCCCGAGGCGGAGCTGCTCGAGACCCGCGTGAAGTTCCGCCCGATCGTCGACGCGCTCGCCTGACCCGGAGCCCGGCGCGGGCGGACACTCTCGTGCAGTGCTCTACGTCGCAGCCAGCCGCAGCTTTTCGGCCTCGACGTCGAACGTCGCGACAGGCCACTGCGGGTCGATCTCGCGGAGCGCGCCCAGCAGAAGCTGCTGAACCGCCAGCCGCGCGTACCACTTGCGGTTCGCAGGCACGACGTACCAGGGCGCTTGATCGGTCGAGGTCCTCTCGAACACGGTCTGGTAGGCCTCCATGTACTGCGGCCAGCGCAGTCGCTCGTCCACGTCACCGGGGTTGTACTTCCAGTGCTTGTCGGGCCGGTCGAGACGCTCCATCAGCCGTGAACCCTGCTCCTCGTAGGAGATGTAGAGCATGACCTTGATGATGCGGGTGCCGGCATCCGTCAATCGCTTCTCGAACTCGTTGATCGCGCCGTATCGCCGCTCGATCTCGTCGGGCGGCGCGAGCGACCGCACCCTCCCGATCAAGACGTCCTCGTACTGTGAGCGGTCGAAGACGCCGATGAAGCCGGGCTCGGGCAGACGCTGCTCGACGCGCCAGAGGAAGTCGTGCGCGAGCTCCTCATCGGTGGGCTTCTTGAACGCGGTGAGGGTGATGCCCTGAGGGTCCACGGAGCCGACGACATGGCGGATGATCCCGCCTTTGCCCGCGGAATCCATCGCCTGCAGCACCAGCAGCACCGACGCCGTCGCCGATCCGCCCCGGCTCTGCGCGAACAGACGCTCCTGCAGCTCGTCGAGTTCTCGGGCCCCCGTGTCGAGATCCTTCTCGGCGCCCTGTTTGCCGCCGTCGTACCCGGGGGTCGACTCGGGGTCGACGTCGGCGAGCACGAAGCCCTTCCCGACGCGCAGCAGCTCGTCGACCTCGCCGGTCCAGTTGTCGTCGTTCTTCTGGGTCATGGAGCCCATCTTGGCCGAGCGGCCGACTCGGCGGGGACCATCTCGAGCGAGCCGACCAGCTCAACGCGGCAGGGGCACCTCGATCAGCTGCCGTCCGCCGACCGACGTCGTGAGCACCTGATCGAGCGCGGCCCGCGTGGTCACCCGCTGATACTCCCATCCGTAGGCGAGGGCGAGGTGCTCGAACCGCGCCGAGTGCGGCGTGTACAGCACCCGATCCATCGCGGCGGGCGGTGCCACCGCAGCCACTTCGAGATCGTCGAAGATCGTGCCTCCGCCGTCGTTGCCGACGATGACCTGGATGCGGGGCTCGTCCTCGCCGGGCGGCAGCATCAGTGCCCCGACGTCGTGCAGGAGCGCCAGGTCGCCGAGCAGCACGCGGGTGACGCCGGGAACGCCGTCGGCTTGCGATGCGAGCGCGATCCCGGTCGCGGTGCCGATCGTGCCGTCGATCCCGGCGAGGCCGCGGTTGGCGTGCACCGGCACCTTCTTGCCGCCCAGCAGCGCGTCCGCCACGCGCACGAGCCGTGACGACCCGAACATCAGACGGTCGTGCGGCCACGTCGCACGCCACACCGCGTCGACGAGTGCGGCGCGATCGAGCGGCGAACGGACGGCGGCGAGCTCCGCGCGGATCGCCCCGAGCCGTTCCTCGGGAACGGCCGACGACAGTCCGTCTGCGTCCGGTGCGGGCGGGGCGAGATCGACGGATGCCTCGCGGGAGGCGTGCAGCCACAACCCGAGCCACTCCCGATCGGGCTCTCCCGGCGCCACCGCGACGGCGTCGAGGGCGGTCGTGGCTCCATTCAGATTGAGGGGCTCGCCGGGGCCCCGGATCGCGAGAACCTCCACGTCCGGGTCGGACAGCAGCAGCGCGGATTCGCGACTCAGCGTGGGGTGCCCGAGGACGACCGCACGCTCGACGCGGCCACCGAGAAGCGGGTCGGCGAGCAGTCGCCGGTACCCGTGGACGAGGTTGCGCCCGAACCGGGCGCCACTCACGATCTCGGCGATCAGCGGCCATCCGCCCACGTGTGCGAGCGTCTCGGCATCCGGTCCGGCGTCCGCGCCGGCGACCACCACGGTGCGCGGCCCGCGGACCAGGACGAAGGGAAGCTCCTCGGGCTCCGCCGGCACGTCGGCTCCGCCGATGCCCCCGCCGCCCTGGTACAGCGCACCCGAGGCCTCGTCTTCGACCGAGGGCTCCTCCACGGGGGCTGCGTCGGGATCGACCTCGGCGATCGCGGTCAGCTCGGTGGTCGGCACGCCCAGCCACCGCGGCAGGTCACCGCCCAGCGGCTCGCGGAACGGCAGGTTCAGGTGCACCGGCCCGGGCGCGCGAGTGCCGGCGCCGAGCGCCGCCGAAACGACGTCGGCCGCGACCTGGCGCAGCATCAGGCTCTGCTCGCCGTCGCCGTCCGGGTCGGTCGCATCGGGGACGGGCAGATCGGCCTCGAGCCGCGCTCCCGGCGAGAACATGCCGAGCTGGTGCGTGGTCTGATTCGCGCCCACACCTCGCAGCTCGGGAGGCCGATCAGCCGTGAGCAGCAGCAGCGGAACTCCGGAGTGGTGCGACTCGAGCGCCGCCGGCAGCAGGTTGGCGGCCGCGGTGCCGGACGTGCACACCACGACGGCCGGCATTCGCGTCTCGCGCGCGATCCCGAGCGCGGTGAACCCGGCCACCCGCTCGTCGATCCGGACGTGCAGTCGCAGCATCCCGCGCTGTTCGAGCTCCGCCGCGACGAGTGCGAGTGCCTGCGATCGCGACCCGGGGCTCAGGACGATGTGCCGGATACCGAGCTCGACGAGCGCGCAGAGCAGTGCGGCTGCGGCATCCGTCGCCGGTGCAGGCCGCGGACGAGTATCGTCCTCGGGCTCAGCGGGAGGGGCCGGATCAGCCGCGCCGTCGTTTCCTCCGAGCACGCCGAACGCGCCTTCCCGGTCGTCCACGACTAGCCGACGACGCCGCGCTGACCGCGCGTGTCGTCGTCGCCGTCGGTGGGCCGGTCGGTGCCGCGGGTCGGTGTCTCCGGAGCCGGCGTCCCGGATGCCGGTGCGCCGGTGGCCGGCGTTCCTGCGGGCGCCGCACCCGCCGGGTCGGTCCAGCGCGGGTCGTCGTCTTCGGCGTCCAGCAGCGCGAGCTCTTCTTCCAGGCGGCGGATGCGCTCGTCCTGATCGCTCAGTGTGCCGATCTTCTCGAGGAACTCGGGATCGTCGTCGGGAGCTCGTCGGGCGGCGATCGTGGAGCGGCGGACCCGGCCGACGGTGAGCCACAACAGGCCGCCCAACACGGGGAGCAGCACCACGATGAGGATCCAGATCGGCTTGCTCACGCCGCGATGCCGGGTGGCGGGCTGCACACTGCAGTCGACGATGGTGTAGACCCAGAAAGCGGTCGCCACCAGCGCCAGAATCAGCAGCACTCTAGGCACGGTTCCATCCTAGGCGCGTGCGGGCCCCAGCGGTCCGTCGTGACCGGACCGAGACTCCGCGCAGACCGCGTCTTTTAGGATGAATGGGTGAAAGCCCGCTCCGCCCTCGTGTACACGGTGCTCAGGCTGCTCGCCTTCCTCGTGCCGTTCGGCATCCTCATGCTGTTCCCGATCTTCCGCGAGCTGTACTGGCTCGCCGCCATCTTCGCCGCACTCATCGGCCTGAGCCTCTCGCTCCTGTTCCTGCGCCGTCCGCTCGCCGAGGTGACGACCGAGCTGGCGCACCGGCGCGCGCGGGCCAAGACCGCGAATGATGAAGACGTTGAGGATGCAGCAGCCGAAGCCGCGTCAGCCGACGAACGCCCACATCAGGAACGCGCCGTAGGCGACTGAGGTCAGCGACGTGAGGCTCAGCGCGACGACGAGCTCCCGCGGAACGCGGTAGGTCCACACGATCAGGATCGCCGGCAGCGCGGCCAGCAGCGCCAGCATCGAGAGCCAGGCGATCGGGTAGAACAGCGCGAGGTAGCCCGCGATCCCGAAGGGCACGAGCACGAACGCCGTGAAGAGCACTCGCGTCCACCGGCGCCCGATCAGGACGGTGAGGGTGCGCTTGCGCGCGGCGCGATCCTGATCGATGTCGCGCAGGTTGTTCGCCAGCAGCACGGCACAGGCGAGCAGACCCGCCGCGACGGCGCCGAACCACGCCTCCTGCGGCACGGCGAGAACCTGCACGAACGTGGTGCCGACCGTCGCGACGATACCGAAGAACACGAAGACGAACAGCTCGCCGAGCCCGTAGTAGCCGTAGGGTCGCTTCCCGCCGGTGTACAGCCACGCCGCGACGATGCAGGCGGCTCCGATCAGCAGCAGCCACCACTGCTGAGTGCGGATCACGATCGCGAGGCCGGCCACCGCCGCGATCGCGAAGAAGGCGAGCGCGGTGAACAGCACCGCCCGAGGCGAAGCCCTGCGGGATGCCGTCAGCCGCGCCGGGCCCACGCGGTGGTCGTCGGTCCCGCGGATGCCGTCGCTGTAATCGTTCGCGAAGTTCACGCCGATCTGCAGACTGACCGACACGATCAAGCAGAACAGGGCGATCACCCAGTGGAACAGACCATCCACCAGGATCGCCGCACCCGTCCCGATCAGGATCGGCGTGATCGCGAGCGGCAGCGTTCGCAGTCGCGCGGCGCCGACCCAGTCGCGTGCGGTCGCCTTTTCGATGTGGCGCGGATCCCGCGCCACGTGCACCTTCTGCGGGTTGCCGCGATGGGGCTGCTTGCGAGGTCCGGGACGCTTGCGCTTCTTGCTGGGGGTTCCTGCCACGAGGTGACATCCTACGGCCTGGCCGGCGCTGCCGACGGGTTCGCAACCCCCTGGCCGACCGCCGCGGCGGCGCCGAGAATGGCGGGATGTTGAGCATCGGAACGGTCGTGCTGACCGTCGAGGACATCACCCGCGCCGGCGACTTCTGGCGCGCCGCGCTGGGCTACGTGAATCGCAGGGAGCCCTCCGACGACTGGGTGATCCTGGATCCACCGACCAAGGCGAGCTGGAATGCGCCGGGGGCCAGCATCGCACTGTCGGTCACCGGGTACCCGCAGCACTACCCGCCGCGCATCCACCTCGACCTCTACGCCGACGATCAGGCGGCCGAGATCGACCGACTCAAAGGCCTGGGCGCCCGAGACGTCGATTGGGACGGATACCCCGACGACGCGGACTACGTCGTCCTCGAGGACACCGAGGGCAATCGCTTCTGCGTCGTGGACACCCGTCCGTTTCCGGCGCCCTGAGGCCGGCCCGGCTCAGTGCAGCGCGGCGACCGCGGCACGGATCGCCTCGCGGTCGGGCTTGCCGCTCGGCAGTGTCGCAAAGTCATCCACGAGCACCAGGCGCGTCGGGCGAGCGTGGACTCCGATCTCATGCGCGACCGCGGCGCGCGCCTCTTGGAGCTGCACCGACTCGCTGCGCCGCAGGGCTTCGCCGCGCGGCACCACCACCACGGCCGCCTCGCCCCAGCGGGCGTCGGATACGCCCACCACCACCGCCGACTCGAGACCCGCGATCGCTCGCACGATGCGCTCGACCCGATCCAGGGAGACGTTGATGCCGCCCGTGACGATGACGTTGTCGATCCGACCGCGCACGCGCAGTACGTCGTCCTCGAGGATTCCGGCGTCGCGCGTGCGGTACCAGCGCCTGCCATCAGGATCGCGCGGGAAGGCGGCATCCGTCGCCGCCGGGTCGCCGAGATAGCCGTCGGCCAGCGTCGGGCCGGAGACCTGGACCTCGCCGTCGACGATTCGCACCGACACGCCGGCGAGCGGGTGCCCGTCGTAGACGCAGCCGCCGCTGGTCTCGGTCGCCCCGTACGTGCGGACGACCCGCACCCCGGCATCCTGGGCGCGTTCGAGAGTGGCGAGGGCGATCGCCTGCCCGCCGACCAGGATCGTCTCGAACGATCGCAGCGCCGTCAGCACCGACGGGTCATCGGCAGCGGCATCAAGAAGCTTCGCCAGCTGCGCCGGAACCAAAGAAGTGTAGGTCGGCACACGCTCGCCGCGGTCGGTCGAGAGCATCATGAGCGCCGCGGCGGAGAAGGCCTGCGGAGTGAACGCACCGGTGAGCCAGGCCGGCTCGCGATCGGCGACGATCGAGCGCACCAGTACCTGCAGCCCCGCTACATAGCTTGCCGGAAGGGCGAGCAGCCACATCCCGTCGCCGATGCGGTCGGCCGTCGCCATCGCGCTCGAGGTGAGCGCGTCGCGGCTGAGGATGACGCTCTTGGGAACGCCGGTCGAGCCGGAGGTGGTCACGACGACGGCGGTGCCGGCGCGGACGTCGACGGGGAACTCCCCCACCATCCCCAGCCCGAGCGCCGGACCCGCGCCGTGGAGAGCGCCGCGGAGACCGCGCAGGATGTCGCGCGGATCGTCCCCGAGTACGGGCTCCAGCTTC
Source organism: Microbacterium sp. (assembly GCF_036277215.1). GTDB lineage: Bacteria > Actinomycetota > Actinomycetes > Actinomycetales > Microbacteriaceae > Microbacterium. The sequence continues at coordinate 43,489 of NZ_DASUNI010000110.1, read as the reverse complement.
ACGAGGCCACGACATCCCAGCTCAGCGCGCCTGCCGCACGCCGCTGACGGTCAAGCCGCGCCGCGCTCCCCTGGTCCTGCACGCGTCAATAGTGCCACGGGTACGGCGACCAATCCGGGTCGCGTTTCTCGAGGAACGAGTCACGCCCTTCGACCGCTTCGTCCGTGCCATAGGCGAGGCGGGTGGCCTCGCCCGCGAACACCTGCTGGCCGACCATGCCGTCGTCGACCGCGTTGAAGGCGAACTTCAGCATGCGGATCGCGGTCGGTGACTTCGTGAGGATCGTGCGCGCCATCGCGAGCGCCTCGCGCTCCAATTCGGCGTGCGGCACGACGCGATTGACCGCACCCATCTCGTAAGCGCGCTCTGCCGAGTACTCCTCGGCGAGGAAGAACACCTCGCGCGCGAACTTCTGCCCGATCTGGCGGGCGAAGTAGGCGGAGCCGTATCCGGCGTCGAAGGATCCGACATCCGCGTCGGTCTGCTTGAACCGCCCGTGCTCGGCCGACGCGATGGTGAGGTCGCACACCACATGCAGGGAGTGACCGCCGCCGGCCGCCCAGCCGGGGACGACGGCGAGAACGACCTTCGGCATGAACCGGATGAGCCGCTGCACCTCGAGGATGTGCAGGCGGCCCATCGCCGATCCCATCAGCTCATCGCGACGAGGGCCGAATCCGCCGGCGGAGGCGGCGGTCCCCTGGCTCGGCGAAGCGTCGTCGTTCGCCGACGCTTCGACAGGATCAGCGACCGACGGCGCCGCATCCGCGTACTCGTAGCCCGCCCGCCCGCGGATGCGCTGGTCGCCGCCCGAGCAGAAGGCCCACCCGCCGTCTTTCGGGCTCGGGCCGTTGCCGGTGAGCAGAACGACCCCGATGCGCGGGTCCTGCCGTGCCAGATCCAGCGCGCGGTACAGCTCGTCGACCGTGTGCGGGCGGAAGGCGTTGCGCACCTCGGCGCGGTCGAAGGCGATGCGGGCGATGCGGCCGTCGTGGGACACATGCGCTGTGATGTCGGTATACGAGTCCGCGCCGGGCGCCGGGATCCACTCCGCGGGATCGAAGAGTTCGGAGACGGTCATCGCGGTCCGCCGTTCTTGGCGTCGCGCCACGCGAGCCACGAGCGCACACGGTCGTAGTCGTAGTCCGGGCCCGGGAAGCCGAGGGTGAACAGCCGGACGCCGCCGTCGAAGAGCGCGTCGGCGACATCCTCGCCGCGCCGCTTCAACTCGTTCGAGAGGATCAGCGTCGACGTGTCGCGGCCCTCGCGGTCGGCCCACTTCTCGATCACCGAGAGCTTGTGCGGCAGCTCGTCAGGGCGGACGAAGCTGTGCCAGTAATCGGCGTACCGGGCGACCAATCGCAACGTCTTCTTCTCGCCCTTGCCCCCGATCAGAACCGGGATCTTGCGCGTCGGCGGCGGGTTGAGCACATCCCAGCGCGCGTGGATCCGCGCCAGCCCGTCGGCGAGGTCGTTGAGCCGGCTGCCGGGCGTTCCGAACTCGTAGCCGTACTCGTCGTAGTCCCTGTGGAACCACCCGGAACCGGTGCCGAAGAGGAAACGCCCTTGGCCTCCCTTGGCGCTGATGTGGTCGATCGTCCGCGCCATGTCGGCCTGCAGGTCGGGGTTGCGGTAGCTGTTGCAGTTGACCAGAGCGCCGATCTCGACGCGCTCGGTCTGCTCGGCCCACGCGCCGAGCATGGTCCACGATTCGTAGTGACGGCCGTCAGGGTCGCCCGCAAGCGGGAAGAAGTGATCCCAGTTGAACAGGATGTCCACGCCCATGTCTTCGAGGCGGCGCACGGCGTCCCTCAGTTCCGGGTAGGTGACGTGCTGCGGCTCGAGCTGGACGCCCAGCCGTACGGGGGTGTCGGTGAGCATGCCGCAAGCCTAGAGCGAAGCGGATGCCGCGACCTCCGGCATCCGCTCGTTCCCGCTGCGGTCGTCGACCGAGGCGCCCAGCGAATCAGCGACGCGAGCGTGCTGCCTTGAGCGACGCGTCCACGATGTCCCACAGCGCGACGCCCGCGATGGCGAAGCCGGTGACGATGCCCACGATCGTGGCGACCTTCTCGCCTTCGTCGGGCACGAGCGTCGGGAAGTACTCCGGGTTCAGCAGCTGCCCCTGGGCCAGCAGGAAGATCGCGGGAACGGCCACGGCCAGCGCCAGCACCGCGTTCGCAACGGCGAGCCAGACCGTCCAGCGGCCGACGAGGTACACGACGACGGCGAGGATCGCCTCCAGCGCCATCAGCACGAACAGCCCCGCGATCCACCACGGCCACAGGCCCGGGTTGAGGAAGGACAGCGGCGCGTCATCGGCGGTGACGTACGCGGGGATGAACCCGATCGTGAGGTCCCAGATGATCGCGCCCGCGGCGATCGCCAGGAACACCAGCGTCCCGATCATGTCGGAGAAGCCGACACCGCGCGACGACGGCTCCGGCAGCTGGTCGACCGTCCACTCGGTGAGATTCTTGCCGACTCCGGCGCCCGAGCGCTCGACGATCACGAAGACGAGGGTCGTCCAGAACACCAGATGCACCACCACCGAGATGAGGGTGACGACGACGGTGCCGATCGTCTCGCCGATGCCGTCGCCGGCGAGCGTCTTGCCCAGGGCCACGCCGAACGCAGCGCACGCCGGGACGATCCACAGCAGCAGCTTGAGCAGCCGCCACCAATCCAGGTAGTAGCGCGGCCCGATGAGGTAGAGCGGCCGGTCGGTGTAGCCGGCGGCCAGCTTGTCGGGGTCGCCGAGCTCGGTGAGCACGGCGCGCTCCGCATCGCTGTGCGGTTCACCGTTCTCGACGCGCGCGTCGACCTGGTCGTCGATCGAGGCGCGCAGCTCGGTTCCGAGGTCGTCGCGCTGCTTCTCGGGCACCGTGCGCATCGCGGCGGCGACGTAGCGGTCGGTCAGGGTTGTCGCGGTCATTTCAGTCCTCCTGGGGCAGTGCGTCGATCGCCGCGGCGATCGAGTGGAAGTCGTCGGTGAGGGCGGCGGCGAGCCGGGAGCCCGCTGCGCTGGTGCGGTAGAACTTGCGGGGCCGCGCCTCGTCGGTGTTCCACTCGCTCGTGAGGTGTCCCTGCTTCTCCAGGCGGCGCAGCAGGGGGTACAGGGTGTTCGCGTCGGTCTCGAATCCGCGCGCGCTGAGCTCCTCGAGCAGTCCATAGCCGTAGCCCGGACGCTCGAGCAGTCGCAGGCAGGCCAGCACGGCTGTCCCGCGTCTCAGCTCCTGCAGGTGGGTGTCGAGTGCTTCGGTCTCGCTCATGGCTCACACTGTACTGTGTGCCGCACACCATAGTCAAGCACACATCGAAGTGTGAAGTCGATCCCGGGTGAATGCCTTCGGCGCTGGTGCACAACGTCGCTGAAACGGCGCTGGTGGCCGGATCGAGCCGCGACGCCGAGCGGGTGACGCATTCCGTCGGCACCGGATCGGCGACGTTGTGCACGGGGACGTTTCGTCTCGCCTTCGGCTCGCTCAACGACCGACGCCCGGCGAGGGGCCATGATGGAGCGGTGAGCAACGACGCCGCAGCACCCCTCCCCCCGCTCGCCGACCTGCTCGACACGGCGCGCGTGGTCGCCCTCCCTCTCGCGACCCGGTTCCGCGGCATCGACGTCCGCGAGGCGGTGCTGCTCGAAGGGCCTGAGGGATGGACGGAGTTCTCACCCTTCGTCGAGTACGACGACGCAGAGGCGTCGACCTGGCTCGCCGCGGCCCTCGACTTCGGCTGGGCGTCGCAGCCTGCATCGCTGCGAGATGCGATCCCCGTCAACGCGACCGTGCCGGCCGTGGACGCGGCATCCGTCGCCGGTGTGCTGGCGCGCTTCGACGGTTGCCGCACCGCCAAGGTGAAGGTCGCCGAGCCGGGTCAGCGACTCGCGGACGACGTCGCACGGGTGCGGGCAGTGCGCGACGCGATGGGACCGGAAGGGCGCATCCGCGTGGACGCGAACGGCGCATGGAACCTCGACGAGGCGGAGCACGCCATCCACGCGCTCGCCGAGTTCGATCTCGAGTACGTCGAGCAGCCGTGCGCCTGGATCGAGGAGCTCGCCGAGCTGCGACGCCGGGTGAAGTATCTCGGCATTCCCATCGCGGCCGACGAGAGCGTCCGCAAGGCGGACGACCCGATCGCCGTCGCGCGGGCGGGCGCCGCCGACATCCTCGTCATCAAGGCGCAGCCGCTCGGCGGCGTGCGGCGCGCTCTCCAGATCGTCGCCGAAGCGGGCCTCCCCGCCGTGGTGTCGAGCGCGCTGGAGACCTCGGTCGGGCTCGCGATGGGAGTCACGCTCGCCGCGGCGCTGCCCGACCTCGACTACGACTGCGGTCTGGGCACGGCGGCGCTGCTCACGGCGGATGCCGCCTCCCCCGCGCTTCTGCCGCGCGACGGGATGCTGCCCGTGGGTCGCGTGACGCCCGACGCGGCGCTCGTGGAGCAGTTCGCGGCATCCGAGGATCGGCACGAATGGTGGCGCGCCCGCATCGCCCGGTGCCATTCCGAGCTCGCCCGGAGCTGAGCAGAACCGGACTCAGTCCTCGGGCGCCTCGATGATCAGCTGCGCCACACGGGCGAGTTCCTCGCTTGTGCGCCGGCACAGCGCCTCGTAGTCCAAGCCGGCCATCGCAGCGCGCACCGCCTCGCTCTCCCACACCGTGAGCATCAGACGGGCGGCTTCATCGGCAGGAACGCGGAAGCGCAGCGTCTTCGCACGTCCGATGTCGGCGATGATCTGAGCCACGCTGTCGCGCATCTCGGCATCCTGCGCGAGATACGCCGCTCCCAGCTGCGGGTCGCGGAGCGCATGGATGCGGATCTCGCTCATGAGGAGGATGGCGAGCCGATCGTCGGCGGACACGTCAAGGATCTGCTGCACGATCGACAGGGCGTCGGTCGACGCGAGGGTCAGCGCCCCGTCGCGCTCGAGGTCGGCGACCCGATGCCGGACCGCATCGACGCGCGCTCGCGCGACCCGCCCGGCGAGCTCGAGGAACAGTTCGTCCTTCGAGTCGAAATTCGAGTAGAACGCGCCCCGCGTGAAGCCGGCGCGTTCGCAGATCGCCTCGACGGATGCGGCGTCCAGCCCCTCTTCGGCGAAGACCTGGGCGGCGGCATCCAGCAGTTTCTGGCGTGTAGCTTCGCGGCGGCGCGAGGTCACGGCGACGGTGTCGGTCATCCACCCTCCTTCTGGGCCGGTCGAGCTGGTCGAAACACACACGCGGTACTCAGGTTGGAGCCTACGCCGCGCCCTACGATACACTCATGTATCCGATACATCGCTGTATCCGCTCTGTCTGAATCCTGGTAGCCCGGAGGCGCTGTGTCCACTCTTCTGTACGCGCTCGGCCGATGGTCGTACCGGCATTCCTGGCGCGTCCTTCTCGCTTGGCTGCTGCTCCTCGGCATCGCCGGCGTCGGCGCCGTGACGCTCGGGCAGGGGACGGACAACTCGTTCTCGATCCCCGGCACCGAGTCGCAGGCGGGCATCGAGCAGCTCGGACGAACGTTCCCGCAGGCCAGCGGCACGAGCGCTCAGATGATCGTCGTCACGGCTGACAGCGCGTCCATCGAGGATGAGCCCTACTCAGCGGCGATCGCGGACACGATCGCCGAGCTCGAGGACCTCGATGGGATCCTCGCTGTCACCGATCCGTTCAACGAGATCGTGAACGGGCAGGTCTCGGACGACGGGGATGCCGCGATCGTCCGCATGCAGTTCGACGGTCAGTCCACGGACGTTCCGCCGGCCACCAAGACCGCCCTGCAGGACGTCGCGGCCGAACTGCGCGACGAACTCCCGGACGGGTCGGACGTCGCGCTCGGCGGCGACCTGTTCGCCCTCTCGGTGCCGGGCGTCACGATCACCGAGGCGGTCGGACTCCTGATCGCCCTGCTCGTGCTGATCGTCACGTTCCGCTCGTTCGTGATGGCCGGGCTGCCGCTGCTGACGGCGATCATCGGCGTCGGCCTGTCGATCGCGCTCATCTTCCTCTCCACCGCGTTCGCGAGCATCTCCTCGACGACACCGCTCCTGGCGCTCATGCTCGGGCTCGCGGTCGGCATCGACTACGCCCTGTTCATCGCCGCCCGACATCAGGACCAGGTGCGCGCCGGGGTGGATCCGGAGGAGTCGGCGGCGCGGGCGACCGGCACCGCCGGCTCGGCCGTCGTGTTCGCCGGCGTGACCGTGCTGATCGCCCTCGTCGGCCTGTCGTTCGCCGGCATCCCGTTCCTCACGACGATGGGAATCGCGGCCGCCGTCGCCGTCGCCATCGCCGTGCTCGTCGCCCTGACGCTCACGCCTGCGATGCTGGGCTTCCTCAAGGGCCGCGTCGCGGGGCGGCCGAAGCGCGAGACGCGGGCCTCCGCCCGTCGGGCCCTGCGGAGTGAGCCGGCCGGTCCGGGCCAGGACGCGGCACGAGCTGCGCCGGCCGCGGTGACGAAGCGCGGATTCGCCGCACGTTGGGTCGGCCTCGTGACGCGGCATCCGATCGTCACGACCGTTGCGGTCGTGCTCACCCTCGGCATCATGGCCATTCCCGCCGCGAGCCTGGCCCTCGCGCTGCCGAACGCGGGCATGCTGCCCGAGGAGAACGAGGCGCGGCAGAGCTACGACCTGGTCGCCGAGGAGTTCGGCCCGGGCTTCAACGGCCCCATCATCCTGACCGGCACGATCGTGACCTCGACCGATCCGGTCGGCTTGATGAACGACCTGGCCGACGACGTCGAGAGTCTTCCCGGCGTCGAGACGGTGGCCCTCGCGACGCCCAACGAGACCGCCGACACCGGCATCGTCCAGCTGGTGCCGACGACCGCGCCGGACGATCCGGCGACGGCGGAGCTCGTGCGCGAGCTGCGCGCGCAGCACGACCGCTGGCTCGACGAATACGGCATCGACGTGAAGGTCACCGGCTTCACCGCCGTCGCGATCGACATCTCCGACCAGCTCGGCCGCGCACTCATCCCCTTCGGCGTGTTCGTCGTCGGTCTGTCGCTCGTGCTGCTGACGATCGTGTTCCGCTCGATCGCTGTGCCCATCAAGGCCGCGCTGGGATACCTGCTCTCGGTCGCGGCGGCGTTCGGCGTCGTCGCGGCCGTCTTCGAGTGGGGATGGCTGGCCGAGGTCCTCCACGTCACCCGCACGGGCCCCATCATCAGCTTCATGCCCATCGTGCTGATGGGTGTGCTGTTCGGCCTGGCGATGGACTACGAGGTGTTCCTCGTCTCGCGGATGCGCGAGGACTACGTGCACGCGCGCAGAACCGGCGCCACCCGACACGAGGCGCGCACGATCGCGGTCGGCGCCGTGAAGTCGGGCTTCACGTCGTCGGCTCGCGTCGTCACCGCCGCCGCGCTCATCATGTTCGCGGTCTTCGCCGCGTTCGTGCCCGAGGGGGACGCATCGCTGAAGCCGATCGCCCTCGGCCTGGCCGTCGGCATCGTGATCGACGCATTCCTCGTGCGCATGACCCTGACTCCCGCGGTCATGGCGCTGCTGGGCGACCGTGCGTGGTGGCTGCCGAAGTGGCTCCAGCGCACGCTCCCCCACTTCGACATCGAGGGCGAGGCCGTCCAGCGCGAGCTGGCACTGACCGACTGGCCGGAGCCCGACACGACGGCCGCGGTCGTCGCAGAGGGCGTCGGCGTCTCCGCCGGCGACGTGCGGCTCGTCGACGACGCCGCCCTCCGGGTCGAGCCGGGGGACGCGCTCATCGTCACCGCATCCGATGCGCGCGGCCCGCGAGCGCTGCTGCTCGCCCTCGCCGGTCGCGCCGCTCTCGATGGACGAGCGCGCGTCGGCGGCCACCTGCTGCCCGGCCGTGAGGCCTGGGTGCGCGCGCACGTCGCCGTCGCCCTGCTCGACGGAGCGCCTCAACCCGTGCGGGATCTGCGCCGCGCTCTGAACGGGCGCCCTGCGATCCTCGTGATCGACGGCCTCGACGCCGTCATCGCCGGTGCCGCCCACGACCAGGCAGCCGCCGTGCTGCGGGATGCCGCGGCATCCAGTCCCGGTCTGACCGTACTCGCCGCCGCGGCCCATCCGGATGCCGCGCGCGCCCTGCTCGCGGACGCCGGGTGGCCCGCCGCCGCGGTGGTCGACGTCACGGTCGGGGCGAGCAGTCCCCCGTCTGCTGCATCTCCGCCCGCCATCGGGCCGTCATCCCCTCCGACAGACGTGCACGCACTCGTGCGGAGCGACCCCGAAGGAGTCGAAGCATGACCCTCCACATCGAGCGTGCCCGGTCGCGGCGCCCCATCACCTGGCTCACGCTGATCGGCGTGCTGCTGCTGCCGGTGCTGATCGGCGGCATCCTCGTAGCCGCGCTCTACAACCCCGCCGAGCGTCTCGACAACATGTCCGCCGCGATCGTGAACGAGGACGACCCCGTCACGATCGACGACCAGCTCGTGCCGCTCGGCCGCCAGCTGACCGCGGGCCTGGTCGAGGGTTCGGATGAGATCGCGAGCAACCTGGACTGGACGATCTCGAACGCCGAGGATGCGGCCGCAGGGCTCGCCGACGGCACGTACCAGGCGGTCGTGACGATCCCGGCGAACTTCTCCGCCGCGGCGACCTCCACCGCGCCGGGCGGCACGCCGGAGCAGGCGACCATCGAGGTGGCGACGCCGCCCGATTCGAAGGTCGTCGACGACGCGATCACCGCGCAGGTGACCTCCGCCGCGGCATCCATCCTGGGTCAGCAGCTGTCGCAGGTGTACCTCGAGAACGTCTTCCTCGGCTTCACCACCCTCGGCGACCAGCTCGGAGAGGCGGCATCGGGGGCGCACCGGCTCGCCGACGGCGCGACCGCGGCGGCCGACGGCGCGACCGCCTTGGCGGGCGGCACGGCTCAGCTCAGTGAGGGGGCGTCCGGCATCGCCGGCGGCGCGAACCAGCTCGGGAGCGGGCTGGACACGATCGCCGCCGGCATCCGTTCGGCATCGTCGGGTGCCACCCAGCTCGCCGACGGCGTGTACGGGGGCGCGAACACGATCGAAGCCGACGGGATCGTGCCGCAGCAGATCACCGACCTGGCGCGGCAGTCCGCCGATGCGACCGCCGGCGCAGCGGCGCTCTCGGGTGCAGTGGCCGCAGACGTGGGTGCGCTGGCGGCTCAGTGCTCCGCCGTCAGCACCGACACCGCGTTCTGCGACAGCCTCGCCGCTGCCGCCGCCGATGCGAGTACTGCCGCGCAGACCGCGGGCGGGGCCGCTCAGGCCGCCGGCGGAACCTCGTTCGCGCTCGACCAGTTCGCGGCCGCCGCTCCCGCAGAGTTCGCCGCCCGATTCCGCACCATCGCCGACAACGTGGGCGCACTCGCGGGCGGCCTCGACCAGCTCGCCGGAGGCACCGAGCAGTCCGCGACTGGCGCGCGCCAGCTCGGCTCCGGTGCGACTCAGCTCGCCGGGGGCATCGACGAAGCCGGCGTCGGGGCGACCACGCTCGCCGACGGCGTCGCGCAGCTCGCGAGCGGAACGACCACCCTGGCCGACGGTCTGGATCAGGCATCCACCGCTCTTCCGTCGTACACCGACGCCGACGCGACGAGCCTTGCCACGGTCGTCGCCGACCCGGTCGCCGCGGACGGTGTCGGCTCCACGCTGTTCGGTGCCTCTGCCGTCCCGTTGCTGGCGACCCTCGCCCTGTGGTTCGGGGGCCTGGGCACCTTCGTCGCGCTTCAGGCGGCATCCCGCCGGGCGCTGACCTCGCGCGCGCCGTCCGCGCTGCTTGCGCTGCGCGGGCTCGCCCCGGCCGCGGCGCTCGGCGCCGTGCAGGGACTGCTGGTCGCCGGCGTGGTGCAGCTTGCCGCGTCGTACGACTGGGGCCAGTGGTCGCTGTTCGCCGCGATGTGCGTGCTCGCGGGCGTCGCCTTCGCCACCGTGAACCAGGCGCTCGTCGCTGTGTTCGGCGGCGCGGGGCGGTGGCTCGCCGCACTCGTCGGCGTCCTCGCGGTCGCGACCGGTGTGGTCTCGACGGTACCGGGCGTCCTCTCGGAGGTCGCGTCTCTGCTGCCGACCGCCCCCGCCTACACCGGGATGCTGGCGGCACTGACGGATGCCGAGGGCCTCGGCGCCGGCATCGCGGGCCTGCTGATCTGGTCGCTGCTCGCATTCATCGCGACGACCCTCGCAGTGGCGCGGCGCCGCGTGGCGCGGTCGCGGGATCTGCTGGCCGCCTCGCCCGTGCCCGCCTAGCCCGGCGGCGCCTGAGCTCGGTCGCTGCGCAGGGGTGCTGTGGCGCATAACTCCTGCACGCCCGCAACGACCGCACCCGCCGACTCCGGATGGGTCAAGCTCGCCGAGGCAGGAGCCTCCGAGAATGCAGGAGTTGTGCGCCGCAGGAACACAACTCTCTCGCGCCCAACGAGACGCGTCGCAGCTAGCTCAGGCCGGAGTAGGCGTGCAGGCCCTTGAAGAACATGTTGACGATCGTGAAGTTGAACATCACGGCCGCGAAGCCGATGATCGACAGCCACGCCGAGCGTGAGCCGCGCCAGCCGCGCGTCGCGCGGGCGTGGATGTATCCGGCGTAGAGCACCCAGATGACGAAGGTCCAGACTTCCTTTGTGTCGAAGCCCCAGTACCGGCCCCAGGCGTCGTTGGCCCAGATCGAGCCGGCGATGAGCGTGAACGTCCAGAAGATGAAGCCCAGGATCGCGAAGCGGTACGCGATCGACTCGAGCGCGTCGCTTCCGGGGAGGGTCTTCAGGAACCGGGGGCCGGTTCCCTTGGCCGAGACGACGCCGGTTCCGGCATCCGTCAACGCGACGGTCTTGCGCTCTCGCCGAGCCTGCATCAGCTGCAGGACCGACAGGCCGAACGCGAGCGCGAAGAGGGCGGTCGCGAGCGACGCGACGAACACGTGGATGACGAGCCAGACGCTCTTGAGGGGGTCCATCAGCGGCGTGATCTCGACGTAGAACGCGAGGGCCGCCCCGCCGAGCAGCAGCACGACGAGCCCCGTGATGAACGAGCCCAGGAAGCGCAGGTCGTAGCGGATGAGCGACGCGAGGTACACGGCGACGATCAGCATCGTGCCCGTCAGCGCGAACTCGTACATGTTCGACCAGGGCACACGCCCGGCGGCGATGCCGCGCGTGACGTCGCCGGCGACGTGGAAGAGGAAGCCGAGCACGGTCAGCGAGGTGCCGATCCGCGCCCACACCATCCGTGGCCGGTCGCCTGGGCGTGCCTCGAACGCGACTTCGGCAGCCCGCTCCTGATCGCGCAACCGGGTGGTCGCGTCGGTGCCTGCCGACGCGGCGGCGGATGCCGGGACCGACGCCCCGGCAGCGCTCACCGAGACGAGCTCGCGCTCCCGGTTGCGGGCGTCCTGAGCCTCCGCCGCGCGGGCCCCGCGACGGGCCAGATCGACCGCGTACGCGATGAATGCGAGCGCGTAGATCGCGATCGCGGTCCAGACGAGCAGCACGGAGACCGAGTCGAGCGTGAGGGTGCCGGGCATGCTCTCAGTCTACGCAGGGCTCGAGGAGCCGGACGGTGTGACCTGCTCGCGCAGCAGGGGCGCGAGCGACTCGGCGTGACGCTCGACGAAGCGGTCGAGGGCGGGGCCGATCGTCGGGTCCTCGCCTCGCGCCAGGCCGGCGTATTCGAGCCGCAGCGTGTGGCCGTCCGGTGTCGCTTTCACCCACAGCCGGCGGCGCGGCACGAACAGCGCGGCGAGCAGGCCGAGCACCGCCAGCACCGCGAAACCCAGTACCCAGGTCGCCGCGGCATCCCGGTGGATCGAGAGCGAGACGAAGCGCTTGACGGACTGGTCGTACCCCTCGGCGGCCGCGGGCGCCTCGTTCTCGAACGTGATCGTGCCGTAGCCGTCCGGAAGGTCGGCGGACTGCCCCGGCGCCAACTCGATGGACTCAATGTCGATGGCGCGCCCGGTGAGCTGCGTCATGTCGGAGGTGTCCAGGGTGTAGACCGAGCGCGGCGTCCCGTCGTCGATCCCGAGGTCGCCCGCATAGACGTCGAGCGTCATCACCGGGTTCACCAGGGCCGGGTACGCCGAGGCGAACGCTCCGGTCGTCAGCGGCGCCTGGGTCGGATAGAAGAAGCCCACCAGACCCAGCTGCTCGGGCAGCCCATCGGGCACCTTGACCACGCCGAGCGAGGTCAGCTTGTCGTCCTGCGGGAGGAACGGCACGGACTCCGAGAACACGATCGTGCCCTCGGCATCGCGGATCGTGATCGTCGGGGCGTACCCGTTGCCCATCAGGTAGATGCGGTCCCCGGCCATCTCGAGCGGGTGGTTCACCCGCACCTCGCCCTGCGCCGGCTCCTCGCCTGCGAGCTGCGTGGTCAGGTGGGCGATGAAGTCGCCCGCCTGACCTGCGCCCTGGGTGCCCGACGGCTGGTAGGTGACGCTGAACTCGTCGAGGGTGAGCGAGTACGGCGTGAGCCGGTCCTCGTCCACGAATCGGCCCGGGTTGAAGGAGGTGTAGTCGAGCATCGTGTTGACGAAGGTGCCGCCCTCGATGATGACGCCCTGACCCGTGTAGGTGTACCCGCCGCCGACGCCCACCGCGACCAGCACGCCGATGAGCGCGGTGTGGAAGACGAGGTTCCCGGTCTCACGCACATAGCCGCGCTCGGCCGACACCGACAGCGTGCCGCCGACGTCGTAGCGCTCCACGCGATAGCCGCCCCGCCGCAGCTGGTCCGCTGCGACGTCGATCGCGGATGCCGCGGCGGCGTCGGCGGTCGCGCTCGGCGAGCCGGCCGGCGCCGAGGCGTCCGGGGCGACATCGATGACCGACGACCGGAAGTCGGCGAGACGCTCGAGGCGGGCAGGCGTCCGCGGCGGGCGCGCGCGCAGCGCCTTCCAGTGATGTCGCGTGCGGGGGATGACACAGCCGATGAGCGAGATGAACAGCAGGATGTAGATCGACGAGAACCAGATCGAGGTGTACACGTCGAACAGCTGCAGGTTGTCGAGCACCGGGGCGAGGTCGGGGTTGTCCGCGTAGTACTGCGTAACGCCATTGGGGTCGGCGCTGCGCTGTGGCACGATCGAGCCCGGCACTGCGGCGATCGCGAGCAGAAGAAGCAGCACCAGGGCGGTGCGCATGCTGGTCAGCTGCCGCCATCCCCACCGCAGCCATCCGCCGACGCCGAGGGCCGGCTGATTCACATCGGTCGCCACCGCCGAGTCGGCGTGGTCCGCGGGCCGCAGCGTCCCCTCGGCGGGCTCGCGGGGGTCCCGGTCAGAGCGGGAGCGGGACATTCAGGAACACCCCCTGCAGCTGAGCCATCAGCGCGGTCCAGACGCCCGACACCATGAGTATGCCGAGAAGCACGAGCAGGACCCCGCCCACGATGTTGACGACGCGGATGTGGCGCCTGAGAAAACCGACCGACCGCGTGGCCCACCCGAACCCGAGGGTGAGGAGGATGAACGGGATGCCGAGGCCCAGCGAATACGCCAGGCCGAGCAGACCGGCCCGCACGGGATCGCCGAAGTTCCACGACATCGCGAGGATCGCGCCCAGTGTGGGTCCGATGCAGGGGGCCCAGCCGATGCCGAGCGCGAGCCCCAGCAGCGGAGCTCCGATCAGGCCGACGTTACCTCTCACCTGCGGCTTGAACGTGCGCTGCGCGAATCCGAACAACCCGATGAAGACGAGGCCGAGCAGGATCACGACCACGCCCATTACGCGCGTGATCGGATCGGCGTACTCGAGGAAGAACCGGCCGACTGTGCCGCCCAGGATGTTGACGGCCATGAACACGACCGTGAACCCCGCGATGAACAGCAGCACACCGACCAGAAGCCGCCCGCGAGACGGCTCGGTGTCCACCGCCGTCGCCGCGGGTGCGGCATCCGCTCGTCTGTCCGTGCCGAATGTCGGAGAATCGGGCGAAGGTCGGAGCGAACCAGCAGAATCCTCCGACTTGGGCCCGTTTCGCCGACCCTCCGGCTCCCGCGGCGCGACTGCGCCGCCGATGAATCCCAGATAGCCGGGAACGAGCGGCAGCACGCACGGTGAGAGGAAGGAGACCAGGCCCGCCAGCACCGCGATCGGCAGCGCGAGCCACAGCGCGCCGTCGGCGACGATGGCGCCAGGGTTCACGGCGACTCCGCGAGCGAGTCGCGCACGAGCGCCGTGAGGATCGAGGCGTCCGGAAGCTGGCCGATGATGCGTGCGGCGACGCGGCCTTCCGCGTCGAGGACGAGCGTGGTCGGCGTCGCCTGGATGGGGGTCTTCTCTGCGAACGCGAGCTTGATCGCCGGCGTCTCGGACGCGATCGCACTCGGGTAGGTCACGCCGTACGTCTCGGCGAAGGCCGCGGCCGCCTCGGCGGAGTCGATCGTGTTGATGCCCAGGAACGCGACATCCTCGCCCGCGAACTCGGCGTGCGCCTTCTCGAGGTCGGCCGCCTCGGCGCGGCACGGGCCGCACGCGGCGTACCAGAAGTTCACGACCAGCACGTCGCCGGCATAGTCCGCGCTGGAGACGTCCGTCCCGGACTCGGTGCTCGCTGCGAACTCCACGGGTTCGCCGCGCTCGTCGGCCGGGATCTCGACCACTCGGAAGTCGCCCGCGATGTACCCCTTGTTGTCGCCCGCGCGGTACTGCTCGGCCAGCGGATCGTTCGCGCAGGCGGCGAGCGAGAAGACGAGGACCCCGGCGAGCGCGACCGCAGCAGCGCGAACGGTGCGGATGCCGCGCATCACACGGCCCCCACGTCCACGGCCCCGGCCGTCGAAGCGGGTTCCGCGTAGTCGGTCTCGCGCCACACGTCCCCGACGAGCTCGAAGCTCGTCACGCTCGACAGGGCGCACCGCCGGCGACGCGGATCGTGCCGCGTGGGCAGGCCCGCGACCGCGAGGTGGGTGACCCAGATGGGCAGCTGATGGCTGACGATGACGACGTCGCCCGACTCGGTGCGGGTCCAGACGTCCCTCATCGCCTCTTCCATGCGGGCCACGATCCGCGCGTAGGGCTCGCCCCAGCTCGGGATCTCGGGCCGGGCCAGGTACCGCCAGTTCGCCGGATTGGCCATCGCCCGGCTCATGCGCTTGCCCTCGAAGACGTTCGTCGGCTCGATCACGCGCTCGTCGATCACCGGATCCATGCCGAGCAGCTCGGTGAACGGCTCCGCCGACTCGCGCGTGCGCTGGAGCGGCGAGGCGACGAGTCCGCCGATGGCACGGCCGAGGCCGTGGACGTACGTGGCGGACTGCCGGGCCATCCGCCGGCCGTCGGCGCTCAGGCCGTACCCGGGAAGCCGCCCGTAGAGGATGCGGCGGGGGTTGTGGACCTCTCCGTGGCGCACGAGATGAAGGCGGTCGGCGGTCACGTGACCAGTCTACGTGGGCGTCTTTGTGGAGTCGCCGAGACGCCGCAGCCCTGCCGGGCGCGACCGCGCTACCGTGACGGGGTGATCTACGAGGAGCGTCCCGCGCCACCGGGACTCGAGGGGATCGTGTCGAGACTGCGGATGCTCGAGACGACTCCGCTGCGGAGGTTCGAGAAGATCCTGCCGCTGCCGTCGGTCCACGTCATCGTCAACCTGTCGGCACCGTATCGGCTGTTCGACCGCCAGGGCGCCGCGACGCTCGTCTCCGATGCGTTCGTGTCCGGCATCCAGTCGGAGTACCTCGTGATCGAGTCGCCCGCGACCATCCGCCACGTCGCCGCGGAGCTGTTGCCGGCGAGCCTGCCGATGGTGACGGATGCCGCGCCGGCGGCCGTGGCGGGACGCGTGCAGGACGCCCGCCGACTGTGGACGGGGGTCGACGGGCTCGTGGCGGGCATCCGTGCGGCGCCGTCGCCGGATGCCGCCCTGTCGGCGTTCGCCCACTTCCTCCGGGCGAAGCGCACGGGGCGCGGCACCGACGCGGTCGTCGATCGCACGATCTCCGCCATCCAAGCCGACCCGGCGCAGCCGATGGGCGACCTCGCCGTGCTCGGTGGGGTATCGCACCGCACGCTGATCGCGCGGTTCCGTGCGGCCACCGGTCTGACGCCGAAGGCATACGCCCAGATCTGGCGCTTCCACACGTTCGTGACCGCTGTGCGCGACGGATCACCCGCGCCGGACTGGGCGGGGCTGGCCGCGGCATCCGGCTTCTACGATCAGCCGCACGTGATCCGCGCGTTCCGGCGCTTCACGGGCTGGACGCCCGCGGACTACCACCGGCGCGTCATCGAGTTCGGGCCGGAGGCCGCGAGCTTCGTCCCGCTAGACGAGCTGCCCGTTCCGGGTGGGTGAGCGGTCGCGCCTCGAGGGTCGGTGCGTGCACAATGTCGTCGAACCGGGATCGGCGCGCGCGGCGACTGGCGGGATCTCGCGGCGGACGGCCCCTGGCGACGCGGGATCAGCGACGTTGTGCACGCGTTGCGGCGGAGCCGCCCCGTCAGGCCTCCTCGTAGGCCTCGTGCAGCCAGCCGATGAGCTCGGCGTCGATCTCGTCCGCCGACGTGACGTCCACGCGGTGCGTGCACATGCCGCCCGCGACGCGCAGCCGTTCGGTCGCGGCGGCGGAGCGGAGGTTGAGCCCGAGCTGCAGCCGGGTCGCACTGGGTGCCTCGATCAGCGCGAACTGCTTCGTGCGCCGCAGGGACACGCTGGTCTTCTTCGGTGCGACCTCCACATCGCCGCCGAACGCGGTGACCTCGGCCACCAGACGCTCGTAGAGCGGCCGGAGGGCCGCCTTGCGGCCCGCGTACTGGGCGTCGACCAGGTCATCGCCGGTCGTCGCCAGGCCCCGCGAGAGCGCACGCGCCGCGATGAGATTCGCGAATCCGTGCGAGACGCCGTACTCGTTCTTCAGGTGCGAGAGGATCTGGCCGTGTTTCTCGAAGCCCGCTGAATCGACGACGGCGAACCACTCGTCCAGCCCTCGCCCCGTCTTGGCGGGCAGGTTGTCGATCATCGTCTGCGTCGCGGCATCCACGTCCATGGGTGGCACGCTATCCGGTCGACCACTCGCGCGGATTGTACGTTCTTGACCCCGCGCGTCAGCCGGTCGGAACGCCGGCCGCGGCGATCCAGGCGCCGACGAACCAGGAGGCGATCACCAGGGGTGATGCCGCGAGGGGGACCCAGAACGCGATGCGGCGCTTGACCAGCAGCACGATCGCGACCACCGCGGCCGCGATCAGCACGACCCACGGGAGGCTGACCGCGACGAGCACCCCGAGCCCGATGAGCTCGGTGTTGCACTGGGTCACCGCGCCGCACGGGTCGGAGGCCATCACGAGGAAGAACCCGAAGAGCGAGACGAAGAACGTCAGGATGCCGAGCAGCACGAGCAGGACGATCGTGACGACGATGTCCCAGACGATCGGAGGTCGCTTCGCGGGCATCCCGGGCGCGGCCCACTGCGCGGGCGGGGGCGGCGAGTAGGGCGGCGGCGTGGTCGTCACGCGCTCATCCTAGAGTTCGCGGCCCGTAGACTGTCCCCTCGTGAATGAACGCGTTCTGGTCAAGCAGCTGCAGTCCCTTCCCGACGGTCCGGTCTCGGTCTCGGGGTGGGTCGAGACCGTCCGCGATCAGAAGAAGGTGCAGTTCGTCATCCTGCGCGATGAGACGGGCGCGGTGCAGCTCGTCAACCCCGCGACGCGCCCCGCTGCGGAGCCCGTCGAAGGCGCCGAGGCTCAGGATGCCGATGCCCTGGCTCTGACCGACACGATCTCGGCGCTGACCACCGGCACGTTCCTGACCGTGAACGGTCAGCTGAAGCACGACGAGCGCGTCAAGCTCGGTGGGGTCGAGATCAAGATCGGCGACCTCGACATCGCCGCCGCGGCCCTGCCCGAGACGCCCATCGCGGCCGACAGTGCGCAGGACAAGCGCATGGACTGGCGCTTCCTCGACCTGCGCCAGCGTCGCAACAACCTGATCTTCCGCGTGCAGACCACCCTCGAGCACGCGATGCGCACGTGGTGGATCGACCGCGACTTCATCGAGATCCACTCCCCCAAGCTGATGTCCTCCGCTTCGGAGTCGAACGCGGAGCTGTTCGCCCTCGAGTACTTCGGCGAGCAGACCGCGTACCTCGCGCAGAGCCCCCAGTTCTTCAAGCAGATGGCGCAGTCCGCCGGCTTCGGCAAGATCTTCGAGATCGGCGACGTGTACCGCGCCGACCCGAGCTTCACGAGCCGTCACGCGACGGAGTTCACGAGCATCGACGCCGAGATCAGCTGGATCGACTCGCACGAGGACGTCGCCCGCATGCAGGAGGAGCTGCTCGCGTTCGCGATCGGCGCAGTCGCCGACAAGCACGGAGCAGAGATCGAGGAGCTGTTCGGCGTCACCGTGACGGCCCCGGCGGTGCCCTTCCCGCGCATCCCGCTGGCCGAGGCGCGCGAGATCGTCGCCGCGCGCGGCTACGAGATCCCCCGCACCGACGGAGATCTCGACCCCGAGGGCGAGCGCCAGATCTCTGCCCACGTGAAGGAGGCGTTCGGGCACGAATTCGTGTTCATCACCGACTACCCGCACGAGATCCGCGCTTTCTACCACATGCGCGACGATGAGACCGGGCTGACGAAGAGCTACGACCTGCTCTACAACGGCGTCGAGATCACGACCGGCGCACAGCGTGAGCATCGCGTCGACATCCTCGTCGAGCAGGCGAAGCAGAAGGGCCTGGAGCCCGAGCACCTCGACTTCTATTTCGATTTCTTCCGCTACGGCGTCCCGCCCCACGGCGGATTCGGCATGGGACTGGCGCGCGTGCTGATGCTCATGCTCGGCGAGTCTTCGATCCGCGAGGTCACGTACCTGTTCCGCGGTCCCACCCGACTCGCCCCCTGACCCGGGCGCGGGCGTGGCCTCCCTCGACGGTTCGTTCAACTTCCGCGACACCGGCGGCACTCCCCTGGCAGCCGGCGGCGTCACGCTCGCAGGCGTGCTTTATCGGTCCGACGCACTCAGCGGACTGACCCCGACGGGGGTGGAGCAGCTGGCCGCGACCGACATCCGCGTGGTCGTCGATCTGCGCACGCCGATCGAGCTGCAGATGGCACCCGACCGGCTGCCGGTCGCGCCGGCCATGCGGGTGGTCGAGCTCGCGCTGCCCGAGGGTGCGCTCATCGGGCTGGCACAGGAGGCCATGCAGGCCGGCGATGCGGCGGCCGCTGCCACCGCTGTGCAGCGGGCTCTCCTCGAGCTGCCGAGCCTGGGGGCGTCGTACGTCTCGATGCTCGCGCACGGCGCCGCCGCGTTCGCGCGACTTGCCCGGCTGATCGCAGCTCCCGCCGACGGGTCGCCGGGCGGGTCGGCCGTGCTCGTGCACTGCACGGCGGGCAAGGACCGCACCGGCGTGGCGATCGCGCTGCTGCTGGACGCGGTGGGCGCAGACCGCTCGGCGGTCATCGCCGACTACGCGTCATCCGAGGCGAACCTCGCCGGAGCGTGGGCCGACGGCATGTTCGCCATGATCGCGATGCTGGGTGTTCCGCGTACCCCGGCGCTGGAGGAGCTGATGGCGGGCACGCCCGCTGCGGCGATCAACGAGGCGCTCACATGGGTGGATCGTGAGCACGGCGGCTCCGCCGGCTACCTCCGCTCCGGCGGGCTGACAGCGGAAGAGCTCGCCGCCCTGCGCGCCCGCCTCACCGACTGAGCGGATGTCGCGGCAGACCGCGTCAGGACGCGACGGCGGAATCCGCCGAGGACGACTTCGCGGCCTCGAGCGCTACGCGCAGTCGGTCGGGTGAGACGCGCCAGTGCGCGTGCAGCTCGCCGTCGATGAGCACGACCGGGATCTTCTCCCACCAGAGTTCGTAAAGGGCGGGGTCGTCGAGGATCGAGACCTCATCGACGACGATGTCGCCCGGCGCCTTCGCGACGACCATCTCCACGATCTCGTGCGCCACGTCGCAGAGGTGGCAGTCGGGCTTGCCGATGAGGGTGATCGTGGTCACGATCTCATCCTAGGCACGCCCGCAGACAGGGGGACGCGCGGCATCCGACGTCAGCGCTCGACCGGGAATCCTGCCGCGACCCACTCGCCGGTGCCGCCGTCGACGTTCGTCACGTCGTAGCCGCGGGCCGACAGCGCGTCGACAACGCGCGCCGACCGGCCGCCGACCTGGCAGATCACGTCGAACGGCTCGTCGGGCAGCTGATCGAGGTGGTCGCCGAGCGTCGACATCGGCAGGTTGACCGCTCCGGGAACGTGGCCGTTCGCGAACTCGTCCACTTCGCGGACATCGATGAGGGGCGTTCCGGATCGCTCGCGCAGCTGCTGGACGGTGATCGACTTCATGCATCCATTCTCACCGACCCGCGGGCCACGCCTTCGCCGGAACGAACAGCCGCAGCCGTTTCCTCGCGCGAACCTCCGGCGCGCCGCTAGGTTGTCGACATGAAATCCGTGGTGATCGGAACGACCATGCCCATCCTCGAGCTGACCCTGGACTCGGGCGAGGCGGTGGTGGCCGAGGGCGGCGACGTCTCGTGGCTCTCCCCCGGCTTCCGCATGGAACCTCCACGGTCCACGCGTCGGGCGGGCAGGGCGGCTTCATGAGCGGACTGAAGCGCGTGCTCGGCGGCGCGCAGCTCTTCCTGACCGAGTACACCGCGTCCTTCGACGGCGCACTGCTCGCATTCGCGGCACAGCTTCCGGGGACGATCCTCGAGATGACGATCGATCCGGCCGACGCGTACATGATCCAGTCGGGCTCGTACGTCGCCAGCACGCAGCACGTGGAAGTCTCGGTGGCGCTGCAGAAGAAGCTCGGCGCGGGCATCTTCGGCGGCGCCGGCGTGATCTTCCAGAAGCTCGCCGGCAACGGCACAGCGTGGGTCCAGCTCGCCGGCGAGCTGGTCCAGTACGACCTTCCCGCAGGTCGGTCCCTGCTCGTGCACCCGGGCCACCTCGCGATGTACACCGCCGGCATGGAACTCGACTTCGCCACCGTGAAGGGCATCAAGAACAAGTTCTTCGGCGACTCGCTGTTCCTGGCCGAGCTGCACGGTCCCGGACACGTGTGGCTGCAATCCATGACGCCGGCGAAGCTGGCCGCCGCGATCGAGCCGTACCTCCCGGACAAGAGCTCGAACGACAACTCCTGACCGGCGCCTGCCGCGGCGCGGGCACCAGAAAGCGCCGACCCCGATGACGGGACCGGCGCTTGTCGATGCCGCTACTTCTTGTTGCGACGCTGGTGACGAGTCTTGCGAAGCAGCTTGCGGTGCTTCTTCTTCGCCATGCGCTTGCGGCGCTTCTTGATGACTGAACCCACGGAAAACCTCACTAGATTGGGGTCTGGACGACCGACGCAGGCATGCGACAACCGCCCGGGAACGGGCAAGAATGTATGAGCCTGAGGTCAGTCTATCAGGCGGCACCCGACCGTCTGACAGCAGGGTCGGCGTCCCGGATCAGCCTGCGTCGGAGATCGGGCGCTGAAGAGCCTCGGTCACCGCGGACTCGGGCACACGATAGCTGCGTCCGAAGCGCACGGCGGGCAGTTCGCCGGCGTGGACGAGGCGGTACACGGTCATCTTCGACACGCGCA
This sequence comes from Microbacterium sp., assembly GCF_036277215.1. GTDB lineage: Bacteria > Actinomycetota > Actinomycetes > Actinomycetales > Microbacteriaceae > Microbacterium. The sequence goes on along the minus strand of NZ_DASUNI010000110.1, from coordinate 21,986 downwards.
TGATGTCGGCGACCTCGGCGACCGTCAGGAAGCGCACATCAGGCAACTCAGCCATGACCTTCCTTCCCCAGAATCGTGCTGATCACACTCTATGGGGTTGGTGCGACGCGTGTAAACCGGTGTGACTCATGGGAACCGGATGGTTCACGCCGTCGGATGATGACGCGCGAGGCGGTCGCGCGCGTCGCGCGCGGCGAGCCGCTCGAGCTTGAGAGCATCGCGCAGCTCCTTCTGCGCATCGCGCACGGCCTTGCGCGCCTCCCGGTACTTCTTGTCGCCCACGATGTCGCCGTCGTCGAGCTCGGCCCACGGCGCCATGCCCGATCGCTTGCCACCTGCGGCGAGGGCATCCAGGTACGCCGAGATGCCGTCGAGGATCCGCTCGAACGCGAACATGAACGGGTCGGCCTCCGACAGGAACACCCCGGCGTCGATCGCCTGCCGCAGCGCCGGGAACTCCTCGGCGCTGATCAGCGCGTCGAAAGTCGCCGCCTCGCTCGCGGTGATCTCCTCCGGCGTCCGTCCGGTCACGCGTGCGACGTTCGAGTAGGCGGCCAGTACTGTGCCGTACCAGCGGACGTGTCCCGTCACCATGAGGCTGACCGCGAGCCGCTCCTCCTCGGTGAGGGCGGTGTCGCGAAGCGCGTCGAGGGTGACATCCAGCCACGCGGAGCTGTTGGGCGTGGTGGGCGACCCGGTGATCGGGATGTCGAGCATCCATGGGTGGCGCAGGTAGATCTCCAGCTGCGCGCGGAAGATCGCCCACAGGCGAGCCCGCCAGCCCTCGACCTCGCGCACCGACGCGGGTGGCAGCCCGGTGGCGTCCTCCTGCATCAGCAGCGTCAGGTCGTCCTTCGCGCTGACGTATCGATACAGCGACATCGGGGTGTAGCCCAGTCGGGCCGCGACAGCGGCCATCGAGACGGCGCCCAGGCCCTCGGCATCCGCCAGTTCCACGGCGGCCTCGACGATCTTCTCGACGCTCATCTCGCGCTTGGGCCCGCGCTGCGGGTCGGCGGCCACCCCCCAGGCGAGGGCGACGCCGCGTGGCAGTTCGAGGTCAGCTTGTCCGGCCATGGCGCTTCCCTTCGGTCTCCTTCAGTCTAGGACTGTTTATTGCGTAAACAGTCTGTTATGGTCATAAACAGTTTCGTACGTACACAGTTAGGAGCTGCCATGCACCCTGCGATCGCGGTCACCGGACTCGGCAAGGCCTTCGGGCGTCAGAGCGTCCTCGCCGACCTCGACTTCACCGTCGCGGCGGGTGAGGTCTTCGCCCTGCTCGGGCCGAACGGCGCCGGCAAGACGACCACCATCAACATCCTCACGACTCTGACTCTCCCCGATGAGGGCAGCGCGATCGTCGCGGGCATCGACGTCGTCCGCGACCCGGAGCAGGTGAAGCAGCGCATCAGCCTGACCGGGCAGTCCGTCGCGGTGGACGACGTGCTCACCGGAGCGGAGAACCTCATCATGCTGGGACGGCTGTCCGGACTGTCGAACTCGGCGGCCCGCGCTCGCGCGGGCGAGCTGCTCGACCGCTTCGATCTGACGGATGCCGCCACCAAGCGCGTCGGGGCGTACTCGGGGGGAATGCGTCGCAGGCTCGACCTGGCGCTGAGCTTCGTCGTCACGCCCGAGATCCTCTTCCTCGATGAGCCGACGACCGGCCTGGACACCCGCAGCCGACGGGAGCTGTGGGACACCATCCGCTCGCTCGCGCAGTCCGGGACCACCGTCTTCCTCACCACGCAGTACTTGGAGGAGGCCGACCAGCTGGCCGATCGCGTCGCGGTGCTCGACGGCGGACGAGTCGTCGCGATCGGAACCGCCGCGGAGCTGAAAGCGCGGATCGGCGGCGACACGGTCGAGCTGCACGACCCGCACGGCGGCCTGCTCGCAGAGGTGCCCACCGACGGGACCGTCACCGGGCTGCGCGGCGCCCTGGACGTCCTCGACGAGTCGGGCGCAGAAGGCGTCGTGACCCTCCGTCGTCCCAGCCTGGACGACGTGTTCCTCGCACTCACCTCGGCCGGCGGTCGCCCGACGGAGCCGTCCTCGATGAAGGAGATCGCATGACCACGTTCGCGCCCGCTGTGCCGGGCATCCGTCCTCGCATCTCAGGTCTGACCGCGGAGAGCGTCTTCGTTCGCCGCAGCCTTCGCCACTCCCTCCGCGACGGCGAGTCGCTTCTGATGGCGATCCTGCTGCCGGTGATGCTGATGCTGCTGTTCACCTTCGTCTTCGGCGGCGCGATCGATCCGTCGGGCTCGTACGTCGACTACGTGGTCCCCGGCATCATCCTGCTGTGCGCGGGGTTCGGCGCGGCATCGACCGCGGTCTACGTCGCCGGCGACATGAAGGCCGGCATCATCGACCGGTTCCGCACCATGCCGCTGCGCGCGAGCGCGGTCCTCACCGGCCACGTCGTGGCGAGCCTGCTGCGCAACCTGCTGGCCACCGGGGTCGTCATCGGGGTTGCGCTGCTGGTCGGCTTCCGCCCGACGGCGGACGTATGGGGATGGATCGCGGCGATCGCGATGATCGCGGCGTACATCCTGACCATCACCTACCTCTTCGCGGCCATCGGCCTTGCGGCGGGCAGCCCGGAAGCGGCGAACGGATACGGGTTCATCATCCTGTTCGTCCCGTACCTGTCCAGCGCGTTCGTCCCCGTCGAGACCATGCCGACGTGGCTGCAGTGGATCGCCGAGAACCAGCCGGTCACGCCGATCATCGAGACCATCCGCGGCCTCCTGTTCGGGCTGCCGCTCGGCTCGCAGCCGTGGTGGGCGCTGGGCTGGTGCCTCGCCATCCTGGTGTTCTCGGTCGCGTGGGGCGCCTGGCTCTTCCGGCGCAAAACGACGTAGAGGGCCGGCTCCGGCTCAGCGGCCGGGCAGCTTCTTCAGCGCGCTGGCGACGACATGCTTGGCCGACGCGGCAGCCCGGCCGACCACGTCGGCGGCGTGCGCCGCGGAGTCCGTGAGGGTCGACGTGCCGGCGAGTTCCGCCTCGGCATCCGCCCCGTCGAGGAACGGGATGAGCCAGTCGTCGACCTCGTCGAGGGGCGCTGAGGACAGGCTGTAGTAGCGGTGCTGACCCTCTTCGCGCACCGAGACCAGCTTGGCTTCGCGGAGGACTTTGAGGTGCTTCGACACGGTCGGCTGACTGACCCCGAGCTGCTGGACGATGTGCGAAACACTCGTCCCGCGCTCGCCGGCGGACGACCGATCCAGCAGCAGTTGCAGGATGTCGCGACGGGTGCCGTCCGCAATCACGTCGAAGATGTCCGCCATGTGCTTAGGTTAGCCGCGCACCCGCCGGAGTACCATGATGGACGTTCCGCCAGAGGGCCGCAGCAGGGAGGACGTGCATGTCGGATGCCGTCCGTGCGAGCCCGAGGGTGCGCATGCAGCGGATGTGGCACGACATCGTCGAGTTCTTCCGCGACCTGACGCAGCGCTCCCCCGCCCGCTTCGCGATCCTCATCTATCTGCTGCTCATCCTGACGTTCACGGGACTGTTCTCGCTGCCCATCGCCGCGTCGGACGGCCGGGTGACCCCTTTCGCAGACGCCTTCTTCACCGCGGTGTCGACGATCTGCGTGACCGGGCTCGCAACGGTCGACATGGCGACCCACTGGTCGCCGTTCGGCCAGGTCCTGGTGTTCCTCGGAGTGCAGATCGGCGCGCTGGGCGTGCTGACCCTCGCGTCCATCCTGGGTCTCGTGATCGCCCGCCGGCTGGGCCTGCGCGCGAAGCTGATCGCCGCGAGCGACAGCAATCCTCTGCGCACGCACGGCGGCCCCGTCAACGAGAGTCAGACGGTCCAGCTCGGCCAGATCGGCGGACTATTGGCCACGGTCGCCCTGTCGACGCTGCTGATCGAGGCGGCCATCGCCGTGCTGCTGTACCCCGGGCTGATCGTCGGCGGAGTCGCCTGGCAGGCGGCGCTGTGGGAGGCGCCGTACTACGCCGCCATGGCGTTCACCAACACCGGCTTCACGCCCAATCCCGAGGGTCTGGTGCCGTTCGAGCACAACTACTACTTCCTCACCGTTCTCATGGCTGGCGTGTTCCTCGGCTCCATCGGCTTTCCGGTGATCTATGCGCTGCGACAGCACCTCTGGCACGTGCGCCGGTGGTCGCTGCACGTCAAGCTCACGCTCATCACGACGGTGCTGCTGTTCTTCGCGGGCGGAGCTGCGTTCCTCGTCCTCGAGTACGACAACCTCCTCACCCTCGGCACGCAGGACGCGTGGGATACGACGTTCCAGGCCTTCTTCCTCTCGGCGATGACCCGTTCCGGCGGTTTCGCGATCCTCGACATCGGCGAGCTGAACGGCTCCAGCCTGCTCGTGGGCTGCATGCTGATGTTCGTCGGCGGCGGCTCGGCATCGACCGCCGGCGGCATCAAGGTCACCACGCTCGCCGTCATCGCGCTGGCGGTGTGGTCGGAGGCGAAGGGCCGGCAGTCCAACCAGGTGTTCGGGCGGCGCATCCCGAGTGACGTGCTGCGCGTCGCACTGTCGGTCGTCGCGTGGGGTGCCACGATCGTCGCGCTGTCGACGATCATCATCACGCAGATCACCAAGGCCGAGCTGGACCGCGTGCTGTTCGACGTCATCTCGGGTTTCGCCACGGTGGGCCTGTCCACCGGGCTGACGGCCGAGCTGCCCGATCCGGCGATCTATGTGATGGCGGTGACGATCATCATGGGCCGCGTTGGTACAGTGACTCTCGCCGCGGCCGTGGCCGCGTCATCCCGTTCGCAGCTCTACTCGCTGCCCGTGGAAAGGCCCATCGTTGGTTGAGCGGATCCGGAACGACGCGCCCGTCCTCGTGATCGGGCTCGGGCGGTTCGGCGCGGCATGCGCCGGCGAGCTCGACCGGCTCGAGCGCGAGGTGCTGGCCATCGACGAAAGCCTCGAGCTCGTGCAGAAGTGGTCCGAGCGCGTGACCCACACGGTGCAGTCCGATGCCCGAAACATCGATGCGCTGAAGCAGATCGGCGCTCAGGACTTCTCCGTCGCCGTCGTAGCGGTCGGGTCCTCGATCGAGGCGTCCGTCCTCATCACGGCGAACCTCGTCGACCTCAAGGTGCCGCAGATCTGGGCGAAGGCCGTGTCCCAGTCGCACGGCAAGATCCTCGCCCGCGTCGGGGCGAACCACGTCATCTATCCCGAGCGCGAAGCCGGCGAGCGCGTGGCGCACCTCGTGAGCGGGCGGATGCTCGACTTCATCCGCTTCGACGACGACTTCGCGATCGCCAAGATGTACCCGCCGAAGTTCATCCGCGGCGTGGGCCTGAACGAGTCCGGCGTGCGATCGAAGTTCAACGTGACGGTCGTCGGCGTCAAGAGCCCCGGAAAGCCGTTCCGCTACGCCGAGGCGACCACGGTCGTCACCAACCACGACCTGATCATCGTCTCGGGCACCAACAGCGACATCGAGCGGTTCGCCGCCCTGGATCGCTGAGTCGGGCAGCGTCGCAGCGCGGTGCCGAGACCCAGGCGGCCGCATCCGGAAACCCTGTCCGGATGTCGGACCTTCCGGGCAGAATCGCTCCATGAGTGATCGAGAGACGACATCAGCGGCCGCCCGCGCCTGGATCGACGGCTACCTGCGCGCGTGGGAGTCCAACGACCCCGATGACATCCGGGCACTGTTCACCCACGACGCCGAGTACCGGACCGAGCCCTGGAGGGCGCCCGTTGCCGGGTCCGACGCGATCGTCGCCGACTGGCTCGAGCGCCGCGACGAGCCCGGTTCGTTCACCTTCGAGTGGGACGTGCTCGCGGTGGACGGCCCGCTCGCGTTCGTTCAGGGGGTGACCAGGTACTCCTCGGGCACGGACTACAGCAACCTCTGGGTGATCGCCCTGGGCGACGACGGCCGCGCAACGGCATTCACGGAATGGTGGATGGACCAGTCCAAGGCCAGTTGACGTCCGGGCTCACCCGCCCGCGGCGAGCTCCTTGGCGCGAGCGAGCGCCGCATCCGTCGCCTGGCCGAAGACCTCGTCGAGCCGTGCCTCCTGCAGGACGGCGATCGCGCGCTCGGTCGTGCCCTTCGGGCTGGTGACGCGCCGACGCAGCTCGGCGGGCTCGACATCGGATGCCTGCAGCAGAGCAGCCGCGCCGATGAAGGTCCGCTCGGCCATCACGCGTGCGTCGGCCAGGTCGAAGCCCTTGGCGACCGCCGCTTTGGTGAACTCCTCCACCAAGAGGAAGAAGTAGGCCGGGCCCGATCCCGAGATCGTCGAAAGGGCGTCGATCTGCGATTCGGGCACCTCCAGAACAGTGCCGACCGTTTCGAAGACGGCCCGGGCGAGGGCGACGTCGTCGGCCGATGCGGTGGATCCCGGCGCGAGGCCCGTGAGGGCTTCGCCGACCACCGCAGGCGTGTTGGGCATCGACCGGAGCACGGCGACATCCGGTCCCAGGATCGCTTCGAAGGTCGCGATCGGAACGCCGGCGGCCAGGCTCACGACGATCGTCCCAGGCTTCAGGTGCGGCGCCAGCTCGCGCAGCAGATCCGGCACCATCGCGGGCTTGACTCCGATCAGCACGACGCGGGCGGATGCCGCCGCCTCCGCGTTCGCCTCCGATCGCTCCTCGAGCGCGATGCTGGTCACGCCGTCGAATTCGGCGAGAGGCTCCGCTTTCGCCCGGGTGCGGTTGGTGACCGTCACGCCCGCGGTCGCAAGACCCGACCGTACGAGGCCCGCCAGAATCGCGCCCCCCATCGAACCGGCTCCGAGAATCGCGATGGGGGGAAGCGCAGCGTTCTCGGTGGGCATGCCGAACATCCTACGACTGACCGTCATATTGGCATTGACTTATATAAGCGAGTACGCAATAATTGCCGATATGCACGCGCTCGACATCCTCGGGGATCCCGTCCGGCGGCGGATCCTCGAACTGCTCGCGCAGGGCGAGCTGAGCGCGGGCGGAATCGGCGATGTGATCCAGACGCAGTTCGGCATCTCGCAGCCCGCCGTCTCTCAGCACCTGCGCGTGCTCCGCGAGGCAGGTTTCGCAAGCGTGCGTGCCGAGGGGGCGCGGCGGCTCTACGCCGTCGAGCCCGGCCCGCTCGAGGCCGCCGACGCCTGGTTCGATCCGTTCCGCCGATTCTGGCTGCCGCATCTCGACGCCCTGGGGACCGAGCTCGCGCGTGGACGGCGCGCGCGGCGCGCGGGTGACGAGACGACACCGGATGCGGCCACCGAGGCTCCTGAACCGACCGACGACCCAGAGGAGAACTGACATGGTCGATGTGAATGCCCAGCTCGACGCCGTGACGCGCGGCGTGCAGACCACGGAGCGCGAGGGCGAGCCTTCGCGGGTGCAGTCGCTCGTCCAGGTGTACCCATCCGCGATCGACGATGTGTGGGATGCCGTCACCTCCCCCGATCGCATCCGGCGCTGGTTCCTTCCGGTGTCGGGCGAACTCCGCCTCGGCGGGCGGTACCAGCTGGACGGCAACGCGGGAGGCGAAGTGCTCGAATGCGCACCGCCCGCGGCCGGCTCGGCCGGCTATCGAGTCACGTGGGAGTACGGCGGTGGCGTCTCCTGGGTGGTGATCGCCCTTTCCTCGATCGACGCGGAGTCGACGCAGCTCGAATTGACCCACACCGCCCGCATCGCCGATCTGCCCGAGGGATTCTGGGAGCTTTACGGCCCCGGCGCCACCGGTGTCGGCTGGGACCAGGGGCTCCTCGGCCTGGCCCTGCACCTGGCGCAGGACGACCGGATCCCGCCCGACGCGGCGGAGGCGTGGATGCTCAGTGACGAGGGCAGGCGCTTCGCCCGCGGAGCGGCGGACGGGTGGGCTGCCGCCCAGGTGGCGGCCGGCGATGACGCCGAGACGGCGGAGCGGGCCGCGCATGCGACGTACCTGTTCTACACCGGGCAGGCGGCCGATTCGCCGGCCGAATGACGTCGTAGAAGGCACGGCGATCGGCTGCCTCAACGGCAACCTGAAAGTTCGTTCAGATCGACGGCGGCCGGGTCTATAGTCGAGGAATCGGAGGCGCCGGCGCCTCCGTGTCGACAGCGAAGGACCCGCAATGACCCTCTTCGACGGCATCACCGCCCGCGTCCTGGACACGAGCCGGTTGAGCGTCAACATCCTCGAGCGCGAGGGCGACGACCCGAACACGCCGCCCGAACGGACCGTGGTCTTCATCCACGGCAACGCGTCGTCGGCGCTGTTCTGGCAGGAGAACATGCTCCACCTCCCGCACGACCTGCGCGTTCTCGCGATCGACCTGCGCGGCTACGGCGGCACGGAGCACGCCCCGATCGACGCGACCCGCGGGGTCCGGGACTTCAGCGACGACATCGCTGTCACGCTCGAGGAGCTCGGCATCCCGACAGCGCACCTCGTCGGGTGGTCGATGGGCGGCGGCGTCGTCCTGCAGTACGCCCTCGACCATCCGGTGCTCAGCCTGACGCTGCTCTCCCCCATCTCGCCCTACGGATTCGGCGGAACCAGGCGCGACGGTTCCCGCCTGACCGACGACGACGCCGGAACCGGCGGCGGGGCCGCGAACCCCGACTTCGTCCAGCGCCTCAACGACCACGACCTCACCGCGGACGCTCCGACCTCGCCCCGCAGCGTCTTCCGCTCCGGCTACGTCACGAGCGGGTACACCACCGAGCACGAGGACGTCTGGGTCGAATCGATGCTGTCCACGTCGACGGCTGACGGGAATTATCCGGGCGACCAGGTCGCCAGTGACAACTGGCCGGGCTTCGCGGCGGGGACGACCGGAGTGTGCAACACGATGGCGCCCAAGCACTTCGACGTGTCGGGCATCGTCGACCTCAACCCGAAGCCGCCCATCGCGTGGGTGCACGGCACCGCGGATCCGATCGTGTCGGACACCTCGTTCTACGACTACAACTATCTCGGGCAGCTCGGCATCGTCCCGGACTGGCCCGGAGCCGAGGTCGCACCCCCGCAGGAGATGGTGTCGCAGACCCGCGACGTCCTCGACGCATACCGCGCCGCCGGCGGCGAGGTCACTGAGATCGCGCTCGAGGGGGTCGGCCACTCGGCGCATCTCGAGGCGCCTGGGGAATTCCGTCACGCGATCCTGACCGTGATCGGCTACGTCGGGACGCCGGCGAACCCCTCACCGCCCACCGAGACGATCATCCTCAAGTCGGAGGACTAGGCCGAAAGACCTCGATGGTCGCCCCCCGGTCCGTCCATCTGGACCCTGATGGCTCCCACGTGGCTCGCACGCATTGATCGGATGCGCGTCATCCCTAGACTCGTTCCATGAGTGCATCTGGCGGCGGCAAGGCGATCATCGCGGCGTTCCTGGCGAACATGGGCATCGCGATCGCGAAGTTCGCCGCATGGCTGATCTCCGGTTCTGCGTCGATGCTCGCCGAGGCGATCCACTCCGTCGCCGACTCGGGCAACCAGCTTCTGCTGCTCCTCGGCGGCCGGCGTGCGCGGCGCGAAGCCGACTCGTCGCACCCGTTCGGGTACGGTCGCGAGCGCTACGTGTACGCGTTCGTCGTCTCGATCATCCTGTTCTCGGTGGGCGGCCTGTTCTCGATCTACGAAGGCATCGACAAGCTCCGCCATCCGCATGAGATCACGAACTTCTGGATCCCGATCGGGGTTCTCGTCATCGCCATCGTGCTGGAGTCGTTCTCGCTGCGCACCGCGGTCAAGGAAAGCAATCTCGTCCGCACCAAGGGACAGTCCTGGGTGGCGTTCGTCCGCCACGCGAAGGCTCCCGAGCTGCCGGTCGTGCTGCTCGAAGACATCGCCGCCCTCCTGGGCCTGGTGTTCGCCCTGGGGGCGGTGGGCATGACCGCGATCACCGGCAACCCGCTGTTCGACGCGATCGGCACCCTCCTGATCGGTGCGCTGCTGATCGTCGTCGCCATCACCCTCGGGATCGAGACGAAGAGCCTGCTGGTCGGCGAAGGAGCGACCGACGCCGATCACGGCAAGATCGTCGCGGCGATCACCGACGGCCCCGAGGTCGAGCACCTCATCCACATCAAGACCCTCTACCTCGGACCCGACGAGCTGCTCGTCGCGGCCAAGCTCGGATTCTCCGCCCACCGCACCCTCGGCGAGGTGGCGGCCGACATCGACATCGTCGAGGCGCGCGTGCGCCGGGCCGTGCCGACCGCGCGGGCGATCTACCTCGAACCGGACGTCCACCGCGAGACCCATCCGCACGGGCCTCCCACCGAAGAAGTCGTCATCCGCTCGGTCGACTGACCGATGCGCGCACGGGCAGCCGATACGACGGCAGCCCGCGACGGCGGATCAGCCACTCGGCGACGATCAGGTTCGGCAACCAGGCGAGGAACGGCACCGCCGCGTAGGCGTTCGCGAACGCCGCGTCGAAGTCGAACGGCGCACCGGTCAGAAGCGGCGCCAGAATCATCAGCGGCAGCCAGATGCGCAGCGTGACCGCGGCGTACGTCAGAGCGTAATTGCGGATCATCCACCCCTGATGGCTGGGGACGTCCCGCCGGCGGATCGCCCGATACGCGTGTGCGCCGGTGACGAGCCAGAGCGCAGCGAGCGAGCCGAAGCCGAAGAACCCGACCCATCCGGCCTGGCTGAACGGCGCGATCACCAGGCCTGCGACACCTCCGACGGTGACGGCGACGAGATAGACCCGACCGGTCCAGCGGTGCACGCGAGGCACCTTTGAACGAAGCGCACGCCAGAACTGGAGGGGGCCGAGCACCAGCGCGACGGCACCGCCCACGATGTGCACATAGAGGGCCGCCTGCAGGCCCGGGCCTCGATCCGCGTAGTTGCCCGAGACGCCGACACCCTGCTCGGCGAGCTCAGGAAGGGACGCCGTGAAGTACGGGATGGCGGCGAACGCCGCGATGCCGAGAGCTGAAAGCAGCACCCACGTCCAGGCGATGCGCGACCCGATCGCGCCGGTGCGTAGGCGCGTCGGAGAGACGCGCGCGGGTTCGAGAAGGCGGGTCATGGCGTCAACGTACTGACCTGCATCGAAGGGGCAGCAGGGTGCTGACCCCCGGATCCTGCGGGGGCTGGCCCCCGCGCGTACGTCACGCAGGTCGGGTGAAGCCGTGCTCCCGCGGAGCTCAGCGGCGCGCGTCGAAGAACCGCTGAAGAAGATCGGATGCCGCGTCCGCACGCACGCCGGCGACGACCTCCGCCCGGTAGGGCAGGCGGCGGTCGCGCACCACGTCGTACACGGAGCCCGCGGCGCCCGCCTTCTCGTCCCAGGCTCCGAAGACGAGGCGTGACACGTGAGCCTGCAGCAGCGCGCCGGCACACATCACGCACGGCTCGAGCGTCACGACCAGAGTGCAGCCCTCGAGGTTCCACGATCCGACGGCGGCCGCGGCCGCGCGCAGCGCGACGACCTCGGCATGGGCAGTCGGGTCGTGGGTCAGCTCGCGCAGATTGCGACCCTCGCCGATGACCGCACCCGCGGCATCCGTCACCACAGCGCCGACCGGCACGTCTCCCGACTCGCCCGCCTCGCCGGCCATCACGAGGGCGCGCGCCATCGCGGAGAGGTCTGCGGGGTCGAACAGCACTCTGCGAGCGTACGCCCGCGGCGACCGCACCCTGAGGGGCACCCGTGCCTGCGACGACGGTGCCATAGCCTGTGCGTATGCGCCTGCACGTCGCGGATCACCCGCTCATCACCCACAAGCTCACGGTCCTGCGGGACGAGAACACATCATCGCCCGTGTTCCGGCAGCTCACCGAGGAGCTCGTCACGCTGTTGGCGTACGAGGCGACACGGCACGTGCGCGTGAGCCCCCACGAGATCCGCACGCCCGTCACCACGACGACCGGAGTCCGTCTCAGCGAGCCGCGGCCGCTCGTGGTGCCGATCCTGCGCGCCGGGCTGGGAATGCTCGACGGGATGGTGAAGCTCCTGCCGAGCGCCGAGGTCGGATTCCTCGGGATGGCCCGGAACGAGGAGACGCTCGAGCCGACCACCTACGCCGAGCGGCTTCCCGTTGACCTGAGCGACCGTCAGTGCTTCGTGCTCGACCCGATGCTGGCGACCGGGGGCTCGCTCGGCGCCGCGATGGACTTCCTGTTCCGTCGGGGCGCGTACGACGTCACCGCGATCTGCCTGCTGGGTGCGCCCGAGGGTGTCGCCGCCATCGAGAAGCAGGTCGAGGGGCGTGATGTGACCCTGGTGCTCGGTGCACTCGACGAGCGGCTCAACGAGAAGGGCTACATCGTCCCCGGGCTCGGCGACGCGGGCGACCGCCTCTACGGCACGGTGTGACGCGTCAGACGATCGCGGCCGCGCGATCGGGGGCGACGGCGAGCAGCTCGCCGGTCCGAGCCCCCCGGCCCACCACGGCGATCGGCGTCAGGCCGCGCCCGTTGAATCGGGTCGCGGTGACGGCGGTGTACGCGCCCATCGCCGGACTCACCAGCAGGTCGCCCACCGCGAGTTCGGGCAGCAGCACCTCGCGAGCGATGACGTCGGTCGAATCGCAGGTCGGCCCCGCGAGCGTCGCCCACCGGCGGGCTTCGGCATCCGCGTCGCGTCCGGTCAGCTCGCGCTCGGAGAAGATCAGGGGGTGGACGTCCTCGGCGAGTACGTTCGAGTACGAGCCGTACAGCCCGTCATCCAGGTAGTACCAGCGTCCGTCGCCGCGCTCCGAGACTCCCACGACGCTGGTCACGAGCGTCATGGCCTCTGCGGCGAGGACCCGGCCCGGCTCGGCGATGATGGCGAGCCGGTCGGCGTGCGGCTCGAGCACCGGCCGCAGAACGGCGGCCAGATCCTCGAGGGGCGTGACTGCGGAGTCGTACGCGACGGGGAAGCCGCCGCCGATGTCGAGGGTGTCGAACCGCACACCCAGCGTCGCCTCGAGATGGTCCATCAGGGCGAGCGTCTCGGCGATCGCGGCGGCGAATCTCTGCGGATCGTCGAGCTGGCTGCCGACGTGGAAGCTGAATCCGGCGACGCGGATGCCGCGATCCCGCGCCTGCTCGACGAGGTGCGCGGCCTCATACGGGCCGACGCCGAACTTGGTCGACAGGTCGCTCTTGGCGTGCGGGCTGCGGTACGCGAGGCGGATGAGCAGGCGCGCGTCGGCTGGTGCGCCGGCGAACTTCTCCAGCTCGACGACGTTGTCGACGACGAACGTGCGCACGCCTGCTGCGAGGGCCTGCGCGATCTCGGCGGGCTTCTTGATCGGGTGCGTGTGGATGACGCGGCCGGGATCGATTCCCTCGAGCAGAGCGAGCTCCTCGCCGGTGGCCACGTCGAAGCCGCATCCCTCTTCGGCCAGTGCGGTCAGCACGGCGCGGTGGGCGAGTGCCTTGACCGCGTAGTGGAATCGGACGAATGGCAGCGCCGCCGCCAGTCTGCGGTACTGGCCGCGCACCCGCTCCGGGTCGAGCAGCAGCACGGGGGTGCCGTTCAGGGCGATGGCGGCCTTCGCGATGTCCGAAGCCAGCAGAGCCGAGGCCTCGTCGTGCCGGATCTGGCGGATGCTGCGCGCGGCGCGGGCATCCCGGCGCGTCGTGTGCGTCGTCATGATGCGCGCTCCCGAGAGCGACGGCCGTCCCGCAGTCCGGTCCTGGCGGTCAGGGTGAACGCGCCCGCGGCGATCGCATAGAAGATGACGTCGGCGAAGACCTTGCCGGCGAGGAGTCCCCACATCGGATCCGGCAGGAGCCACACGCCGGCGACGAGCGCCGCCGGGCGGATGAGGAGCGTGTCGAGCAGCTCGGCGACCCCGAACTCCGCGACGAGCAGGAGGAATGTCCGGATGATCGCGCGCCGCCAGTTGGCGGAGACGGCGTGCTGCTCGATGTAGATCGTGATCGCCAGGACGAGGTAGAAGCCGACGATCTCGCCGAGGAGTGCGGCGATCGCGATGAGCGCGGGAGCGTCCGTCCAGATCGTGACCCCCAGGCCCGCCATGATCATCGCGGCGGTGCCGACGATCTCGGCCGGGAGGTAGCGGACGACCCAGAAGGCGAACCCGCGGCGCCGCGGCTCGTCGGCCAGGGTCGCCGCCTTCGTCGCGTCGTCGGTGGCCTGTTCCGCTGCGATGGTGATCATGTCACACTCCCTCTCGCGAAAAGAGAGAGCGGAGCGGGCGTGCTGATACCGGATCGGCGCTGCGGCCGCGGAGACAGACGGCCGCGGCATCCACCCCTCGCCGAACGGATGCCGCGGCCCGCGCCTATGGTGGGACGCGCAGTCAGGCTAAGTGGCCGAGGATGCACACCCAACGGGGTTGACACGGCGCGGCGGGACGTCTAGCACCATCGACCGGCAGACGGTCCGCAGCTAGTCGTCGAGGACCGGTCCGGCCGGGGATCGGCGTCCGGTTTCCTGCTCCCAGAACTCGAGCTGCTGAGTCAGAGCCTTCGCAAGCTCGAAGACCTGCTCCGGCGGAATGCGCACGCGGCTCACGACGCGCGCGGGGACGATCGTGCGACGCTCTCCCGTTTCGGCGTCCACGGTCTCGCTCGGCGGCTTGGCGAGCGTCAGGAAGTCCATGATGAAGACGGTCGGGGTGTGCCACACGTTTGCGAAATCCGCGTAGGCGCCCGCGATGAGCTCCGGAGGCAGATCGATCTCGAACTGACGCTCGTCGGACATGGATCCCTCCTCATCGTTGCCGCGAGTCTACGCGCGGGCGGGTTCGCGCCCGCGGGTGTCCGGTGCGACCAGCACGCCCCCGCTCTCGCCCACGAGACGCGCGAAGCCGCTCAGCCGGACGACCCCCTCGGGTGTGTAGGGAAGGTCGTCCAGCAGTCCTGGCGAGGAGACCAGGTACGCCGTGTGCATCGCCCGCGAGATCGCCACGTTGAGCCGGTTGCGCAGCAGGAGGAACTCGAGCCCACGCGGCGCGTCGCGTCCGGACGACGCCGCGAGCGACACGATGGCGACGGCCGCCTCCTGACCCTGGAAGCGATCGACCGTGCCGACCGGGACGTCTCCGAACCCGGCCTGGGTGAGGGCGTCCTCGACGGCGACCTGTTGCGCGTTGTAGGGCGTGACGACGATGATGTCGGTCTCTTCGAGCGGCCGCGGGGCCAGCCGAGTGGCGCGCCCTCCTTCGCCGATCTCGATGCCGGTCCACTCGCGGCCGACGAGATCGCGCACGATGTCCACGACGACGCCCGCTTCCTCGAGCGACTGCGTCGCGTTGCCCCGGTGTCGCACGGGCACCGGAATCAGGCCTGGATCGATGCCGGCGAGCTCCCGCAGCGCGGTGGCGGGATGCGCGGCGAGCTCGCCGCTGTACGACAGACGCGACACGGGCGCCGCGACCTCGGGGCGCATGCGCCACGTGCGGGCCAGGAAATACCCGTACTCGGGTGGTATGACGTCGGCACCGTCCATGACCCAGCCGAGCGCGGACGTGTCGACCGGCTCGGGATGAGTGCCCTGACTGACCTGGGGCAGCTGCTGGGGGTCGCCGAGCAGGAGCAGCCGCGAGGCGGCAAGCGACACGGCGATGGTGGAGGCGAGCGAGAACTGGCCCGCTTCGTCGATGACGAGGAGGTCGAGGCTTCCGCGCGGTATCCGCCCCTCGTGGGCGAAGTCCCACGCCGTGCCGCCGATGACATAGCCCGTCTCGGCGTGCGCGGCGGTGAACTCGGGCACTCCGTTCTTCGTGATCGGAGTGAAGGCGAGGTTGTCGGCGGTGGGGTCCTTCGGCGCCTTCGCGACCAGTTCGCGCGGCACGCCGGCCTCGACGATGCGGCAGAGCATGTTCTCGATCACCGCGTGCGACTGCGCGACGACGCCGACCTTGAACCCGCGCTCGCGCACCAGGCGGGCGATCACGTGAGACCCGACGTATGTCTTGCCGGTTCCCGGGGGTCCCTGTACGGCCAGATAGCTGCGATCGAGATCGACGACGGCGCGGACGATCGCGTCGACGTCATCACCGGTGGATGCCGGGAGACCTTGGTCCGCTCGCTGACTCTGCGCAAGCGTACGCGGCGGGCGCCGGCGCAGGATGTCAGTGGCCGGGTCGGCGGGAAGCTCGGGGGACGCTGCGAGCACGGCATCAGCCCACGCGTCGATCGCGACCTGCTGATTGAGCGCCCGCGGCGGCGGGGAGGGAGTGAGGGCGATGGGCAGCTGCGTCCAGGTGACGTCCGCCACCGCGTTCTCCTCGACGATGGCGCCGTCGTCGAGCACTTCGATCACGGTGACGCGGTGATCGGCGTGGATCCACCGCGGCGAGGGATCGAACGGGTACGGCGCCGGGAGCTCATACAGCGCGAACGGGTTGGACCCCTCGCTGAGCCGGGTGCCGGGGGCGAATTCGCCGCGCAGTTCGATGATCCGCCGGTCGGTGCGCGCGCCTTCGGGGCGGTGCCAGTCCTCCACGACCCGGCAGCGCGTGGAATCGAGCGAGACGACGTCGCGGGTCTCCTCCCACAGCGAGACGGGCTCGCGCAGGCGCAGGTAGTGGGTGGCCCAGAAGCTCTTCGCCTCGCGTGCGTAGTAGTCGATGCCGGCAGCCCCCAGGCGCAGCGCCATCGCCTCGGCGGAGTCCTCAGCGTGCCGCAGCGCCAGCGCCGAGAGAGCCAGCGCCCGTGGCGACGGCTCGTACACGTTCTCGCCCGGCTCGGGGTTGGGCAGCGGTCGCAGTCCTGCGTCGCGCGCGCGATCGACGAGCCAGTCGCGCAGGCGGCGCGTCGACACGCAGTCGTAGCGGTTGTAGTCCGCGAGGTCGGCGAAGATCTCCAGCGCCGTGGCGGTGTCTCCGTCGTCGCGGAGGGCACGCGCCTCGACGTACTTCACGATCGACTCGTCGCCCTTCTGCACGTCGCTCGTACGCACCTCGTCGCCCATGTAGAGGGGTTCGAGCTTCTTGATCGAATACGACCGGGAGCCGATGCGCAGCGCGCGGCGCACGATGGGATACAGGTCGACGAAGACGCCGTCGCGCAGCAGACGATCGACGTCCGCCTCGCGGGTGCCGTGCCGCGCGGCCATCGTGAGCAGGTGGGTCGGCTCGTACGGCGCGTAGTGATAGATGTGGAAATCCGGGTGCCGGCTGCGGTGCGCCTGCACGAAGTCGAGGAACGTCTCGAGCGCGGCGCGCTCCTCGTCGAAGGAGTGCGCCCAGATCGCACTGTACTGCTCCCGGATGTCGACCCACCCGAACAGGTAGTCGATCCCCCATACAGTCGCGTCGCCCTCGGTGTAGAGCGGGTCGCCCTCGAAGTCGAAGAACAGGTCGCCAATATCCGGCCGGGGCAGCGCGCCGAGGGCCTTGGGCGCCACGACCTCGAAGGGGGGCAGTGCCGGGTGCGACCCGTGCGACCCGACGGCCGCACCCGTGCCGGCCGGCGCGCTGAGCTGCAGCCGGGACTGCGTGCGCAGCATCCCGAACGTGTCGGGGTTCATCCGGCTCGGTGCCGTCGGCGCGAAGGCGAGCTGATCGATCGTCGTGATGCCGGAGGTGCGCAGCCGGTCGCGCTGCACGGGACGCATGCCCGCGACCAGGAGCAGGTCGCGCGATGCCACGACCTCGGAGTCGCAGGTCGCGCAGCGCCCGCAGGCGACGACGCCGAGGTCGCCGCGCGGATCGCCCCAGGCGATCGCCGGCCACGCGGGCCCGAGGTCGAGGCGGCGGTCGTCGATCAGCGCGCGCAGCCGCGCTCGGCGCAGGGCGAACACCGGCAGCAGCTCGTCGGCGATGTGCACGCTGACCGTGCCGTCGCCGAGCAGCAGCTCGACCCGGTCGGAGCGGGCGACGCCGAGCCGGTCGAGCTGGTCGACGTACGCCGACAGCTGCATCAGCGCGGTGACGCGGGCGCGCCGCGCGAGCTTGCTGTCCTGGACGACCCAGCGACCCGCCTCGTCGCGGACGAGGAAGTCGGCGAACCCGACGAACTCATCGGTCGCGAACGCCGCCTGGTAGATCACGTCGGCATCGGATACCAGTGCCTCCCGTGTGCGGGCCACCACCTCGGCCAGGCCTTCCGCGTTCGCCGACGACGTCTCGGCGATCTCGACCACGCCGTCGCCGTACGTCGCCCGATAGCCCGCGAGCACCCGCCGCTCGTGCTCGCCGCCCAGCCGGCCGGCGCGCTCGAGCGTGGCGTCCTCGGGCTCCTCGACGGCGGCGATCCGGCCGATGCGGGCATCGATGCCCCGCAGCCAGGCGAACTCGCATTCCGCCGCCGCCTTGAGGTCGCTCGCGCTCCAGACGACGCGCGCCTCTGCCGGAATGTATCGCAATGGTTCCCTTTCGTCTCCCCGATCGTACGGGCGGGTTCTGACAGCAGGCCGCGTCCCGTGCGCGCGCGAAGTGCTTGCTGACAGACTGAGGGCCATGAGCCTCCCGTTCGAGAGCGCATACCGGCACGGGTTCGCCCGCGTCGCGGCGTGCACGATCCCGATCTCGATCGCCGACCCGGCGACCAACGCGCAGTCCGTCCTCGACGCCGCCCAGGCGTGCGACGGCGAAGCGGTCGCGGTCGCGGTCTTCCCCGAGCTGTGCCTCACCGGGTACGCGATCGACGACCTCGTCATGCAGGATGCCGTGCTCGACGCGGTCGCAGCGGCGATCGAGCGCCTCGTCGAGGCGTCCGAGAGTCTTCTCCCGGTGCTCGTCGTCGGCGCGCCGCTGCGCCACCGCAATCGCCTGTACAACTGCGCGGTCGTGATCCACCGCGGCGTGCTGCTCGGCGTGGCGCCCAAGTCGTACCTGCCGACGTATCGGGAGTTCTACGAGCGCCGCTGGTACGCCCCCGGCGACGACCAGGTCGGCGAGGACATCAGGGTCGGCTCCCTGGAGGCCCCCTTCGGTCCGGATCTGCTGTTCGAGGCGCTGGACGTCCCCGGCCTCATCGTGCACGCCGAGGTCTGCGAGGACGTCTGGGTTCCCATCCCCCCGTCCTCGTCTGCCGCGCTGGCCGGAGCGACGGTGCTGCTGAACCTTTCGGGCAGCCCGATCACCATCGCCCGCGCGGAGGATCGCAAGATCCTGTGCCAGTCGCAGTCCCTGCGGTGCCTGGCCGCATACGCCTATGCGGCTGCAGGCATGGGCGAGTCCACCAACGACCTCTCATGGGACGGGCAGACCATGATCTACGAGGGCGGGACACTGCTGGACGAGACGGAGCGCTTCCCGGACGGGCCGCGCAGTGCGATCGCCGACATCGACCTCGACCGTCTGAGGCAGGACCGCCTCCGTCAGGGCACCTTCGATGACAACCGGCGCGCCGAGCACGCCGACGCGATGTTCCGCACGGTGCACTTCCAGCTCGATCCGCCCGCCCGCGATGTCGGATTGCGCAGGGCGCTCGACCGCTTCCCCTTCGTTCCCGATGATCCCGCACGGCTCGCCCAGGACTGCTACGAGGCGTTCAACATCCAGGTCTCGGGGCTGGTGCAGCGCATGGAGGCCATCGGCCGCCCCAAGCCGGTCCTCGGGGTGAGCGGCGGTCTCGATTCGACGCACGCGCTTCTGGTGATCGCCCGCGCCATGGACCGGATGGGTCGCCCGCGCACCGACATCCTCACCTACACGATGCCCGGGTTCGCGACATCCGATCACACCAAGGCGAATGCGATCGCGCTGTCGGAGGCGGTCGGGGCGTCGATCGAGACGATCGACATCAGGGAAGCCGCGACCGAGATGCTGGAGAAGATCGGGCATCCGTTCGCCGACGGCGAGCCGGTGCACGACATCACGTTCGAGAACGTGCAGGCGGGTCTGCGCACCGACTATCTCTTCCGCCTCGCGAACCAGAACGGCGGGATGGTCATCGGCACCTCCGACCTCTCCGAGCTCGCTCTCGGGTGGTCCACCTACGGCGTCGGCGACCAGATGAGCCACTACGCCGTGAACACCGGCGTGCCCAAGACGCTGATCCAGCACGTGATCCGCTGGGTGATCGCGGACGACTCGACGCCGCTGCACGCCGGCGCCACGGAACTCAGCGACCGGGCGAAGGCGGTGCTGCAGTCGGTGCTGGACACCGAGATCAGCCCCGAACTGGTGCCGATGGGGCAAGACGGCAAGATGCAGTCCACCCAGGATCGCATCGGCCCGTACGCGCTCCACGACTTCGCGCTGTTCCACATCCTGCGGTTCGGCATGCGGCCGTCGAAGATCGCCTTCCTGGCCGAGCGCGCGTGGATCGATCCCGACGCGGGCACGTGGCCGCCGGGCTTCCCGGCCGACGACCGCTACGCCTACGACCTGACCACCGTCGTCCGATGGCTGCGGGTGTTCCTGCAGCGGTACTTCGCCTTCGCTCAGTTCAAGCGCTCGGCGATCCCGAACGGGCCCAAGGTCTCTCCGGCCGGGTCCCTCTCGCCGCGCGGCGACTGGCGCGCGCCCTCGGACGGCAACGCGACGGCGTGGCTCGCCGAGCTGGATGCCGCACTCGACGATTCGGCAGGCTTCGCGATCGGCGGCTGAGCCGTCGGCCGGCCGGGCGCCGCGGGCCGGACGATCCAGGGCTCGGACCAACGCGCCCGGACCCTCACGGACGAAGCGCTCCGGTGCGACACTGGGGAAATGACCCGACGCGCGACGATCGTCGGCAGCGGTCCGAACGGCCTCGCGGCGGCCGTCAGCCTTGCGCGTGCCGGCTATGAGGTGCGGGTGCTCGAGGCGGCGTCCACGCCCGGCGGAGGCATCCGCACCGCCCCGCTCACCCTGCGCGGGTTCCAGCACGATGTCGGCTCCGCCGTACACCCCGCCGCGCTCACCTCCGCGTTCTTCCGCGCCTTCGGGCTTCGCGATCGTATCGAATGGATCCGCCCCGAGGTCTCGTACGCGCACCCGCTCGAGCACGGGCGGGCGGCGATCGCGTGGCGGGATCTCGAACGCACCGCGGACGGGCTCGGTCGGGATGCCCGCGCATGGCGAGCCGTCCTGCGGCCGCTCGTCTTGCACCTCGAGGCCCTGGTGGGCTTCACCTCATCGCAGCTGCTGCGCGTGCCGCGGCATCCGCTCACCGTCGTCCGCTACGGACTGCGCGACCTGCAGCTCGGCACGCGCAGCGGACGGGCGCTTGCGCGGGGAACCTTCTCCACACCGGAGGCGGATGCCCTGCTGGCCGGTGTCTTCGCGCATGCCAACGCGCCCCTGCCGTCGCCGGCGGCGGCCGCTGCCGGGCTGCTCCTGGCCGCGCACGCGCACGCTGCAGACGGTTGGGCGTATCCGCGCGGCGGGTCGCAGGCGATCGCCGATGCGCTGATGGGTGACCTGCACGAGCACGGCGGCATTGTCGAGCCCGGCCAGCACGTCCACTCGCTCGAAGGCCTGAGTTGGGGGGATCCGGATGCCGGCGACCTGCTGCTGCTCGACACGTCGCCGTACCTCCTGCTCACCCATCCCGATCTGCCGCCGTCCTATGCGAAGGCATTGGCCCGGTACAAGTACGGGCACGGCGTGGCCAAAGCGGACTTCGCCCTCGACGGCCCGATCCCGTGGGCGAATCCGGATGTCGCCCGGTCGCCCACGGTCCACCTCGGCGGGATGCGGGCCGAGGTCGAGGAAAGCGAGAATGCGGTCGCCGGCGGCCGGGTCAGCGACCGCCCGTACGTGCTCGCGGTGCAGCCTTCGGTGCTCGACGACTCACGCGCCCCCACGGGCAAGGCCGTGCTGTGGGCGTACATCCACGTGCCCGCCGGATCCACCCTCGATCCGACGGAGCTCATCGTCAAGCAGGTCGAGCGGTTCGCGCCGGGGTTCCGCGAGCGCATCCTGGCATCGCACGCGGTTGCCGCGGCTCAGCGGGTCTCGCTGAGTCCCAGCGACATCGGGGGCGACATCCTGGCCGGCGCCTTCACGATGGCGCAGGCGCTGCGGCGGCCGGTCCTGTCCCCCGCCCCCTGGCGCACGCCCCTGCGCGGCGTGTACCTCGCGTCCGCGTCCACTCCCCCAGGTCCGGGGGTCACGGGCATGCCGGGCTGGTACGCCGCCCGCCAGGCATTGCATGATCTCAGCGGCGTGCGAATCGAGCTGGCTGACCTCT
>NZ_DASUNI010000109.1:0-3207 GCF_036277215.1 Microbacterium sp. | reverse complement strand
ACGTGTGGCGAGTATGCGCGAATTGCCTGTCACATGGCACGACCCGTCGCTAGCATGTGACCTGCAGGGCGGTTGCCCCGCCGACGTGTGTGCGCGTCGTCGCTCGTTCTCTGGGAAGGACGCTCATGTACGACTTCTCTGATGGCGCAGGACTCGCGGTTCTCGCGGCCGCGGCCGTCTTCTGGTTCATCTTCGCAATCGCCTTCTACATCCTGAGCTCCATCTTCCTGATGAAGATCTTCGACAAGGCCGGTGTGCAGGGTCGGTGGCGTGCCTGGGTGCCGATCTACAACTACATGGTCTTCAGCAAGCTGGGTGACCTGAGCCCGTGGCTCATCCTGATCGCCATCGCCGCCTCGGTCATTCTGAGTTGGATCCCCGTGATCGGCTGGATCCTCGCGCTCCTTCCTCTGGTCGTGACGATGCTGGCGGCGTGGCGAGTCGGTCTCAAGCTGCAGAAGGAGCCCGTCTGGCTGATCCTGTACTTCTTCCTCAGCATCGTTTGGCTCGGCATCCTGGCCTTCGACAAGTCGCGCTGGAACAACGCGATCCCGCCGGCGCCGTGGGCGGGCAACGGATTCCTCGCGGACCGCACCGTCTGGGCCGGTGTTCCCAACCAGACACCCGCGGGAGGGTACGCCGTCGCGCCGGGCGGCCAGGCGGCGGCGGGCGGGGCCTACCCGCCTCCGGCCGGCTACCAGCCTCCCCCGCCCCCGGCCGGTTACGAGCCGCCTGCCGGCTACACGCCGCCTCCGGCGGGCTACACGCCTCCGGCAGCCCCGCCCGCCGCACCGTCGGCCGAGCCGCCCGCCGCGGCTCCGGCCTCACCCCCGCCGGCGGCTCCCGAGCCGCCCGCCACGCCGCCTGCGGCGCCTCAGCCGCCTACGGCGCCTCCGACCGCCCCGCCCAGCGGTCCGCCGTCGGAACCTCGGCCATAGCACGACACGACGAGCCCTCACCGTCACGGTGGGGGCTCGTCGCGCATACGCGAAGCGACCGGCACGCGCGCGTCGAGTTAGCGTGGGAGCATGACCCTGACTGACGACAACGTCCCACAGCGCCGTGTCGGCGCATCCGGCCTCCTCGTGACCGCTGTGGGTCTCGGCTGCAACAATTTCGGCCGACCGGGCACCCGCACCGAGACCCTCGAGGGCACGGTGGAAGTGATCGACGCCGCCATCGATGCCGGCATCACCTTCCTCGACACGGCGGACATGTACGGCGGTGAGCCCGGTCTGAGCGAGACGCTCATGGGCGAGGCTCTACAGGGCATGCGGGACCGGGTGGTCCTGGCCACCAAGTTCGGCCACTCCGGCAGGGACATGGGGTACTCGACCACGGCCTCCAAGGGCTCGCGGTCGTACATTCGCGCGGCCGTCGAGGCGTCGCTCGCTCGATTGCAGACCGACTGGATCGACCTCTACCAGCTACACGTGCCCGACCCGGCGACCCCCATCGAGGAGACCATCTCCGCATTGGACGACCTCGTCCGGGAAGGCAAGATCCGCTACTACGGTCATTCGAATCTCGCCGGATGGCAGATCGCCGAGGCCGAGTTCACGGCGCGTGGCCGCGACGGCCGGTTCATCTCCGCGCAGAACCACTACAGCCTCCTCTCGCGTGGTGCTGAGCGGGAGGTGCTTCCGGCCGTCGAGCGGTTCGGTTTGGGCTTCTTCCCGTTCTTCCCGCTGCACAACGGACTGCTGACCGGAAAATTCACCCGGGCGGGCGGCCCTGAGGGCAGCCGCATCATGATGCAGCGTCGCCACATCTGGCAGCACGCGCCCTGGGACGCTCTGGAGGCCTACCAGGAGTTCTGCGACGAGCGCGGCGTCTCCATGCTCGAGGCGACCTTCGGCTGGCTGCTGTCCCGACCCGCGCTGTCCAGCGTGATCGCGGGCGCCACCAGCGCCGAGCAGATCCGCTCCAACGCGGCCGCCGCATCCGCATGGACCCCGGCGGGCGAGGACCTCGCTCGGATCGACGAGATCTTCCCGCTCGTCGACGACCCCGCGGCCTGAGCCGGATGAAGCTCCGTTCGCTCTGAGCGAACGGAGCTTACCGGGCTGCTCGTTCGGCAGCACGCGGAAAGCACCGGCGGGCGCGAGCGTCCAGGGCGGCGGGGGCCGAGTCGACTAGGATGTGAGCACGTCGACAGGACCGCACGGGTCGTGTCGCCGCCGATGTCGGCCGACGGGGAGGACAGGGCGTGCCCGAGGTATCCACCCACTCCCGATCGGTGTCGGTGGCGGACGGCGCGATCATTCTGACCTGGGCGGGTGGCACTCACACCGGCCGCCGGCGGGAGATCAATCAGGACGCGCTGCTGGCCGACTACCCGCTGTTCCTCGTCGCCGACGGCATGGGCGGACACATCGGCGGGGAGATCGCCAGCGCCAGCACGATCGATCGGATGGGCGGCGTGGTCACGGGCGGCGATGTCACGCCGAAGGCGATCGAGAAGGCGCTGACGCGGGCTGTCAAGGACATCGCCTCGCACCCCGAGACGACCGACGACGGCACCGGGACGACCCTCACGGGCGTGTACCTCGACGTCAGCGACGAGCCGCCGCAGTGGGTGACCCTGAACATCGGCGACTCGCGGGTCTATCTGCTGCGCGACGAGTCGATCGAGCAGATCACCACCGACCACTCGGTCGTGCAGGAGCTCATCGCGGCGGGCCGTTTGAGCCCCGAGGAAGCCGAGAACCATCCGTACGGAAACGTCATCACGCGAGCGGTCGGTCCCAGCGACAGCGTGACGCCCGATTACGTGCGACTCGACGTCGTAGACGGCGATCGATTCGTGATCTGCTCGGACGGACTCACGAAAGAGCTCACCGACTACGGCATCCAGCACTTCCTCGCCCAGAACTCCGATCCCGCGGACGCGGTGAACGCGATGATGGATGCCGCGCTGGAGAACGGCGGGCGTGACAACATCACGATCATCGTGCTCGACGTATCCGTGAGGGCCGGCTCCTCCCCAGGCTGACCCGAGGCACGACCGTCCACCGCCACGTGGATGACGAATGTGCGGCGACCATCGCAGCAGATTGACTGAACGCGTGCTCTGGCCCACCGCGTTCTCGACGACTCCTCCTTTCAATCCGACGGTCGTCGGCGACGAGCAAGAACCTCTCGAGCTGCCGCCCCCGTGGGATACGCCCTCGCGGCCGGCGGTGCCCCTGCTCGCCTCGATCGTTC
>NZ_DASUNI010000108.1:0-26266 GCF_036277215.1 Microbacterium sp. | reverse complement strand
CACGACGGTCCCCGGTTCCACGACGCCGCTGCTCTGCGGAGCCTCGCTGACCGTGGCGGTCTTCAGCAGGTGCTGCAGCGTGCGGATCCGCGCCTCCTGCTTGCCCTGCTCGTCCTTGGCCGCGTGGTAGCCGCCGTTCTCCTTGAGGTCGCCCTCTTCGCGCGCGGACTCGATGCGCTTGGCGATCTCCTCGCGGCCGGTCGTCGAGAGTCGCTCGAGTTCGGCGGCGAGCCTGTCATATGCGTCCTGGGTGAGGAACGTCACCGGGGCATCGTTTGACACGTCTGCCTCCTTCGGTCGGCGGTGGCTGGTATGTCAAAACGCCCCGGCTCCGGCCAGGGCGTCTGTCGACTGTGTCAGGTCAGACTACGTCACCCAGCAGGCGTTGACCAAACCTGTCGTCGCCTCCGCCGTCGTCGGAATCAGCTCGCGGAACGCTCGCGTGCGCAGGTCGGACTCGGGGTATTCGACGATCTTCCAGCCCACGACGCCGTGGTCCTCGTCCTGCGCCTCGAGCGCGCATGCGACGGTGCGCCCGGTCGGCGCGGTGATCTGGAAGGCCAGTTCGACCGTCCGCTCGTCCTGCACGGTGAAGCCCGTGGTGTCCGCGGCGACATCGTCGAGCGTGCTCGATATCGTCATCCAGGCGAACAGACCGACGAGGGTGGCCGCGATCACGGCGACGATCCCGATCGTCCACCGCTTTTCGGGCGAGCTCGTGCGACCGTAGCGCTCGTCGAGCATGTCCTGCGTGGTCATCGGGCCCCATAGAAAGTGCGTGCTCCGCCTGAAGATTAGGCTGGAGCATCCAGGCTATGCGCTCTCGCGCGGAACGAGGACACCATGCACGATGCGCTCATCGCCCTCGCGTACGCCGCCGCCGCGACCGCCACACCCGAGCCCACCGTCGACCCGGCGTTGGTGTCGCCCGGCCCGTGGGGCTTCGTCGTGATCGCGCTGCTCGCCTTCGCCGTCGTGGCTCTGGTGTGGGACATGATGCGCCGCATCCGCCGCGGTCGCGTCCGTGCGGACATCAACGAAGAACTGGATGCCGAGCAGCAGGCCGGGGCAGCGGTGCGGGCAACCGAGGTCGACGACCAGGACATCGATGCCGGCGGGCCGGAGGAGCAGTTCCCGGACGATGCGTCGACGCCGAACGGGCCGACGCGCTGATCAGCGGCATCCGCTTGCCTGCCGCTGAGGGGATGGAGCGGATCAGGCGTGGTAAGCCGGGTTCACGGCGATGAGCAGGCAGGCCGTCCAGTGGCACAGGAACGCCAGGACCGTGCAGACGTGGAAGATCTCGTGGAATCCGAAGTGGCCGGGCCACGGGTTCGGCTTCTTCAACGCGTAGACGACAGCACCGCCGGTGTACAGCAGCCCGCCCGCGATCACGAGGATCATCATCGCGGCGTTGGCCTGGAACAGGTCGATCATGTACATCACGGCTGCCCAGCCGAGCACCAGATACAGGGCCACGTACAGCCAGCGCGGAGCATCGATCCAGAACACGCGGAACAGGATGCCCAGGATCGCGCCGCCCCACACGAGCGACAGGAGGATGATCGCCTTGTCTGTCGGAAGGGCGAGCACCGCGATCGGCGTGTACGTGCCGGCGATCAGCAGCAGGATGTTGGCGTGGTCGATCCGCTTCAGCACAGCCCGCGTTCGGGGGCCCCAGTCGAAGCGGTGGTACAGCGCGGAGTTGCCGAAGAGCAGCAGGGAGGTCGCCATGAAGACCGCGCACGCCCATTTCGCCGGAGCGCCCTGAGCCAGCACGATCAGGACGATGCCTGCGGCGATCGCGATCGGGAACGTCGCCGCGTGGATCCATCCGCGCCAGCTGGGGCGGATGTCGATCGTGGCGTCGAGCTCGGCGACTTCGAGGAGCGGCAGCTGTGGCATCTCCGCGCCCTCGTCCTCGGTGGGGTCGGAACTCGTGCTGCGGGCCACTCCCTGAGCCTACGCGTCGCCGTATGCCGGAGAAGGCACTCGGGTCGCCCGACGGTAGCGTAGGCATGTGAGCGCGTCGAGCGAGGGCAGAGGCCCTCTCTACCGGCTGTACATCAATCGACTGCGCCGCCAGCTCGCCGCCGCCGCCGTCCCGCGCCACGTCGCGATGATGATCGACGGGAACCGCAGATGGGCGCGACAGCTCGGGTACGACTCGGCGGCCCACGGTCATCGCGCGGGTGCCGCGAAGATGCGGGAGTTCCTGGGCTGGTGCGACGACGTCGGCGTTCAGGTGGTCTCGCTCTACCTGCTGTCCAACGACAATCTGCGCAAGAGGGACTCGCAGGAGCTCGCGGATCTCATCGAGATCATCGCCGAGCTCGCCGATGAGCTGTCGCGCGAGCGCGACTGGCGTGTGCAGCACGTGGGCCGAGCGCACCGGCTGCCGCCCGAGCTGGCACGGGTGCTCGTGGACGTCGAGGAGCGCACGAAGGATCACACCGGACTCCACGTCAACCTGGCCGTGGGCTACGGAGGACGTGGTGAGATCGTGGACGCCGTCCGCAGCATCATCGCCAAGCACGACGAGGAGGGTGGGTCGCTCGAAGAGCTCGCGGCGAGCCTCACGCCGGAGCAGATCGGCGAGCACCTGTACACCGGCGGCCAGCCCGACCCCGACCTGGTGATCCGGACCTCGGGCGAGCAGCGGCTGAGCGACTTCCTGCTCTGGCAGTCCGCCCACAGTGAGTTCTACTTCGTCGAGGCGCTCGGACCGGACCTGCGCGAGGTCGACTTCCTCCGCGCGATCCGCGACTATTCCAGCCGGGACCGGCGCTACGGCAGCTGACCGCCGGCGCCCAGGACACGGCACCGTGGCAGAATTGAGCGGTGACCGACCTGGACGAATTCCTCGCCTCGTTCGACGGCGAAGCGGGATATCTGGACTGGGCCGCGTTCGGCCCGCTGTCTCCGGCAGTGCGCAGCGAAGTGCACGCCGACGCCGAGCTGCTCGGATCGGGGCGGCGAACGGGCATGGACCTGGTCGGTGAGCACGTCGGCGAGGCCCGCGAGATCCTCGCCGAACTGCTGGACTCGGATGCCGAGCAGGTCGTCCTGCAGCCTTCCACGACGTACGGCCTGATGCAGGCTCTCTACGGTCTCGCCGGCGGACTGATGCTGTCGAGGGCGGAGTTTCCGAGCCTGACCGTGACGGCGACGCGCGCTGCGGACGCTCTCGGTTCGATCGACCTCCAGTGGATCGAGCCGGCGGACGGATTCGTCACGCCCGAGGTCGTCCGCGAAGCGCTCACGGACGACACCCGAGCTCTCGCCGTCAGCCTGGTCGACTTCCGGACGGGCTATCGGGCCGATCTCACCGCGCTTCGGGAGGTCGTCGGCGACCGCATGCTGATCGTGGACGCGATGCAGGGCTTCGGAGCGGTCTCCGCCGACTACGCCGCAGCGGACGTCGTGTGCGGCAACGGCTACAAATGGCTGCGCGCCGGCCGCGGCACCGGGTTCGCATGGTTCGGCGAGCGTGCCCTCGAGCGCCTCGCTCCTGTGCTGTCGGGCTGGGCGGGCGTCGACGGCGACCTGCCGGTCGACCTGGTGCCACAGCCTGCGGCATCCGCTCAGGCGTTCTCCGTCAGTCGCCCGGACAGTCTCGCGGTGGCCCGGCTCGCCAGCGCGCTGCGCGATGTGCGCGACGTCGGCGTCGAGCGCATCGACGCCGAGCTCTCGGAGCGCTCGCGGGACGTGATCTTCTTCGCGGACCGCTACGAGGTGCCCGTTCTCACGCCGCGCGAGCCGGAGCGCCGGGCCGGGATCGTCACGCTCGCCCCTGCGCCGCAGGACGTCGGTCCGCTGGCGGCGTCGCTGGCCAATCACGGGATCACCGTCACGGTCCGCTCCGGCCTCATCCGGGTCGCGCCGCACGTCGGAACCGGGGCCGACACCCTGCGCCTCTTCGGCGACGCGCTGGCCGCGTTCTCCTCCGCTCGCGTGTGGTGAGAGCCCTTCCTCAGGAATTCACCAGCGCGTAACATCCGCCAGCGTGTCGGTAACACGAGTGTCGTTTGCCGGTCGTAGCGTCATGTCATCGGGCACGGTGCCCGGTCGGGTCGGCCCTACGGATCGCGACTCGTGACCACTGGTCGACTCGTGACTGCCGGGTGATGACACCCGGGTCGGGAGTGGGTTGTGATCACACGAGCACCACAGAAGCAGCACCGTCAGGATGCCGCGGAGATCGTCGAGCAGGACCAGGATCTTCGCACCTACGTCCTCGACACATCCGTGCTGCTGAGCGATCCGCGAGCGTTCTTCCGCTTCGCCGAGCACAGTGTCGTGATCCCCGTCGTGGTGATCACCGAGCTCGAGGGCAAACGCCACGACCCCGAGATCGGCTACTTCGCCCGGCAGGCGCTGCGGCACCTCGACGAGCTGCGCGTCGAACACGGCAGGCTTGATTTCCCCGTCCCGGTCGGGAATGACGGCACCCTCCGGGTGGAGCTGAACAACACCGACGCGAGCGTGCTCCCGTCGGGCATGCGACTGGGTGACAACGACAGCCGGATCCTCGCCGTGGCCATGCATCTCGCGCAGGACGGTCAGGACGTCACCATCGTGTCCAAGGACCTCCCGATGCGCGTCAAGGCGGCATCGCTCGGCATCACCGCGGAGGAGTATCTCGCCGAGCAGGCGGTCGACTCCGGCTGGACCGGGATCGCCACGATCGACGTCTCCGGCGATGACATCAGCGACCTCTACGAGACCGAGATCGGCACCGGCGAGGACGTCCTGGGGCTGCCCGTGAACACCGGGCTCATCATCCACTCCGAGCGCGGCTCCGCCCTGGGTCGTGTCACCGGCGACGGCGACTACCGGCTGGTGCGCGGCGACCGGGAGGTCTTCGGACTGCACGGACGCTCGGCCGAGCAGCGCATCGCGATCGACCTCCTGCTCGATCCCGAGGTCGGCATCGTGTCGCTGGGCGGGCGCGCCGGAACCGGCAAGTCGGCGCTGGCGCTGTGCGCCGGGCTCGAGTCCGTCCTCGAGCGCCAGCAGCAGCGCAAGATCATCGTCTTTCGGCCGCTGTTCGCCGTCGGCGGGCAGGAACTGGGATACCTCCCCGGTGATCAGGGCGAGAAGATGAACCCCTGGGGTCAGGCCGTGTTCGACACACTCGGCTCGGTCGTCTCAGGCAACGTCGTCGAAGAGGTGATCGAAAGGGGACTCCTCGAGGTGCTGCCGCTCACCCACATCCGGGGCCGTTCGCTCCACGACGCCTTCGTGATCGTCGACGAGGCGCAGTCGCTGGAACGCAACGTCCTGCTCACGGTGCTCAGCCGGATGGGGCAGAACTCCCGCGTCGTGCTCACTCACGACGTGGGTCAGCGCGACAACCTGCGCGTGGGCCGTCATGACGGTGTCGCGTCGGTCATCGAGACGCTCAAGGGCCACGATCTCTTCGGACACGTGACGCTGGTGCGGTCGGAGCGTTCGGCCATCGCCGCACTCGTCACCGACCTGCTCGAGGCCGGCGAGATCGGCTGAAGGACAGTCCTGAACGCGCGGAAGAGGGCCGGGATGCCGCATCCCGGCCCTCAGCATGAGAAGAGTCTCATGCTGATCTCCTCCTCTGCTCATGCACGTCTGACACCATGGATGGATGCGCATACGCGCGTGTATCGAGAGGACATTCGTGGAGACTCGCTCGCGACCGGCGATCGGTGGCACAGCCACGGTTGCAGACAGCGTGGATGTCGTGCGCGTGGTCGCGATTCCGCACAACCCCGCTCGAGCGGATGTCACCGGGTCGCCGGCGATCCCTCGGACCGAATCACAATCCTCCGCTTCGGCGGGTGCCGCGTCCGGACGCGACCTATCTGTGCCGTCGTCCGTGTCGAAGAGAGAGCAATCGCGCGTTCCCCCAGGCTGACGCGATTGCCATGGCCGGCTACCCCCAGCCCGGCCTCTCCCAGCCCCCGGTGTCCCCCAACACCGGGGGCTTCTTCGTGCTGCGCCTCGTCACTCCCACCGGTATCCGGCACCGCGGACGGTGACGATGTGGTGCGCGCCCAGCTTGCCGCGGAGGTACCGCACGTATACGTCCACCACGTTCGAACCCGGGTCGAAATCGAGTCCCCATACGCTGCTCAGCAGCTGTTCGCGACTGAGGACGCGCCCGGGACTGCGCAGGAACTGCTCGGCCAACGCGAACTCGCGGGCGGACAGCTCGACTTCGCGACCGTCTACCGTCGCCCTTCGACCGAGGATGTCGAGCACCACCTCGCCGTGCGACACGGCGACGCCCGCGGTGGTCGTGCTCTCCCGCAGGCGCGAGCGTACGCGCGCGAGCAGTTCTTCGAAGGTGAACGGCTTCGAGACGTAGTCGTTCGCTCCGGCATCCAGACCTTCGACGGTGTCGCGCGTGCTCGACCGCGCCGTCAGCATGATGACCGGAACGCCGGACCCCTGGGCGCGCAGTTGACGCAGCACTTCGAAGCCGTCCATCGTCGGCAGTCCGACATCCAGCAGCACGAGGTCGATGTCGTCCTCGAGTGCGCGGTCCAGACCCTCGGCACCGTCATCGACGATGACGGTGGAGTAGCCGGCCGACTCCAGACCGCGGCTGACGAACTCGGCGATGCGCGGCTCGTCTTCGATGAGGAGGATCCTGCTCATCCCGCGGCCTCGCGCTGCAGCACGACGTCGCCGGCGCGCACCGGTGCCGGCAGCTCGGTCGTCGGCAGGGGAAGGTGGATGGTGAACGTGGCCCCGCCGCCCGGCGTGTCGGTCACCGCGCAGTGGCCGCCATGCCCCTTCGCGATCGCGTCCACGATCGCGAGCCCGAGTCCGGATCCCCCCACGGACCGCTTGCCGTGCGCACGGTCGAAGCGACGGAAGATCCGGTGACGCGCGGCAGGCGGAATGCCCGGGCCGTGATCGCTGAGCCACAGCTGGGCGCCGGATTCGTCCAGCCGGCTGCCGAGGTCGATGGTGGAGCCCTCAGGGGTGTATTTCGCCGCGTTGTCGGCCAACTGGAGCCACGCCTGCAGGAGACGGTCCTGGTCTCCGAGGATGTGTCCATCGGCGGTCTCCTCGACGGTCCAGACATGCCCGGGGATCACGGACACGAGCTCGCCGAACCGCGAGGTGAGCGCGCGCAGATCGACCTGGGCCATCGTGAACCCGTCGCCCTCCACCGTCGCGAGCAGGTCGATGTCGTCCACGAGGCGGTTCATGCGGTCGAGCTCCGCCATTCCGATCTCACGTGTCGCCGCGACATCCGCCGCGTCGCCGGGATCCATCATCTCGAGGTGACCTCGAACGATCGTGATCGGCGTCTTCAGCTCGTGGCGCACGTCGTCCAGCAGCTGCCGCTGTACATCGACCGAGCCCTCCAGCCGGTCGAGCATCGAGTTGACCGTCCGGGTCAGGTCGGAGATGTCGTCGTTCCCCTGCGGGGACAGGCGCGGCGACAGGTCGCCCAGGGTGACCGCATCGGCGGCATCCCGGAGGTCGCGGATCGGCGACAGGAGGCGTCCCGCGACGAACCAGCAGACGACGCCGATCGCGACCAGCACCGCGACGGCCGCGATCGAGTACGTCGTGATCGCGGCCGTCACCGGGGCGAGCTCCGCCTCGACATCGACCGCGCGCACGTAGATGCCGGTCTGCGGATCCTCGCTCAGCGAGACGGGTATCGCGATGTACCGCAGCGACCCCTGATCGGTCACAGCCGTGTCCATGATCGTCGCGCCGCTGCGCTCGATCCCGTCGATGGCGCTGTCGATCAGCTTCTGGTTCTGTGAGATGTCGAAACCCGACAGCGTCTCGGGGCGGTAGCTGGCCTTCCCGTCCAGGATGGCCACCGAGCCCTCATTGCGCGCCGGGACGAGACGGGCGACAGCCGCCTGGAGGAAGTCGCCGACCGTCGCGAAGTCATCGATGTCGACGTCCTCGCTGGCCGTCGCGGCACCGGAGGTCCCGCCGTCCGCGGCATCCGCCTCGTCTCCGGCCACAGCGTGCAGACGTTCCACCTGCGACTTGAGGCGGTCGTCGATCTCGGACAGCACCCGCTCGCGTTGCACCAGGAACGTCACGCTTCCGACGATCGCGAGTCCGATGCACGCCACCGCCAGGATCGCCCCCAGGATGCGAGCGCGCGCCGAAATGGGGCGGGACTTCTGAGTCACGTCCCGTTGATCGCGCCGGGAGGACATGGGGATGCCTCCGGATCAGCCCGGATGGGTCATCGACAGCAGGTCGAGCTTCTCGTCCAGCTGCTCGGTGGTGATCTCGCCGCGATCGACGTAGCCCAGGTCGAGCACGGCCTCGCGGACGGTGATGCCCCTGGCGACGGAGTGCTTCGCGATCTTGGCGGCCGCCTCGTAGCCGATGAGCTTGTTCAGGGGTGTCACGATCGACGGCGACATGCCGGCGTAGGCGGCCGCACGCTCGACGTTGGCCTCGAGACCGTCGATGGTCTTGTCCGCCAGGATCCGCATCGTGTTCGCCAGCAGCCGGATGGACTCCAGCAGCGCCGTGCCCATCACCGGAATCGCGACGTTGAGTTCGAACGAGCCCGATGCCCCCGCCCACGCGATCGTGGCGTCGTTGCCGATCACCCGCGCGCACACCATGAGGGTCGCCTCAGGTACGACGGGGTTGACCTTGCCGGGCATGATCGACGAGCCCGGCTGCAGGTCGGGGATGTGCAGTTCTCCCAGCCCGGTGTTCGGACCGGAGCCCATCCACCGGATGTCGTTGTTGATCTTCGTCAGCGACACCGCGATCGTGCGCAGGGCGCCGGACGCCTCTACGAGCCCGTCGCGGTTGGCCTGCGCCTCGAAGTGGTCCTTGGCCTCGGTGATCGGCAGCTCGGTGTCATCGACGATGATCTCCAGCACCTTCTGCGGGAAGCCCAGCGGAGTGTTGATGCCTGTGCCGACGGCCGTGCCGCCCAGCGGAACCTCGGCGACGCGCGGAAGGACCGCCTGCACCCGCTCGATGCCGAGCCGCATCTGACGCGCGTACCCCCCGAACTCCTGGCCGAGCGTGACCGGCGTCGCATCCATGAGGTGGGTGCGTCCGGACTTGACGACGTCCTTCCATGCCTCGGCTTTCGCCTCCAGTGCCACCGCCAGGTGGTCGAGAGCCGGGATGAGGTCATCGATGAGCTCCTGGGTGACGGCCAGGTGGACGGATGTCGGGAAGACGTCGGTCGAGGACTGCGACGCGTTCACGTGGTCGTTGGGGTGGACCAGCGATCCGAGGTCGCGCGAGGCGAGCGTCGCCAGCACCTCGTTCATGTTCATGTTCGACGACGTGCCGCTGCCGGTCTGGTACACGTCGATGGGGAACTGGTCGGCGTGCTCGCCGGCGATGATGCGGTCCGCCGCCCGGGCGATGGCGTCGGCGATGGTGGGCTCGAGGGTGCCGAGTTCCTTGTTCGCGAGCGCGGCGGCCTTCTTGATGCGTGCGAGGGCGACGATCTGTGCCGGGTCGAGTGCGTCGCCTGAGATCGGGAAGTTCTCCACGGCGCGCTGCGTCTGCGCGGCATACAGAGCGTCCCTGGGCACGCGCACCTCGCCCATGGTGTCGTGCTCGATGCGGTACTCGATGTCGGTCACGTCTTCGTTCCCCTCCACAGTTCGGGATGTGTGCTCAGGCGTCGTCGGTCACGACGCCGAGGATGATGTCGGGCACCGCGGTGCCCTCGGCGAGCCGGTAGTTCGCGCCGACGATCGCCAGCCGTCCCTCGGCGACGGCGTCGCTGATCAGCTCCGACGAGTGAAGCAGATCGGCGACCGTGTCGCGCAGATGCTCGCGTCCGACCAGATCGGCGTCGATCTCGGCGGGAGGGCTGCCGTCGATCGATGTCTCGCGCTGGACGCGACGCACGGCGGGCACGATCGGGGCGATCTGCCGCCAAATGTGCGGGGGCAGGGCGGGCGCATCGACGTCGAGGCTGTGGATGGCCGCGCCCACGGCACCGCACTCGTCGTGACCGAGCACGACGATCAGGGGCACTCCGAGTACCGCGACCGCGTACTCCAGACTGCCCACCACCGAGTCGGATATCACCTGGCCCGCGTTGCGGACGACGAACAGATCGCCGAGCCCTTTGTCGAAGATGATCTCGGCCGACAGGCGCGAGTCCGAGCAGCCGAACAGCGCCGCGCGGGGCTTCTGTCCAAGCGCCAGCTCCGCACGGCGCTCGACATCCTGACGCGGATGCCGTGGCTCACCGGACACGAATCGCGCGTTGCCGCGCTGCATCTCCTGCCACGCCTTCAACGGCGTCGGTGCGGTCACGGCGTCGCCTCGCGCAGCTCGAGCACCTGGTCGGCGACTGAGGCGGCGGCGCGCTCCAGCGTCTCGTCGTCCGTAGAGCCGTAGACCAGGATCGTGTCAGCGCCGGCCGAAGTGCTCAGCGCGGCCGAGATGTTGCCCGCCCGCGCCGGATCGGGGATGTCATATCGATCCCACTCGACCCCGCCG
This sequence comes from Microbacterium sp., assembly GCF_036277215.1. Taxonomy (GTDB): domain Bacteria; phylum Actinomycetota; class Actinomycetes; order Actinomycetales; family Microbacteriaceae; genus Microbacterium. The sequence continues at coordinate 15,805 of NZ_DASUNI010000108.1, read as the reverse complement.
ATCGTGACGGTGCCGCCGACGGAGGCGCCGCTGAGGACACGGGTGGTCCAGGCGGGGTCGGCGTCGAAGCCCTGGGCGACGCGCAGGAAGCCGGCCTCCTCATCGGGGACGTAGACGATGGTCCACGCGGCGGTCGAGTCGCCTTCGATCGACGCTCGGTTCACGATCCACTCGTCCGGAACATCGGGGACCACGACGGTGCGGCCCTCTGCACTCTCGATCTCAGCAGCGACCGCGGCGACGTCGATCGGCTCAGCCGGCGGCAGCTCACCGCGCGGGACCGCGAGGATGATGATCGCGACGACGGCGAGGGTGACCAGCAGGGCTGCGATCAGATTGCGGGTGTTCTGACTCGCGCGGTACACGCGCGATGACTCCGCCTTGCGGGCAGCGGCTTCGTCGGGAGTCTCGGGGCGGCCGAGCTCGGCGACGACTCGTGGTTTCTGCGCCATCAGCGAACCGTCATGCTTCCGTGCTCTCGGTCGCGCCTGCCGGTGCGGACCTGGCCGCCTCGAGACGGCGCTTCGCACCGAGCAGCCACTCCTCGCACCGGGCGGCGAGGGCTTCGCCGCGCTCCCAGAGTGCGAGGGAGTGCTCGAGCGTGGGAGCACCCTGTTCGAGTTCGGCGACGACCCGGACGAGTTCGTCCCGGGCCTGTTCGAAGGAGAGGCCCGCGACGTCGCCGACGGCTTCGCTCGATGCGCTCATGTATCCATCCTAGATCGGCTCTGCGGCCGGTTCCGCGGCCGCCGCGTCGGCGGCAAGTGGCGCCCGCGGACTCTCCGGCACCTCGCCGTCGGAGCGCGCGGCGAACGATCCGCGACCCACGGTCACCAGCACCGGGGCGCCCGCCGGAGCCTGCGCGGCGTCGCGCACGATGACCCCGTCGGTCAGGTGGGCGATGGCGTACCCGCGCGCAAGGGTGGAGGCGGGTGACAGCGTTCGCAGTGCGGCCCGCAGCTCGGCGGATCGGCGCGACTGCGACTCGATCCGGCGATCCACTACGTCCCGCCCCCGCCCGACGAGCAGCCAGAGCTGCTGCGCGCGGGCGTCGATCATCGACTCCGGTGCGCGGAGAACCGGACGTGAGCGCAGCTGCTCGAGTTGGGCGATGTCGTGGCTCACCCGCTGGGAGAGCCGCATCGTCAGGCGCGACCGCAGCTGGGCGACCACGGCGCGCTGCTCGACGACGTCCGGGACGATGCGCTTGGCTGCATCGGTCGGCGTCGAGGCGCGCAGATCCGCGACATCGTCCAGGAGCGGATGGTCGTTCTCGTGTCCGATCGCGCTGACGACCGGAGTGGATGCCGCCGCCACCGCGCGCAGCAGCCGCTCGTCGCTGAATCCGAGCAGGTGCTGCGGGTCGCCCCCGCCGCGAGCGATCACGATCACGTCGACGTTGGGGTCGGCATCCAGTGCCTTCAGGGCGCCGATCGTCTCGGGGACGCAGCGGTCGCCCTGCACCGACGCGTACGCCGCGCGGAAGCGGACCTGCGGCCAGCGCAGTTCGGCGTTGTGGCGGACGTCCTTCTCGGCGTCGGACTTCTGGCCGGTGATCAGCCCGATCACCTGCGGCAGGAACGGGATCGGCTTCTTGCGCGCCGGATCGAACAGCCCCTCGGCGCGCAGCGCCGCGCGCAGGCGCTCCAGCTTCTCCAGCTGATCGCCGAGTCCGACGTGCCGCATCGACGACACCGAGAAGCTGAAGTCGCCGCTCTTGACGAAGTAGTCGGCCTTGACCGCCGCGATGACGTGATCGCCGACGGCGAGATCGGCCGGCAGGCGGTGGCGGGTGCTCGACCAGATTCGGAACGAGATCATCGCGTCGGTCGACAGATCTTTGAGCCGGCCGAACACGTTGCCGGTGCGGACGTTCCACGACGTGATCTCGCCCTCGACCCACACGGACCCCCAGGTCTCGATGAAACCGCGGATGGTGTCGTTGAGGCGGCCGACTGAGGTCGGCGCGTGCGGCGTCGAGTCCCGCGGTCGCACCGAATCGGGCGGCGGCGGCTGACCGGGAACGGGCTCAGCGTGGAACGTCGTCATCCGGTCCTTTCGATTCGGGTCTGTCGGACGGCGAGAGTGGGTGGTCGTCTGCGCGCACGGCCCGCGCACAGACCGCCCCCGTAGACTCGCGGTGTGAGCAACTCGGCTGTCCGTATGCCCGTTCCCCGCGTTCCGCGGCGGCGCGAGCGCCTCCAGGATATCCCCGTATCCGGACACAAGAAGGTGCTCCTCGCCGCTCCGCGCGGCTACTGCGCCGGGGTCGATCGTGCCGTCATCGCCGTGGAGAAGGCACTCGAGCGGTTCGGCGCGCCGGTCTACGTGCGCAAGCAGATCGTCCACAACATCCACGTGGTCACCGAGCTCGAGGCAGCCGGCGCGATCTTCGTCGACGAGGTGGACGAGGTCCCGCCGGGCGCGCACGTCGTGTTCAGCGCGCACGGTGTGTCGCCGGCAGTCGTGAACGCGGCATCCGATCGCGGTCTGCAGGCGATCGACGCGACCTGCCCGCTCGTCACGAAGGTGCATCGCGAAGCCGTGCGGTTCGCCCGCGACGACTTCGAGATCCTGCTCATCGGCCACGAGGGCCATGAAGAGGTCGAGGGCACCGCGGGCGAGGCGCCCGATCACGTCACGGTCGTCAACTCGCCCGACCACGCCGATCTCGTCGAGGTGCGCGATCCGTCGAAGGTCGTGTGGCTGTCGCAGACGACGCTCTCGGTCGACGAGACCATGGAAACGGTGCGCCGACTGCGAGTCCGCTTCCCCCAGCTGCAGGATCCGCCTTCGGACGACATCTGCTACGCGACCCAGAACCGCCAGGTGGCGATCAAGAAGGTGGCCAAGGATGCCGACCTGGTGATCGTCGTCGGGTCGGCCAACTCCTCCAACAGCGTGCGGCTCGTCGAGGTCGCGCTCGAGTACGGCGCCAAGGCCGCCTACCGTGTGGACTACGCCGACGAGGTCAAGCAGGAGTGGCTGGATGGCGTGGAGACCGTCGGGGTCACCAGCGGGGCCTCCGTACCGGAGGTGCTCGTGCAGGAGGTGCTCGCCGATCTGTCCGGCGCGGGCTACCGCGATGTCGAAGAGGTCAAGACCGCCGAGGAGGATCTGCTGTTCTCGCTGCCCAAGGAACTGCGCCAGGACTCCTCGGGCAAACGCGACGCGCGAGCGCTCGGAGGGCGGGTCAGCTCATGACCGATCCGGCGGAGCGTCCCTCGTCGAACGGCTCCGACGAGCGACCCCGGCCGCAGTACGGCGAGTACGCCACCCCGGAGGAGCAGCGCGCACGCATCCAGCAGCCTGACATGACCTGGCTGCTCGAGACCGGTCAGGACCCGGATGCGCTGCACGGCGCTCCCGCGAAAGCGGCGCCCTCTGTGGCTGCGCCGGCGGCGGCGCCCCCGAGAAGCGGTCGGTTCGCGGATCGTGTCGCGACGATCGCGCTGCTGGTGTACGGCTTGGTCAACGTCGTGACCAGCATCCCGAGCATGATCGGCTACGAGGCCTATGCCAGCACCCTGCTGAGCCTGCTCGGCGTGGACACCGAGCTCGCCGATCCGGGGGCGGGGCGGCCCTGGGGTGTGGCCGCCGCCCTCGTGCTGGCGATCGGCTGGCTCATCACCGCCTACGTGTCGTGGCGCAGCCTCAAGGCCGGGCGTGTCACGTGGTGGATCCCGCTCGTCGCGGGCATTGTTTTCCTCTTCGTCTCGGGCACCCTGCTCATGGTCCCCATCGTGTCGGACCCGGCGGTCTGGAACGCGATCCTCGACACGGCGCGCTGACCACCGCCCGGCGCGTTCACCGCGCTGACGAGTCAGCCGAGCCCGCCCCACACGGCGCGAGCGCCCGACTCGCCGATCAGCGCCACGACCACCACCGCGCCCACCGCGGCGACCACGGCGATGACGCCGATCACGATCGAGATGACGGATGCCCGGCGTGCGTGCTCCGGCTGCATCCGCGGAACGCCCCACCGGTACCACGCCCACTGACCTGCGCTCGCGACGAACAGCGCAAGTACCCAGGGCAGCAGCATCCGCCCCAGTGCTTCGTGCTGAGCCACCCCGGGAAGCGGGCCGACAACGTCGCGCAGGGATTCGCCGGCCACGACGGTGATCGGCACGAGGATCACGGCGACCAGCGCCGCGAGCGGTGTGACGATGCCCAGGCGCCTGCGAGCAGCCGGCCACACCGTTCCGAGTATGACCGCCAGCGCCGTGAGCGGCACCAGGATGACGGTGGCATGCACGATGAGCGGATGAAGCGGCAGCCCGCCGATCTGCAGGGTGCCCGCCGAAAGCCGAACGTTCATACTGGGAGAACGACAGAGCGCGGCGTGAGGTTCACGCAGTGAACCGCCGCAGCATCCTTCTCGTGTCTTCAGTGAGGGAGGTGCGGGATGCCGGGGGACGACGGTGCGCGCCTGGGTGCCCTGTACGACGCTCACGCCGCACCGGTCTGGCGCTACGTCGTGCGCCTCACCGGCGACCGGGCGGGGGCGGATGACATCGTGCAGGAGACCCTGCTGCGTGCGTGGCGCAATCCGCGCATGCTCGAGCAGGATCCGGCCACGATGCGCTCGTGGATGATGACCGTGGCCCGCAACCTGGTGATCGACGACGCTCGCAGTGCCCGCCGCCGTCACGAGCACGTCGTCGCCGAGGTTCCCGAGCGGGTCGGAACCGACGACACCGACGCCCTCTTCGAAGCGCTGCTGATCGAGGAGGCGCTCGCAGTACTGAGCCCTGAGCACCGCGCCGTGATCCTTCGCTGCTACTACGGAGGTCGCAGTGTCGCGCAGACCGCGAGCGAGCTCGACATCCCGGAAGGCACCGTGAAGTCGCGACTGCACTATGGCCTGCGCGCGATGCGACTGGCTCTTCAGGAGAGAGGAGTGACGCGATGAGTCCCGATCACGCGCACTTCGCCGAATGGGACGCCGCGTACGTGCTCGGCGCACTGTCATCGACGGAACGGCGCCAGTTCGAGGAGCACCTCGCCGGCTGCGGGGAGTGCCGCCGCGCCATCGCGGAACTGAGCCCGACGGTGGGACTGCTGTCGCGTGTGAGTGCGGACCGCGCGGCCGGAATCGATGCGGAGCTCGCTGAGGGTGCCGTAGCGGAGGGACCGGACGCGTCGGTGCGCGACGAGGTGGTGGTGCTGGCCCGCAGACGGGCGATTCGCCGCCGTCGCAACTGGTGGGTGGCTGCTGCCGCTGCAGTCGTCGTGCTGATCGCGGCGATCGCGATCCCCGTGACGATCGTGCGTTCGGCGCCGACCGCGGCGTTCGCCCTGGAGGCCGTCGCCGACGTGCCCCTCGAAGCGAGCGTGCGCCTCTCGAGCGTGGGATGGGGCACGCGCATCGAGCTGGAATGCCGCTACACGGCCCGGGGCGACGCGGATGCCCCGGCCGAGGGGTGGCCCTACGCGCTGACCGTCGTCGGCGTCGACGGGGTGGCGCAGGACGTGTCGACGTGGCGGGCGCTGCCCGGCTCGACCGCGCGGATCAGCGCTGGTTCGGCGCTGGGCGTCGCGGACATCGGCGCGATCGAGATCCGCGGTATCGAATCCGGTCGCGTTCTGATGCGCTACGAACTCGACGGCGCAGTTTCTCCCTGATCCGGACGGTGGTGACGTGTGACGGACATCCGGTGAACGGATCCCGCTCGCGCACCGTGTCACCAGTGACCGCCGTTCGCGGTCGCGACCGGAAGGATGCGTCATGAAGAAATCGCTCGCTGCGAGCGCTGCGGCGTTCGCCCTCCTCCTCGCGCTCGCGGGGTGTACCGCCGGCTCTCCTCCGGCGGACGTCGAGACGAGTGCTCCGCCGGCAGCCGAGGAGTCGACTCCCGCTCCCGACGCTGCGGACGCCCTGCTGAGAACGGCCGACTCATCCCTCGGGGAGATCGTCGTCGACGGCGAGGGCATGACCGTCTACATGTTCGACAACGACACGCAGGGCGCGACGTCCAGCTCGTGCTCGGGTCAGTGCGCGGCGAACTGGCCCGCACTGACGACGGACTCGGAATCGCCCACGGTCGAGGGCGTGACCGGTGAGGTCGGGACGATCACGGGGATCGACGGCGCCCTGCAGGTGACGCTCAACGGCTGGCCGCTGTACTACTTCGCCGGCGACGCGGCAGCCGGAGACGTCAACGGCCAGGGCGTGAACGAGGTGTGGTGGGTCCTCACACCCGCAGGGGAGCGGATGGCGGGCTGAGGAGAGGGCGGGCAGGTCGGGGGCCGGCCCGCCCGAGCCGCGTGCAGGGGCGGTCGGGTGCTCGCTCGCCCGTAAGATGACCGGATGCCTCGCCTCCTGGCCGTCTGCGTCGTCCATCAGCTGCGTCCCGATGCCGGCAACGGCGTCACGGCGATCGACAAGCGTCAGGTCGACGGACGCGTCCGCATCGGCCGCTACGGCGTGCGCGCCGACGTGCAGGCCGATCGGAAGCATCACGGCGGACTCGACAAGGCGCTGTACGCGTACGCCCAGGAGGATGCTGCGTTCTGGGAGGGTGAGCTCGGTCGTCCCCTCGCGTCGGGGTTCTTCGGCGAGAACCTGCGCACCGAGGGGATCGACGTGAACGCCGCCCGCATCGGCGAAGTGTGGCGCATCGGCGAAACGGTGACCGTCGAGGTGACGATGCCCCGCACCCCCTGCCAGACCTTCGCGCGGTGGGTCGGCGGGGCCGAACAGCGCGGCTGGGTGAAGCGATTCTCAGCCGAACGCCGCCTCGGACCGTACCTGCGGGTGGTCCGCAACGGATTCGTGGAGGCGGGCGATCCGATCGTGGTGCTCTCGCGACCCGAAGGCGCGCCGGGACTGCTCGACGGTTACATCGGCCCTGCCTGATGCATTGTTCCGCGTCGCGTCAAGACAGCGACTTGCCCGCGGATCCGAGCTGCTGCGTCGCTTGGACGACACGCGCGGCCATCGCGGTTTCGGCGATCTTGCCCCAGGCGCGCGGGTCGTAGGCCTTCTTGTTGCCGACCGATCCGTCGACCTTCAGCACGCCGTCGTAGTTGCTGAACATGAACCCTGCAACTGCGCGCGTGAAGGCGTACTGCGTGTCAGTGTCGATGTTCATCTTGATCACGCCGTTGGACACCGCGAGCGCGATCTCCTCGTCCGTCGAGCCGCTGCCGCCGTGGAAGACGAGGTCGAGCGGCTTCGGATCGGTGCCGAACTTCGACGCGATCCCCTCCTGGATCTCGCCGAGCAGTTCGGGACGGAGCTTCACGTTGCCGGGAGCGTAGACGCCGTGCACATTGCCGAACGTGAGCGCGGCGATCCACCTGCCCTGGTCGCCCAGCCCCAGAGCCTCGACCGCCTTGGTGACATCGGCGACGGTCGTGTAGAGCGCGTCGTTCGATCCTTCGTGCTGCACGCCGTCTTCCTCGCCGCCCACGACGCCGATCTCGACCTCCAGGATCGCGTGTATCGCCTTCATACGGGGGAGCAGCTCCTTGGCGATGTCGACATTCTCGTCGAGGGGCACAGCCGAACCATCCCACATGTGGGACTGGAAGATCGGGTTGCCGCCCTCGGCGACGACCTTCTCGGACTCGGCGATCAGCGGCAGCACGAAGTCTTCGAGGGCCGGCTTCGGGCAGTGGTCGGTGTGCAGCGCCACCGTGATCGGGTAACTCTTGGCGGCCTCGTGCACGAACCGCGCGAACGCGAGGGCTCCGGTCGCGCGAGCCTTGACGGTGTGACCTGCGAAGTAATCCGCTCCGCCCGTCGTGACCTGGATGATTCCGTCCGAGCCGGCTTCGGTCAGACCCTGGAGGATCGCATTGACGGTCTGCGAGCTGGACGCGTTGAACGCCGGATAGGCGAATCCTCCGGCCTTCGCGCGGTCCAGCATGTCGGCGTACTGCTCGGGGGTGGCGACGGGCATGACGGCTCCTTGGTCGTGTGCGGGGTTCCACCGTCACTCTATCGAAGGGGCACGGCGCGCGAGCAGGCGCGGAGGGTGGGACAGGCCAAGCACGTGCATCCCTGCCGCCCGCGTAAGAATCGTGATTCCTTCGCACGGCCGGCGGCCGCGAGCCCGGTCCGCCGCCCGACGCGTCGCTAGGCTGGCTTCATGGTGAGCCTTACCGCCGACATGAGTCCGCTGCATCCCGACCGCAACCTCGCGCTGGAGTTGGTGCGCGCCACCGAGGCGGCGGCGATCCGCGCCGTGCCCTTCATCGGACGGGGTGACAAACTCGCGGCCGACGGCGCGGCCGTCGACGCGATGCGGGCGTTCTTCACGACGGTGAACTTCGACGGCACGATCGTCATCGGCGAGGGTGAGAAGGACGAAGCGCCGATGCTCTACAACGGCGAGAAAGTCGGCAGTGGCCGAGGTCCTCAGTGCGACGTGGCCGTCGATCCGATCGACGGCACATCGCTGACCGCCGCAGGCCGGCAGAACGCCCTCTCGGTGATCGCGGTCTCGGAGCGCGGGACCATGCTGGATGCCTCGACGGTGTTCTACATGGACAAGCTCGTGACCGGCCCCGCCGGCGTCGGCGTCGTCGACATCCGCCTGCCGATCGGCGAGAACATCCGTCTGCTCTCGAAGGCGCTGGACAAGCCCATCGACGAGATGGTCGTGTCGGTGCTGAACCGCCCGCGCCACGAGCAGCTGATCGCCGACATCCGTGCCGCCGGCGCAGGCACTCGCCTGATGTCCGACGGCGACGTGGCCGGTGGGATCAACGCCGCGCGCCACAATGCGCGCACCGACATGTGCGTCGGGGTCGGTGGCAGCCCGGAAGGCATCGTCACCGCGTGCGCGATCAAGGCGCTCGGCGGTCACATCCAGGGCATCCTGTGGCCGCGCGACGACGACGAGCGCCAGAAGGGCGCCGACCACGGGCTGAAGACCGACGGTCACGTCTACGAGGCCGACGAGCTCGTCACCGGCAGCAACACGATCTTCGTCGCCACGGGGGTCACCGACGGCCAGCTCGTCGCCGGCGTGCGCCGAGAGGGCGACTACATCTACAGCGAGAGCGTGGTGCTGCGCGGACGGTCGGGCACGCTCCGCCGCATCGTCTCGGAGCACCTCACGTCGAAGTGGCTGTAGACCGGTCGAGACGAGTGCAACGGAGGTTGCAGTGTGACCGGCGTTGCAGACGTGACTGAGTCGTGATCCTGCGCGCACGCTGACTCTGGCACAATCGAACAGGTGTCAACGAGGACGCAGCTGTGTTCTCGAACCCGAGGGGGTTGCCATGCCGGCACAGGCAGGCGGTGCCAAGCCGCAGACGGGCGCGATCGCCGTCGTCGCGAATGCGACAGACCCCGCCCGGCGGCCCGATGTGCTCTTCCGCGTCCGCCGCGACGAGGACCATCAGATCTCGGCCTGGTGGCCGATCGGCGCTTTTCTCGCCGTCTCCGCTGCGGCGATCGCCCTTCTCAGCTTCGTCCCCGGCGGCGCCTGATCTGATCCGCCCGGTGGTGACGTTCCGGAACGTCAATCGGCGAGCGGCGCGATGCGATCCCGCAGATCGCCGAGGTCTGCGCTCAGCAGCGCGCCGTCGGATGCCGCTCCCGCCGCGTCTGCATCCGGGCGCTCGTGCTCGGTCTCGAGTGCGGCGTCGAGAAGCTCGGGCGCGATGAGCCGGCGCGGGGACTTCTCCACGAGCGCCGGCTCGCCCAGCGCGTCGAGCTTGGTCTGATCGATACCGGGAAAGCGGCGCGCGGTGACGAGCACCCGGGACTCGAGCGATCCGGCGAACCGGTTGTAGCTGTCGACGGTGCGCTCCAGCGCTCGGCGCAGGTCGTCCGCGTGACCGGCGAGCTTGCCCAGCCGCTCGTATAGTTCATTGCCCAGCTCGAACAGCGCGCGCGCCTCCTGTGAGACGTCCTGCTGCGTCCAGGTGTAGGCGACCGTCTTCAGCACGGCCCACAGGTTGACCGGCGACGCGAGCGCCACTCGCTTGCCGAACGCGTAGTCCAGCAGCGACGGATCCTCCTCGAGCGCGGCGGCCAGGAGCGATTCACTCGGCACGAAGCACACGACGAACTCGGGGCTCGAGGCGAGCCCCGCCCAGTACGCCTTCTTCGCCAGCGAGTCGACGTGCGCGCGGACGGCTTTGACATGCCGGTCGAGGAGGGTCTTGCGGCGGGCGCCCTCCGCGCCGGGCGCCGTCAGCGGGATGGCGCTGGCCTCCAGGTACGCGTCGAGAGGCACCTTCGCATCGACCGCGATGGCTTTGTCGCCCGGCAGCCGGATGACCATGTCGGGGCGGCCCGCCCCGGCATCCGAGATGATCGACGTCTGGGTGTCGAAGTCGACGTAGCGGGTGAGCCCGGCAGCCTCGACGACCCGTCGCAGCTGCGTCTCGCCCCAGACGCCCCGCGTGCTGCCGGAGCGCATTGCGCTCGCGAGCGACTCGGTGGTGGCGCGGAGAGCCTCGTCCGATTGCTGCGCGCGCCGCAGCTGCTCGGCGAGGCTGCCGAACTGCGAATGCCGGTCGCGCTCGAGGTCGTCGACCTTGGTCTGCATGGACTGCAGCGTCTCGTGCACGGGCGCGAGCGCGCGCAGCACCGCCTGCTCGCGCCGTTCGCGCTCTTCGCGCGACGCCTGATCGGCACGCGCCTGGGCGGCGAGCTCGCGATAGAGCAGCTGCTGGTGGTCGAGCTGCGCCTGCACCCCCTGACGGCCGGCGTCGCTGGCCGCCAACCGCGCCCTCAGGTCGGCGTGGGACCGGGTCGCGCGGGCAGCCACGCGGGCTGCGCCGGCGAACCACCCGGCGAGCATGCCCGCGGCGAGGCAGCCGATCACGATCACGGAAAAGGTGAGTGCGTCCATGTGCTCAGGATGGCCCGGGCGTCCGACATGGGCCTGGTGCTACCGTCGGATCATGACCCCGCAGGAGATCGAGAATCTCGCTCACCTGCGTCGTGCGCGCGATCTGATCGACCGCGAATACGCCAAGCCGCTCGACGTTCCGACCATGGCTGCGAAGGCGCTGATGTCTCCGGCACACTTCTCCCGGCAGTTCCGAGCTGCCTACGGCGAGACTCCGTACGCCTACCTGATGACGCGTCGGATCGAGCGCGCGATGGCCCTGCTTCGCGGCGGTACGAGCGTGACGGACGCCTGCATGGCGGTCGGCTGCACCTCGCTCGGCTCGTTCAGCTCGCGGTTCGCGGAGATCGTCGGCATGACGCCGTCGGCGTACCGCAGCCGCGAGCACGACGCGGTCAAGGCGATGCCCTCCTGCGTGGCCAAGTCGAACACGCGTCCGACCCGGGAGTCATCGAGCAGAATCGGAGAAGTGCGCGAGCATACCGCGGCGTAGCGTCACCGGCATGACCATCGCACTCCAGTACACCAACGTCACGGTGACCGACGTCGACGAGTCGATCGCCTTCTACCGCGATGCGCTGGGCCTCGATGTGCAGAACGATGTGAGATCGGGCGATCACCGCTGGGTCACGCTCGGGACGCCTGCGCAGCCGGGACTGGGCATCGTCCTGTCCGATCCGCACGCCGGCCGCTCGCAGGCCGACGGCGATGCCATGCAGGAGCTGCTCACCAAGGGGGTCCTGCCGATGCTGGTGTTCAACACCGACGACCTCGATGCGACCTTCGAGGCCGTCAGGGCATCCGGCGCCGAGGTGCTGCAGGAGCCGATGGACATGGGCTGGGGTCAGCGCGACTGCGCCTTCCGCGACCCGTCCGGCAACATGGTCCGCATCGCGCAGGCAGCCTGACGAGTCGGTCGACCGCTGGGCGCGTGCACAACGTCGCCTTTCGGACGCCACGCGTGTCCGGATCCGAGGAACGCCGCGCCGCCGCCGCCGACGGGCTTGCGGATCAGCGACGTTGTGCACGCGGCTCGGCGAAGGCCTCAGGCGACGGTCGCGAACAACTCCGGCGCCAGCGTCGGCTGCGGCACGGGGGCGGGCTCGGGCACGAAGATGCGCGACGTGCGCACGCCCGCGGACTCCGCCAGCCCGGTGATGTCGCCCGCGCCCACCAGCTGCGCCGCGTGGATCATGATGTGCGCGCAGGCGAGTGCATCGGCAGTCGGGTCGTGGTGCGGAAAATCGATGAACCCGGCGGCGGCCGCCACCGACGGCAGCCGGTACGACTCGAGATCGTAGAGTTTGCGCGCGACCTGAAGGCTGCACACATACCGGTAGGGCGGGTACTGATCCCCGGTCGCCTCGCACGCTCGCCGCAGCACCATCATGTCGAAGCCCGCGTTGTGCGCGACCAGCACATCGGCGCCCGCGAAGTCCGCGAGGTCGTCGAGCTGCTCGCTCCACGTCTTCGCGCCGACCACGTCCTCGGCCCGGAGCCCGTGGATGCGGGTGTTCAGTTCGAAGAACCTGTCATGACCGGGCGGCGGCTGGATGAGCCACCCCGCGGTCGCCACCACGCGGCCGTCGCGGACCCGGGCCAGTCCCACCGCACACGCGGACGCGTTGCTGGAATTCGCCGTCTCGAAGTCGATGGCGGTGAAATCCAGAGGCACGAGTCCAGCGTCCAGGCGTGGACGCACGAGCATGCGGAGGCGCGCCGCGAAGGCGGGCACGGACATCGGCCGGAACCCCCTCTGTTCGCGTCGCAGCGCGGTTAGGGTTCTGAGCATGGCCAGCAACGAAGAGATGTCGACCTCCTTCGGGTCCGCCGCCGGAACGTACGAGTCCGGTCGGCCCGACTATCCGATCCAGGCAGTCGACTGGATGCTGCAGCCCGTCGTCGGCGGCGAGCGCAGTCTGCGCGTCGCAGACGTCGGCGCCGGGACGGGCAAGCTCACCCGGGCGGTCGTGGAACTCGGCGCCGAGGTCGTCGCAATCGATCCCGACGCGAAGATGCTCGCCGCGCTCCGGGAGCACGTGCACGGCGTGCCGACGTTCGTGGGGTCGGCCGAGAGCCTGCCCCTGCCCGACGCGAGCGTCGACGCGGTCCTGCTCGGCCAGGCGTGGCACTGGGTCGACCCGGCAGCGGGGTCGGCGGAGGTCGGTCGAGTCCTCCGCTCGGGCGGGGTGCTCGGCGTGGTCTGGAACATCCGCGACGAGTCCGCGGCCTGGGTGCGGCGCCTGACCGAGATCATGCACGGGAGCCACGCGGAGGAGATGCTCGCGGGAGGCGACCCGCCGATCGAGCCGCCGTTCGGCGACGTCGAGAGTGCTCAGTGGCGGTGGACGCGCCCGATGACGCGCGACTCGCTCCTGGCGATGGCGCACTCGCGCAGCTACATCATCACGGCGACGCCCGCGGACCGTGCGGCCATCGAAGCCGGTCTCCTCGAGCTGTTCGACGAGATCGGGGCGGTGGGCGACAAGGTCGTGGAGCTGCCGTATGTGACACGCGCGTACCGTGCGGTCCGCCCCTGAGAGCCCCCGCGCCGCCGTGACGCCCCGCCGGAGGGGCGTGTGCGCCCCACGTAGACTGGACTCCCGTGGCTCTCACTATCGGCATCGTCGGCCTGCCCAACGTCGGCAAGTCCACCCTGTTCAACGCGCTGACCAAGAACGATGTGCTGGCGGCGAACTATCCGTTCGCGACGATCGAGCCGAACATCGGGGTCGTGAGCCTGCCCGACCCCCGGCTCGAGAAGCTCGCCGAGGTCTTCCACTCGGAGCGCGTCCTGCCGGCGACCGTCTCCTTCGTCGACATCGCGGGCATCGTCCGCGGCGCGAGCGAGGGGGAGGGACTCGGCAACCAGTTCCTTGCGAACATCCGCGAGGCCGATGCGATCGCCCAGGTGGTGCGCGGCTTCACCGACGACGACGTCGTGCACGTCGAGGGCGACGTCAACCCGAAGAACGACCTCGAGACGATCAACGCCGAGCTCATGCTGGCCGACCTGCAGACGCTGGAGAAGGCCGTCCCCCGCATCGAGAAAGAGGTCAAGGGGAAGAAGGCCGACCCCGCTGTGCTCGAAGCGGCCGTCGCGGCCAGGGACGCGCTCGAACGCGGCATCCTGGTTTCGCACTCGGGTGTGGACATCGCGCCCATCCGCGAACTGGGGCTGCTCACAGCGAAGCCGTACATCTACGTCTTCAACGTGGATGAGGCCGTGCTGACGGATGCCGCGGCCAAGGATGCCCTCGAGGCACTCGTCGCGCCGGCGCACGCCGTGTTCCTCGACGCGAAGATCGAGTCCGAGCTCATCGATCTCGACCCCGAGGATGCCGCAGAGCTGCTGGCATCGACGGGCCAGGACGAGTCGGGCCTCCACCAGCTCGCCCGCATCGGCTTCGACACGCTCGGACTCCAGACGTACCTGACCGCAGGCCCGAAGGAGGCGCGCGCCTGGACGATCGGCAAGGGCTGGAAGGCGCCGCAGGCCGCCGGTGTGATCCACACCGACTTCGAGAAGGGCTTCATCAAAGCGGAGGTCATCTCGTTCGGCGATCTGGTCGACGCCGGCTCCGTGCTCGAAGCCCGCTCGCGCGGCAAGGCCCGGCTGGAGGGCAAGGACTACGTCATGCAGGACGGTGACGTGGTGGAGTTCCGCTTCAACGTCTGACGGTGATCCGGCCCCTTGAACGGGGCTCGGCGGTCGGCGACACTGGCCGCGTGGACCGGGACCGGAGCGCCGCGCCGTTGTGGCGGTGTCCGCTCTGCGGACGGACCTTCGCCGCACGCAACCAGACCCACACCTGCGCCGAGGTCGGCGACCTGGACCGGCACTTCGACGCCTGTGCGCCCCAGGTCCGGGCCACGTTCGATCGGATCGTAGCCGTGCTGCAGGACATCGGCCCGTTCACGGTTCTGCCCGAGAAGACCCGCATCGCCTTCCACGTCCGCATGAGCTTCGCGGCGGTCATGCCCCGCCGGAAATGGCTGAGCGGCCATCTCGTGCTGGACCGGCGCATCGAGAACCCTCGGTTCACACGGATCGAGACGTACTCGCCGCGCAACATCCTTCACGCCTTCCGGATCGCTTCGCCGGCCGAGGTGGACGACGAGTTCACCGTGTGGCTGGCGGCGGCGTACCGGGTCGGGGAGCAGCGGCACCTGACGGGGTGACGTAACGTCGGCCGTATGGCGACGCGGCTGCTCCTCCTCTCCGATACGCACATCCCCGGGCGCGCGCGGACACTGCCCGCCGCGGTCCGTGCCGCGGCGGACGACGCGGATCTCGTCATCCACGCGGGCGACTGGGTCGCAGCTTCGGTCCTCGACGACCTGGCGCAGCACGCGGAGGTCGTGGGCGTGTACGGCAACAACGACGGTGCGGACCTGCGCGCGATCCTGCCCGCGATCGCCCGGCGCGAGATCGAAGGCGTCCGGTTCGCGGTCGTGCATGAGACCGGCGACGCGCAGCGGCGGAGCATGCGAATGGATGCCGCGTTCCCCGACACCGACGTCCTGGTGTTCGGTCACAGTCACATCCCGTGGGACGTCGTCACACCGCGCGGGCTCCGGCTGCTGAACCCGGGCTCGCCGACCGACCGCCGTCGTCAGCCCCGCTGCACGATGATGACCGCGCTCGCCGACGGAGGCGCCATCCGCGACGTGGAGCTCGTCCCCCTCTGACGCCCGCCGGAGCGGCCGGCCGTGAGGCGATTGAGGGTTTTCCCGGACGCGAGTCCCGGCGGGCCGGACCACTGTGGACATATCGACCCGCAGAGGCCGAGGTATCTGAGGGTGAGAGCCCTTCCTCCTCTCTGGTGTGGACCTGTTCCGCATTGCCAACCGACGCGGAACAGCCCGGAGGCGGCTCTGGTGCGGACACTTGTCCGGAGTCCACGCGGGAGAGGAGGAAGGTCGTGAACGCGCACATCGAAGTCCTGGGGTTCGCGGCATCCGTCGTGTCGTTCGTGCTCTGG
>NZ_DASUNI010000107.1:0-9161 GCF_036277215.1 Microbacterium sp. | reverse complement strand
ACTTCGCCACCGCGAGTTCCTCGATGGGCTCGGCGCGGCGGCGCTGGCGCAGGTCGCCGCAGACACGCTCGCGGCTGCCGACGCGACCGTCGTCGCCTGACGCGCAGCTCGGCCGTCGGCGTGCCCGCGTAGCCTGGGCGGATGGCCCCCGCATCCGCTCGCACCGCACTCGAGGTCGCCGACTGGCGGCGTCGCGTCTTCGCCCTCTACGCCGCCGTGCGGCTCGAGGACGATCCGGAAGACGCGCACGAGCTATGGCGCATCGAGCGCGACGACCTGATGGCCCGGCATCCGGCGACCCCGGTGCTCGCCGACGACATCGCGCTGTTCGAGGGTCTGCCGATCGCACCGTACGACCCGGTGTGGCGGTTCGAGCTGCCGATTCTCCCGGCCGAGCGGGGCGGATTCGACTTCGCCACGGCGACGGACGGGATCGTCCCGTTCGAGCGGGTCGGCAAGGTGGAGATCCCGGATGCCGGCACCCTCGACGTCTGGCGGCTCAAGTCCTATGGCGGCGGGCTGTTCGTTCCTGTCCGCGACGCGCTCGCCGGTCGCCCCGGCGGGACGTACGGGGGCGGACGCTACCTGCTCGACACGATCAAGGGCGCGGATCTCGGCTCGGACGCCGCCCTCGGCACGATCGTGCTCGACTTCAACTTCGCGTACAACCCGTCCTGCGCGTACGACCCGGCATGGGTGTGCCCGCTCGCGCAGCCCGGGAACGTGCTGCCGGTGCCGGTGCCGGTGGGCGAACTGTACGGCTGAGCCGGCGAACCTCTCGAACCCACGCGTTCCACGCCAGCCCATGCGCTCCGTGGTGCGAGAGTGCATGGGCTCGGTGCGGAGGCGTGGGCTCGGCGGAGGACGCGTCAGGGCAGGCGATGCGCGGTGTAGTACTCGAGGAGGCCGCGGGTGGAGGCGTCCTGCGCCGCGAGCGCCTCGGCATCCCCCTCGATGGCCGGTGCGATCTGCAGCGCGAGTTGCTTGCCCAGCTCGACGCCCCACTGGTCGAATGAGTTGATGCCCCAGATCACACCCTGGGTGAAGGTGATGTGCTCGTACAGCGCGATGAGCTGACCCAGCACGCGCGGGGTGAGAGCCGGGGCGAAGATCGACGTCGTCGGCCGGTTGCCGGCGAAGGTGCGAGCGGCCACGAGCGGTCCGGTGGTGCCCTCGGCTTCGACCTCTTCGGCGGTCTTGCCGAAGGCGAGCGCCTTCGTCTGCGCGAGGAAGTTGGCCAGGAACAGCCCGTGCACGTCGCGTCCGTCGTCGTCGAGCGGGTATGCCGGGTTGACGAACGCGATGAAGTCCGCGGGGATGAGGCGGGTGCCCTGGTGGATCAGCTGGTAGAACGCGTGCTGGCCGTTGGTGCCGGGCTCACCCCAGAACACCTCGCCGGTCCCGGTCGTCACCGGGGTGCCGTCCCAGCGCACCGACTTGCCGTTGGACTCCATCGTCAGCTGCTGCAGGTACGCCGCGAAGCGGTGCAGTTGCTGCGCGTAGGGCAGCACCGCGTGCGACTGCGCGCCGAGGAAGTTCGAATACCAGATGTTGAGCAGACCCATCAGGACGGGGACGTTGGCCTCGAGCGGCGCCGTGCGCATGTGCTCGTCGACGTCGTGGAATCCGCCCAGCAGCTCGTGGAACACCCCGGGGCCGAGTGCGATGGCGAGCGACAGGCCGATCGCGGAGTCCACCGAGTAGCGTCCGCCGACCCAGTCCCAGAACCCGAACGCGTTCGCGGGATCGATGCCGAACTCGGCCACCCGATCGAGCGCCGTCGAGACGGCCACGAAGTGGTGCGCGACGGCGTCGGTGCGGGACGATTTGGTTCCGTCGATCGCTTCCGACGCCTCGAGCTCCGCCCACAGCCAGTCGCGCGCGAGCCGCGCGTTGGTGAGCGTCTCGAGGGTCGTGAACGTCTTCGAGGCGACGATGAACAGCGTCGTCTCGGGATCGAGATCCGCCGTGGTCTGGGCGATGTCGGTGGGGTCGATGTTCGACACGAAGAGGGCCTCGATGCCGGCATCCGCGTACGGCTTGAGCGCCTCGTAGATCATCACGGGGCCGAGGTCGGATCCGCCGATGCCGATGTTGACGACGTGGGTGACCTTCTTGCCGGTCACGCCGCGCCACTCGCCGGAGCGGACCCGCTCGGCGAACGCCGAGATCGCGTCGAGCACGCCCTGGACGTCGGAGTCGATGTCCTGACCGTCGACGACCAGGGCGGGGGAGGCTCCGGCCGGGCGGCGCAGCGCCGTGTGCAGCACCGCGCGGTCCTCGGTCGTGTTGATGTGTTCGCCGGCGAGCATCGCCGCGTACCGGTCGGCGACGCCGGTCTGCTCGGCCAGCCTCACCAGCGACGCCAGGATGTCGTCGGTGACGAGGTTCTTCGAGAGATCGACGTGCAGGTCCCCGACCGTGAACCCGAGGCGCTCGACCCGGCCCGGGTCATCGGCGAACCAGCCGCGCAGGTCGGGCGTGAAGGAACGGTGATGAGCCTCCAGCTCGGCCCAGGCGGCGGTGGACGTGGGATCGATGGGGCTGCTCATGCGTCAACGCTATCCGCACCCGCGGGCGTGTGTCAGGCTCGCATGATGGACTCGCAGAACCCCTACGCCTCCCGGCCGTGGCTGTCCTCGTATGCGCCCGGTGTGCCGCACGACATCGACGAGGTCACCCAGACGCTGCCCGACATGATCGAGGGGAGCATCGCGCGCTACGGCGGCGGCACCGCGCTGGAGTTCTTCGGCGCGACCACGTCGTACCGGGAGCTGGGGGAGCAGATCGAGCGGGCCGCCGAAGGACTCCGCCGCCTCGGCGTCGCGCAGGGCGACCGCGTCGCGATCGTGCTGCCGAACTGCCCCCAGCACGTCGTCGCCTTCTACGCCGTGCTGCGGCTGGGCGCGATCGTCGTCGAGCACAACCCGCTGTACACGGCGCGCGAGCTGCGTCACCAGTTCGAAGACCATCAGGCGCGCTTCGCCATCGCGTGGGACAAGGTGTACGACACCCTCGACGGGTTCCCGTCCGACCTGAAGCTCGAGCGCATCGTGAGTGTCGATCTCACCGACGCCATGCCGTGGCGCACGCGCGTCGCGCTGCGACTGCCGATCCCGAAGGCGCGCGCGGCCCGCGCGCAGCTGACCGCGACGCCGAAGGCGCGGAGGGTACTGACCTGGCAGAAGCTGGTCGATTCGCGGAGGCTCGCGAAGCGGCATCCGCGACCGGCCTTGGATGACACCGCGCTGCTGCAGTACACGAGCGGCACCACCGGCACCCCGAAGGGGGCGATCCTGACCCATCGCAATCTGCGCGCGAACGCGATGCAGGGCCGGGCGTGGGTGCCCGGACTGGCGGAGGGCGAGGAGATCTTCTACGGCGTGCTGCCGCTCTTCCACGCCTACGGGATGACGCTGTGCCTCACCTTCGCGATGAGCATCGGGGCGCGATTGGTGCTGTTCCCCAAATACGACGCGACGCTGGTGGCGGATGCCGCGAAGAAGAGCCCGCCGACCTTCCTGCCCGCCGTCCCGCCCATCTACGACCAGCTCGCGCGCTCCGCGCAGCAGGGCGACATCGACCTCACGAGCGTGCGCTTCGCGATCTCGGGTGCGATGAGCCTGCCGGTGGAGACCGTGGCGAAGTGGGAGAAGGCGACCGGCGGGCTCCTGGTCGAGGGATACGGCATGACCGAGACCTCACCGGTCGCACTCGGGAACCCGATCGGCCCGTCGCGGCGCCCGGGTACGGTCGGGGTGCCGTTCCCCAGCACCGACATCCGGGTCGTGGATCCCGCCGACCCGGGCGTGGACCGTCCGTTCGGCGAATCGGGCGAGCTGCTGCTGCAAGGGCCACAAGTGTTCCAGGGGTACTGGCGGCGTCCGTCCGAGACGGCCGAGACGCTGCTGCCGGGCGGCTGGGTGCGCACGGGTGACATCGTGACCGTGTCCGACGACGGCTTCGTGACCGTCGTCGACCGGATCAAGGAGATCATCATCACCGGCGGGTTCAACGTCGCTCCGACGGAGGTCGAGGAGGCGCTGCAGGGCCACCCCGACGTGGCAGAGGCGGCCGTCGTCGCGATGCCCCGCAAGGGCGGCGAGGAGGTCGTCGCGGCCGTCGTCCTGCGCGAGGGTGCCGAGCTCGACCCCGAAGCGCTGCGCGACTACTGCAAGGAGCACCTGGCGGCCTACAAGGTGCCCCGCAGGTTCTTCGCCGTCGAGGAGCTGCCCCGCTCGCTCATCGGCAAGGTGCTGCGCCGGCAGGTGCGCGAGCAGTTGCTGCGGGACGCCTGAACCGGCGTCACAGCTCGGGCGTTCGCGGCGGCGCCGTGCGCCGCTGCCGCAGCGATTCGAAGCCCGCCGCCCACCGCAGCAGGTCGGAGTCCGAATATGCAGGGCCGGCGAAGGTCAGTCCCACCGGCATCCCGATGTCGGCCATGGTGCCCATCGGCACGGTGACGGTCGGGATGCCGAGGTGCCGGATCGCCAGGTTGCCGTTGGCGACCCACACCCCGTTGCGCCAAGCGGCCCGGGCGGAGGTCTCGTTCACGTCGGCGTCGGCCGGTCCGACGTCGGCGACGGCCGGGAAGATCACGGCGTCGAGACCGTTCTCGGTCATCCACTGCTCGAGGTCGACCCGCCGGGTGCGCTCGAGGCCCTCCAGACCCGCGCGGACCAGATCGGCGAGCCCGCTCTGCAGTGGATCGGCGACCCCCTGGGCGCGGGCGCGCGTGACGTACTCCGAGATGTCGAGGTCGAACGAGCCGTACCGATCCGGCAGCGCGCCGTCCGGGTGCGGGAAGATCTTCGCCCCATCGACCTCCGCGAGCGACGAGAGTCCGGGCTGGCCGTTCGCGGCGAGGAAGTCGTGCCACGACCACATCGACAGATCCCAGATCTCGGCGTCGAAGTAGTCGGCCGGCACGATGCCGCGGTCGAATATCGACGGCGCCCCCGCCCGGTCGGCCTCGTAGTTGCTGACCACGGGGAAGTCGACGAGAACGACCTCCGCGCCGGCGGTCTCGAGGTCGGCCTTCGCCTGCCGCCAGAGATCGATGACGGAGGATCGGGGCTCGATGCGCTGACCGGTCGAGGCTCCGATGCCGCGACCGGTTCCGGCATCCGGATCCTCTCCGAGGTACATCGCCGGGATGCCGAACCGCCGGCCCCCGAGAGCGCCGACAGCGTCGGCGGCCAGCGCGGGATACGACTGTGGTCGCACCTCCGACGCGGCGGGGATCGGCACCCATCGCTGCGAGCGCCAGAGGTCGCCGCGGGTCTCCGGGTCGTCGGCGACGACGAGGTCAAGCACCTCGAGCAGGTCGGCCATCGAACGGGTGTGCGGCACGACGACGTCCATCGTGGGGACGAGCGGCCAATTGCCGCGCACCGAGATCACGCCTCGCGACGGCGTGTAGGCGCACAGTGCGTTGTTCGAAGCCGGCGCGCGTCCCGAGGACCAGGTCTCCTCGCCGAGCCCGAACGCGGCGAAGCTCGCGGCGGTCGCGGTGCCCGATCCGTTCGACGAGCCCGACCCGAAGGCGGAGGTGAGGTAGTCGGCGCTGTAGGGGCTTTCGGCTCGGCCGTACAGCCCGCGCTGCATGCCGCCGTTGGCCATCGGCGGCATGTTCGTCAGCCCGATCAGCACGCAGCCGGCGCCACGCAGCCGCTCGATCGAGAACGCATCCCGGCGGGCGACGAGGTCCGCGAAAGCGGGGCTGCCCGAGGCCACCGTCATCCCGCGCACCATGTAGCTGTCCTTCGCGGTGAACGGGATGCCGTCGAGCGGGCCTCGTGTTGCGCCCTCGCTGCGCCGCCGGTCGGATTCCTGCGCCTCCGTCAGCGCGTCGGGGTTGAGCTCGACGATCGAGTTGAGACGGATGCCGCTCTGGTCGTACACCCGGATGCGGCCGAGGTAGGCCTGGGTCAGCTCGACGCTCGTGGTCGCGCCCGACTCGAGCGCGGCGCGGAGGTCGGCGATGGTGGCCTCGACGACAGGGATCATGATGCGGTCCGTTTCGTCTCGGTCGCTGCGCTCCCTCGCTCAACGACCGCGCGCCCGGTCGTTGAGCGAGCGAAGCGAGACGAAACGCTCACGGGGTCACCGACGTCGGCTGCTGCTGGGTGATGCAATGGATGCCGCCTCCGCGCTGGAGGATCGGCCGGGCGTCGATCGTCACGACGTCGCGCCCGTAGATCTCACCGAGTATCGCTGCGGCGCGCTCGTCGGCCTCGGGTTCGCCGTAGCCGCACGCGATCACTCCGCCGTTGACGACGAGGTGGTTCGCGTAGTTCCAGTCGACGAAGCCGTCTTCGTCGCGCAGCGTCTGCGGTGCGGGCAGCTCGATGATCTCGAGACGCCGACCCGCGGCATCCGTCGCCTGTTCGAGCACTTCGCGCACCTCGCGCACGACCCGATGGTCGGGGTGGGACGGGTCGTTCTGCCAGTGCAGCAGCACGCGGCCGGGCGCGGCGAAGGTCGCCACCATGTCGACGTGCCCGCGGGTGCCGGCCGATTCGTAGTCGCGGGTGAGCCCGCGGGGGAGCCAGATGCATCGTGTGGCGCCGATGGTGCGCCGCAGCTCCCACTCGACGCGCTCCTTCGTCGCGTACGGATTGCGTCGCGGATCGAGCTGGACGGTCTCGGTCAGCAGGACGGTGCCTTCTCCGTCGACATGGATGCCGCCACCCTCGTTCACGAGAGGCGAGGGCAGATGTTCGGCTCCCGCCAGCGCGGCGACGGTCTGGGCGATGCGGTTGTCGCGCTCCCATGTCGCCCAGGCGTTCGCGCCCCACCCGTTGAAGGTCCAGTCGACGGCCCCGAGTGCGCCGTCCTCATCGACCACGAAGGTCGGGCCGATGTCGCGCATCCAGTAGTCGTCCAGCGGAGCCTCGACGAGCTCGATCTCGTTCGAGAGCCGCTTCCGGGCTTCGGCGACTGCCGAGGGGTCGACGACCATCGTGACCGGCTCGAAGCCGGCCGCCGCATTGGCCACCGCGGCCCACGTGTCACGTGCCAGATCGGCGGAGGCCGCGTCGTCGCCGAGGGTGTTGCCGACCCGGGGGAACGCCATCCACACGCGCTCCTGCGGCGAGAACTCGGCGGGCATGGTCCAGGTCATCGTGCACTCCTCACGGGCTCGTCCGCTGCGGCATCGGAAGCGGCGGTGATCCCATCCTGGGCGCTGCGGTGAGCGCGCGCATCGGGGTCGTCGGCAGCGGCCCACGCGAGCGCGGGACGCGCGGCGGGGTCGCGGTAGGGGGACGTCGTGTACCAGAGCAGGGCGTACAGCCCCGCGGCGAGCGCGGGGCCCACCAGCGAGGACAGATCCGCTCCGCCGAGCGCCGTCGAAATGGGGCCGGTGTACAGGGTGGTGTTCACCATGAGAACCGCGACCGTGCTGGCGACCAGCATCGCCACCGCGCCGGGGAGAAACCAGCCTCGCGCGTACCAGAACGGGCTGTTGCGGCTGGTGTCGTTCAGCGCGAGACCGTCGTAGCGACCGCGCCGAAGAACGATGTCGATCGCGTAGATCGCCACGAGCGGGCCCATCACGGCGACCGCGATCTCGATGGCATAGCTGAGGGTGTCCAGGAACGTCGGTGCGCCGTACAGCAGGTACGCGGCCAGCACCGCCGCCACCACCCCGACGATCAGAACGGACACGGAGCGACGGATGCGGGGGACGAACGCCTGCGCGTACAGGCCGGTCGAATAGGAGCACAGCACGTTGTTCGCGAGCGTGCCGACGATCACGGCGAGCAGGAAGATCGGGTACAGCCACGAGGGCAGGATCTCGGCGATCGCGGTCTGCGGATCGGCCATGTCGATCGAGGTGCCCGCGACGACCCCCAGGCCGGCGATCAGGACCGACGGGACGAATCCGCCGAGAGCGGTGAACAGGATGATTCGACGCCGCGGCGTGCGTGCCGGCAGGTAGCGGGAGTAGTCCGCGCTGGTGCCCCACGAGAGCGGTCCCGACGCGACCACGGTCAGGCCGAGCAGCATCAGGGCGATCTGGTCGCCGGCGGGCAGCGCCGCGGGCGCGTAGGACCAGTCGGCGGCCGCGATGACGAACACCGCGACGGCGGCGAAGCACGCGCCCACGGCGATCGAGAGATAGCCGCTGAGCTTCTCGATGGTGGCGTGTCCGAAGACGCTGACGACGAGGCTGAGGACGGACACCGCCACAAGCAGCAGGATGCTGAGGCCGTCCGGCAGCGTGATGCCCACGCTGGCCAGGAGTGCTTCGCTCGCCAGCGTGGTGAAGGCGACGTTCAGGACGATGTAGAACAGCCCGATCAGCACACCCAGACCGGCGCCGAACAGCGCGTTGCCCCGCACGCCGAACATCGCTCGCATGATCATCACGCTCGGCGTGCCTGCCGCCGGACCGCTGATCGCGATCCACCCGATGACGAACCACCACAGGTTGCCCAGGACGCAGATGAGGAGGGACTCCCACAGACCCAGGCCCAGCAGGATCAGGATGCCGCCGAAGACGAAGTTGAGGTACAGCACGTTCGCAGCGGCCCAGATGCCGAAGAGGGCGCGCGGGCTGCCATGGCGCTCGCCGGGAGGGATGTAGTCGATGCCGCGCGTCTCGATGTGTCCTGCCGCATCGCTGAGGTCGGCTGTCTGCGTGGCTCCCTCGCCGCGCGTCGCCGGCGGTCCGGCGTGTCGTGCGGTGATGCTCATGTCATCCGCTTCCGTTCTGGGCTAGTATTGATCAAGCGATCAATAGAGCTGAAGCTACCTATTCGGGCGGTCACATGTCAAGCACTTCGACGAAGGTACGCACGCGCAAGTCACCCGCAGAGCGCTCCGCGGAGATCCTCGCGGCAGCCACGCTTCTGGCACGAGAGCAAGGCCTCAGCGCGCTGACGCTGCGCGCCGTCGCGGAGCGCGCGGGGGTAGCGTCCGGTCTGATCGCCCACTACCAGCCCTCGATGGACCACCTCGTCGCCAGGGTGTACAGCGATCTCGTCGGTGCCGAGATCAGCGAGATCGAGGGCCTCCTCGCGGGTTGCAGCGGGCCGGCGCAGCGGATGGCGGCGCTGATCCGCACGCTCTTGGACGGCACTCGCGACGACCTCACGGTCGTCTGGGTCGAGGCCTGGGCACTCGGCCGACGCAACCCGGCGCTGGCGGTCGCG
>NZ_DASUNI010000106.1:0-4438 GCF_036277215.1 Microbacterium sp. | reverse complement strand
CATCAGGCTTGCGCCCATTGTGCAATATTCCCCACTGCTGCCTCCCGTAGGAGTCTGGGCCGTGTCTCAGTCCCAGTGTGGCCGGTCACCCTCTCAGGCCGGCTACCCGTCGACGCCTTGGTGAGCCATTACCTCACCAACTAGCTGATAGGCCGCGAGCTCATCCCTGACCGAAGTTCTTTCCAGCTGCTGAAGATGCCTTCGCAGCTCGTATCCGGTATTAGACGCCGTTTCCAGCGCTTATCCCAGAGTCAGGGGCAGATTGCTCACGTGTTACTCACCCGTTCGCCACTGATCCAGAGAGCAAGCTCTCCTTCACCGTTCGACTTGCATGTGTTAAGCACGCCGCCAGCGTTCATCCTGAGCCAGGATCAAACTCTCCGTAAAAGAATTTTGCTGCGAACGAACCGGAATGGGTTCGGCCGAGCGAGTTTGAACTGACGATCGGATGTCATTGCTGACATATCCGTTTAATCTCAAAAGAATCTCATCGGTCAGCAAGCTGACCGCGAGGTTTTTTGGCATTTGACAAGTGCACGCTGTTGAGTTCTCAAGGATCGGATGCTCCCGCCTCTGGCCTCTCGGCCGTCCTGCAGGGCAACTTCTCTATCTTACCCACTCCTCCAGACGCAGTCAAATCGACTGTGGCCGGATCGTCGCGACCCGGGCACAGCCCGTGAGCGCTCCAACTGGAGGGGGGTTTCCATCTTAGACCCGGAGGTCTGCAGCGCGCTAGGCACTGACTTCGATGGAGGTGGTTCTCCGCTTGAGAAGGGGAAGCTTTGCGGCCTCTCGCGCTTCTGTGGGGCGAACAATGAATACATTACGTGGGATGCGGGAGGTGGGCAAATCGTGCTCGCCGCCCGGGCGTGTCGCGGTTCGTAAGCCCGTGATTCCGCGCTTCATCCAGCCGTCCGACCCCTGCCTCGGCCGCCTGGGCGGCTGCGCGCAGGTCGCCGATGAAGGAGCGAAGGCCCGGCTCGACCGTGCCGCGTTCGTCGCCGATCGTGACCGGGCGTCCGAACTGCGGCGATCACGGGGATGGCGGCGTCCGGAAGACGGGCGTATCGTCCGACCATGTCGTCTGCGCCGTATCCCGCGACTCCGCATGCGCTGCCGAAGGACCTGGCAGCCACTGCGGTCGATCTCTTCGGGCGGGGTCGCGTCGTGTCGTGGTGCGAGGAGCTGCTCGCCGGGCGCGCGGCGGATGACGACGCGGAGTGGCCCGACATCGCCTGGCTCGGTGGCACGGTCGGCTGGGTCGACTACTGGGCGCGCACGTGGGGCGCGCGGGGTCTGCTGCACGTCGGTCCGCCCGACCGCCCCGCGATCGTGCTGGCGGCCCTCGAGGACCCTGCCTGGCGGGTGCGGGAGATGAGCCTCAAGGTCATCCGCCGTCATGGCCTCGACGATCCGCACGGACGCATCGCGCGTCTCGTGGATGACCCCAGCGAACGCGTCCGGGTGCAGGCCTGGACGACGCTCGGCTGCACGCCCGATGCCCGCGATGCCGCGTGGGCGGCTGGATTCCGCTCTCGCTCGCAGGAACGCGTCGGTGCTCGAGAGCGCTAAAGACGCACGAGGGACCGACGCGCCCGCACGATCTGGACCGCAACGGCCAGCAGAACGGTGAGCAGTCCCCACAGCGCGCAGGCCCTCGGCAGGACACGGTAGGCCAGGTGTGCCGCGGTCCACTCGCCCGAGGGTGGTCCGAAGACGACCAGGCCGGCCACCCACGCGACCCCGAGGATCGCCGGCAACGACAGCCACCATGCCCACCGGATCCATTCCGGCAGCAGTCCGCTAGCGGATGCCGAGGCGTCCCGTCCTCGCAGCCACAGGGCGGCGGCGACCGCGAGGATCACGAGACCGAGGACGGAGGAACCGTGCTGGAGCCACTTGAAGCCGGCAAGCGGTCCCCACTGCTCCTCGAGGACGGGGAGCACTTCCGCTCCCCACCGGCCCTCGTGGGTGAACAGGTCCCAGACGATGTGCGTCAGGATGCCGAGGGCGAGCGAAGCGAGGAGCAGGAGGGCTCCCAGCCAAGACGGCCGCTCCCCCGCGCACCACTCACCGGAACCCGTTCGATCGACGTGTACTCGGAGGGCGAAGGTCTCGCGCAGTGAGGCGGCGGCCCCGGCATCCCACTCGCCCGGAAGCCGTCGCCCCAGCCATCGTGGTGACAAGTCTCGGACCGCGGGACGCAGGACGCACCGCCAGACCAGCAGAAGGACGAAGGCCACGACGATGGTCACGGGCAGCCAGACGAAGCTGTGGGTGACTCCGTAGGTCAGGGGCAGACCGCGGACGAAGAGCGGAAGATCCGGCGACATCGCGCCCACCGCGATCGCCGCCGGCACCAGCGGCGAGCGCAGGAACGGCAGGGCGACGACCGCGTGACTCGGGGTTAGGGGCATGCGCCGCTCGGACTGGTCGGTTCCTGAATGTGGTCGCTCAACGACCGGCGGCGAAGACGCCGGCAAGCGTCTTCTTGCCACGACGCAGAACGGACACGCCTCCCGGCAGCGAGCCGCGCACGACCGCCGCATCGTCGTCGACCCTGTGGCCATCGAGCGAGACCCCGCCCTGGGCGATCGCGCGACGCGCCTCGCTGAGGCTGGCGACGAGGCCGGTGTCCAGCAGCGCGTTCACGACGGGCGTGCCCACCGGCAGCTCGGCGTGCGGCAGCTCGCGCAGCGCGCTGGCCAGCGTCCCGGCATCCAGGGAGGTCATATCCCCCTGGCCGAACAGCGCCTCGGATGCGGCGATCGCGGCTGCGGTCGCGTGGGGCCCGTGCACCAAGCTCGTCACCTCGAGCGCGACGCGCTTCTGACCGATGCGGCGGAAGGGCTCGGCGTGATGTGCGGCGACGATCTCCTCGATCTCCGCGCGCGTGAGGAAGGTGAACACCTTGAGTCGGTCGGCGACGTCGGCGTCATCGGTGTTGAGCCAGAACTGGTACATCGCGTACGGACTGGTCAGGCTGGAATCCAGCCAGATCGCATTGCCCTCGCTCTTGCCGAACTTGCGTCCGTCGCTGTTCGTGATCAGCGGCGTGCCGATGGCATGGACGCTCTTGCCCTCGGCCCGATGGATCAGGTCGACGCCGCTGGTCAAGTTGCCCCACTGATCGCTTCCCCCGGTCTGCAGCACGCAGCCGTACTGCAGGAAGAGCTCGCGGTAGTCCAGTCCTTGCAGGATCTGGTAGCTGAACTCCGTGTAGCTGATGCCCTCGTCGGAATTGAGCCGAGCGCTGACGGCCTCCTTCTTGAGCATCGTGCCGACGCGGTAGTGCTTACCGATGTCGCGCAGGAAGTCGATCGCGCTCATCGGCGCTGTCCAGTCGAGATTGTTCACCATGCGGGCGGCGTTCTCGCCCTCGAAGCTCAGGAAGCGCGCCACCTGCTGCTCGAGGTACCCGACCCATTCGGCCACCGTCTCCTTCGTGTTCAGCACCCGCTCGGACGTGGGACGGGGGTCGCCGATCAACCCCGTCGAGCCGCCGACCAGGCCGAGCGGCCGGTGGCCCGCCAGCTGCAGCCGGCGCATCACGAGCAACTGGACGAGGTTGCCCAGGTGCAGGCTCGGCGCCGTCGGATCGAAGCCGCAGTAGTACACGACGGGTGGCCCGGCGAGCAGCGCGCGCAGCGCATGCTGGTCGGTCGACACGTGTACGAGCCCGCGCCACACCAGCTCGTCCCAGACGTTCTCGAACGTCGGATCGTTGGCGGGCGCGCTCGAGGTCAGAGCGGGAGAAGACACGCGTGCCAGGTTATCAGCGGGGCCCCGGGCCACCTGCCGGGTCGAGTCCGCCACCGA
Organism: Microbacterium sp.; assembly: GCF_036277215.1. Classification (GTDB taxonomy): domain Bacteria; phylum Actinomycetota; class Actinomycetes; order Actinomycetales; family Microbacteriaceae; genus Microbacterium. The sequence goes on along the minus strand of NZ_DASUNI010000106.1, from coordinate 619 downwards.
TGGGCGTCGACACGATGTAGTCGGGAAGCCTCATCCTCCCCACATAAGCATGCCGACTTATTCTGGTCGATAATTAAGTCGTGTAGCATGATCGCACTACATGAAGCTATTACGCTTATCAAAGCCAGGCACGGAGGTGCCCATGTTCGTCATAAACGCAGATCAACGCGACAGCAGGTCGAATGTCGATCTGGTGCCCAGGGCCGCCGCCCTGGTGGAACGCGTGGGTGGGGACCGACTGACTCTCCCGGTCCAGCGCAACGCCGGCGACGAACTGCAGACCCTCACCGCGAGCGCCGCGGCTGCGCTCACCATCAGCCTCGAGCTGCTGCGGGACGGTCGCTGGAGCGTCGGCCTCGGGGTGGGTGCGATCGAGACGCCGCTGCCTCCCGACATCCGGGCCGCACGCGGCGCGGTGTTCGTCCTCGCACGTGACGCGGTCGATCGGGCGAAGTCGGCGTACGGCCGGATCGCGGTCTCGTCTGCGGACCCGGTCGCGGCCGAGGACTCCGAGGCCTATCTGCGGCTTCTGGTCGACCTGCGCGACCGCCGCTCCGAGCAGGGGTGGGAGGTGGCCGACCTTCTGGCCCAGGGTCTCACCCAGAAGCGCATCGCAAGC
>NZ_DASUNI010000105.1:0-3797 GCF_036277215.1 Microbacterium sp. | reverse complement strand
GCTTGCGCAGGTGCTCAACCTTGTCGCGCCACTGGGCAACGGTCCAGCGCTTCTCGTCGAACGTCACGACGGAGTTCGTGACGTAGTAGTTGTAGATCTCGCGGATATCGGGGATGTCGCGGTCCTCGACGGGCCGGATCGTGTACGCGAACTCGGGCTCCGGCGCGGGCAGCCTGCGCAGGTGACGAGGCAGCCGGCGGCGGTCCCGGTCGTATTCCTCCTCCAGCATCCCGTCAGCCTACGCTCCGGCAGGAAGGCGCCAATCGACGGCCGCGACGCCCTGCCGTTCAAGCAGGTCGTTGGCCTTCGAGAAGGGCCGCGATCCGAAGAATCCTCTGCTCGCAGAGAGCGGCGAGGGGTGGGGCGACTCGATGATGGGGGTCGACCCGAGCAGCGGACGCAGGTTCGCGGCATCCCGCCCCCACAGGATCGCGACGAGCGACCCGCCGCGGGCGACGAGCTCGCGGATCGCGTGCTCGGTGACCTTCTCCCAACCCCAGCCGCGATGGGATGCCGGGGCCCCGGGTGCGACGGTGAGCACCCTGTTCAGCAGCATGACGCCCTGATCGCTCCAGGCCGACAGGTCCCCGTGCGGCGCCGGCGGTATGCCGAGGTCGGCGTGCAGCTCCTGGTAGATGTTGGCGAGGCTGCGAGGCAGCGGCCGGACATGACTGTCGACCGCGAAGGACAGACCGATCGGGTGACCGGGCGTGGGATACGGATCCTGGCCGACGATCAGGATCTTCACGTCGTTGAGGGGCCGCTGGAAGGCGCGCAGCACGTGGTTGCCGGCGGGCAGGTAGCGCCGTCCGGCGGCGACCTCGCCCCGGAGACGTTCACCCAGCGCGGCGATGTCGGGGGCCACCGGCTGAAGAGCGTCCGCCCACCCCGCGTCGATCAGCCCCGCCTCGGCGAGCTGTTCAAGCGACTGCGCCACAGCTCAAGCGCCCTCGACGCCGGCCACCGCACTCGCGACCGGGACGACCGGCTCGTCCAGGACGGTGCCCTGCCAGGACCACGGGAAGTCGATCCACAGCGGCGTCTCACGCCACGAGTAGTCCGGCGTGGCGATCGACCCCGGCTTGGTGTACACCGTGACCGACCGCACATCGGCGCCCCGCTCCCGCAGCAGCGCGACGGCAAGGGCGAGCGTGCGCCCGCTGTCGGCGACGTCGTCGACGAGCAGCACGCGACGGCCGTCCAGGTACGCGATGTCCAGCGCGGGCGGGATCACTTCCGGTGCGTCCAGGACGGTGCCGATGCCCGTATAGAACTCGACATTGAGCGCTCCGCAGTTCTTCACGCCGAGCGCATACGCGATCGCACCGGCGGGCAGCAGTCCGCCGCGGGCGATCGCAACCACCACCTCTGGCGCGAATCCGTCCCGGAGGATCGCCCGGGCCAGCTCGCGCGAGGCCTCGCCGAACTGGTCCCAGGAGAGCCGCTCCCGCTCGTTCGACGCGTCACCCATTCCGGCTGCCTCCCCGTTCGCGTTCGTCGGTCGATCTCAGCGTAGGCCCGCACGTCAATCCGAGCCGCCGCGCACCCGCAGCGGGCCTCGCGCGAGCAGGTGCTGCGCCGACTGGGCCACAGGCCGCATCGTGATGAGGTCGAGGTTCACGTGCCCGGGGGCGTTGAGGGCGTACGCGATCACGTCGGCGACATCGGCGGCGGTCAGCGGCGCCTCGACGCCCTCGTAGACCCGCTCCGCGGCATCCCGGTCGCCCCCGAGCCGATTCAGCGTGAATTCCTCGGTGTAGACCATTCCGGGCGCGACTTCGATGACACGGATGGGCTCGCCGTTGAGCTCGAGCCGGAGCACATGCGCCAGCATCCCCTCGGCGGCCTTCGCAGCGTTGTAGCCGGACCCGCCGGGATACGGGGTGAAGGCCGCCGTCGAGGTCACGAACAGCGTGTCGGCGTACCCTGCGGATGCCGCGGCCTCCCGCAGGTGCGGCAGGAGCGCCGCGACCAGCCGCTGCGCGGACAGCACGTTGACGTCGAACATCCACTGCCAATCGGCGGGTCTGGCATCCTCGACGTGATCCGTGCCGCGTGCGCCCCCCGCGATGTGCAGCAGGGCGTTCACCGGCCCGGTCTCGCCGAGCCACGCGGCGAGCGCGTCGACGTCCTCCTGCCGGGTGAGATCGGCCGCGAACGCCACGGCACCCGTCTCGGCCTCCAGTGTCTGCAGCCTGTCGGCGCGCCGGGCGACGCCGACGACGTCCCAGCCGCTCGCGCGCAGCGCCCGCGCCGCCGCCTGGCCGATCCCTGAACTGGCCCCTGTCACCACTGCACGTCGCGCCGTCATGCATCCACGCTACCCACGATCACAGGCCCGGGTATTACGTAACATTTCCCGCTCGTTGTTGACAGAGGCGGCGGATCCATACTCTCGGTTCAGGTCGCGGCGCCCGCCGCCGCCGCTCGACACACCCGCAGGAGCACGCACATGTCCGCACCCGAGAACTGGCGCTTCGAGACCAAGCAGATCCACTCCGGCGCCCAGCCGGACCCGGTGACCAAGGCTCGCGCCACGCCCATCTACCAGACGACCTCCTATGTCTTCGACAATGCGACCCACGCGGCGAACCTGTTCGCGCTCGCCGAGTTCGGCAACATCTACACGCGCATCCAGAACCCGACTCAGGCGGTCGTCGAGGAGCGCCTCGCCGCTCTCGAAGGGGGCACCGGCGCCCTCCTTCTCGCCAGCGGCCAGGCCGCCGAGACGATCGCGGTGCTCAACATAGCCGAGGCCGGCGACCACATCGTCTCGTCGAGCTCGATCTACGGCGGAACGTACAACCTCTTCAAGTACACGCTGAAGAAGCTCGGCATCGACGTCACCTTCGTCGAGAACCAGGACGACGCGGAGGAGTGGCGCGCAGCGGTGCGCCCCAACACCAAGCTCTTCTTCGCCGAGACGATCGGCAACCCGAAGATCAACATCCTCGACATCCGCCTCGTCGCCGACATCGCGCACGAGAACGGCATCCCGCTCATCGTCGACAACACGATCGCCACACCGTATCTGATCAGGCCCTTCGAGTTCGGCGCCGACATCGTGGTGCACTCTGCGACCAAGTTCCTCGGTGGGCACGGCACCGTCATCGGCGGCATCATCGTCGACGGCGGAACGTTCGAGTGGTCCAAGAACGTCGATAAGTTCCCCGGCCTGACCGTGCCCGACCCGAGCTACCACGGCGCGAGCTACACCGCGGCCGTCGGCGACGGCCTGGCGTACATCATCAAGGCGCGCGTGCAACTGCTGCGTGACCTCGGGGCCGCAATCTCACCGCAGAGCGCGTGGCTGCTCATCCAGGGCATCGAAACGCTGTCGCTGCGCATCGAGCGTCACGTGCAGAACGCGCAGGAGATCGCGGAGTGGCTCGAGAACCAGCCCGACGTCGCGTCGGTCAACTACTCGGGGCTTCCCACCTCCCCCTGGTACGCGAAGGCGAACGAGTACGCGCCCAAGGGCGTCGGAGCCGTGCTGTCCTTCGAGCTGAAGGGCGGCGTCGAGGCCGGACGCGAGTTCGTCAACTCGCTGACCCTGTTCAGCCACCTCGCCAACATCGGCGACGTGCGCTCGCTGGTCATCCACCCCGCCTCGACGACGCACTCGCAGCTCACGCCCGAGCAGCAGCTCACCACCGGTGTCACGCCGGGCCTGGTGCGCCTGTCGCTCGGCCTGGAGAACATCGATGACCTGAAGGCCGACCTCGAGCAGGCGCTGGCCGCCGCTCGACGGGTCAGCGAGGCGGCACGCGCGTAGCCTCGCGACCTGTGCAGAGGAT
>NZ_DASUNI010000104.1:0-15082 GCF_036277215.1 Microbacterium sp. | reverse complement strand
CATTCGCTCACCCGTGGCCGGATCGAGGCCGGGGCAATCCGGCTGACACACCGGCTGAAACGGAAGCGCCAAGACGGTCGCATCCCTGACCAGAGTTTCAAGATCCACGTGGTCGTCTTGAACCTCGAAGTCAGTTGCTTCCTCTCCAGGGTACGCGAAAAGCTCTTGAAACTCGACTTCGACCGGCTCGGCGATGTCGGTCAGGCACCGCCCGCAGACGCCGACGTACTCGGTCTCGATGCGTCCCGACGCCAATATGCCCTCGTGGACCGATTCGAGTCGCACATCGACGATCACGGATTCCCCCTCGGGAATGCTGACCAGACCTTCGCCCCACTTCTCGGGCGTGGGCACGTCGAGGGTGAATTCGCGCATCTCGCCAGGGTGGTGGACGATGTCGCGCGCGGGGACGACGAAGGGGCCGGAGCGGTGCTTTCTCACGGGGGTCAATGCTACCTGCGGACGCGCATGCCGGCGCGGATCAGCTCTTCTCCCGGTTCGTGTCCAGAAAGCGGGCGACCGCCGGCGGAACGAACGGCGAGACATCGCCGCCCAAGGATGCGACCTGCCGGACGAGCGAGCTCGAGACGAGGGCATGAGCGGGGTCGGGCAGCAGGAAGACGGTCTCGACGTGAGCCAGGTGGCGATTCACGATGGCCATCGGAGTCTCGTATGCGACGTCGACCTGCGAGCGGATCCCCTTGACGAGGACGCCGGCTCCGACATCCGTCGCGTAGTCGACCAGCAGCCCCTCGCTCCATGCCGCGACGATCACTCCGCCGTCGACGCCGTCCTCCGCGATCGACTGCTCGAGGAGGCTGAGGCGCTGGGCGATCGGGAGCATCGCCTCTTTGCCCGGGTTGTGCACGACCAGCACGTGCAGCTCGTCGTACAGCGCCGACGCGCGACGGATGACGTCGAGATGGCCGAGGGTCGGGGGGTCGAAGGATCCGGGGACGACGGCGATCCGGCTGCTCATGGCACGAGCCTATCGGCGCTAGTTCTTCGCCAGCGCGGCCCGCTCTTCCATTCCCAGCCTGCGCTCCAGCGCGGCGGCGAGACCCGGATGCCGCGTCAACGTCGGGTCGTCGTCGAGCACCTGCTCGGCCGCGATCCGCGCGGCCGCGATGAGATCGGCATCCGTCACGACGCGCAGCAGGCGCAGCGATGACCGCGCACCCGACTGCGCGTCGCCGAGCACGTCGCCCTCGCCGCGCAACTCGAGGTCGATCTCCGCGAGCGCGAAGCCGTCGAGCGTGCCCGCCACGGCCTCGACGCGCTCGCGGGCCGGGGTGCCGGCGGGCGCCTCGGTGACGAGCAGGCAGAGTCCGGGCACGCCGCCGCGGCCCACCCGACCCCGCAGCTGATGCAGCTGCGATACACCGAAGCGGTCGGCTTCCAGGATCACCATCGTCGACGCGTTGGGCACGTCCACGCCGACTTCGACGACCGTCGTGGCGATCAGCACGTCGACGTCGCCGCGCGCGAACGCCTGCATGATGGCGTCCTTCTCATCGGAGGGCATCTTGCCGTGCAGCGGAGAGACGCGCAGGTCGGCGAAGGCGGGGTGCCGCGACACCAGGTCGACGACCTGTGCGACACCCCAGCGGGTGCGCGGGGCTTCGCCCTCGACGATCGCGACCGGTTCGTCGGCGGTGTCGTCCTTGACGGATGCTTCGGCGTCGATCGCGGCGCACACCACGAATGCCTGGTGCCCGTTGCCGACCTCCTCGGCGATCCGGTCCCAGACGCGCGAGAACCAGGCCGGCTTCTCGGCGAGCGGGGCGACGAACGTCTGGATGCCCGCGCGCCCTTCTGGCATCGTCCGGATGGTCGAGACGTCGAGGTCTCCGAAGACCGTCATGGCGACGGTGCGCGGAATGGGTGTCGCCGTCAGCACCAGCGCGTGCGGCGCAGCGCCCTTGGCGCGCAACGACTCCCGCTGTTCGACGCCGAAGCGGTGCTGCTCGTCCACGACGACCAGTCCGAGGTCGGCGAAGGTCGTGGACTCGCTCAGCAGCGCATGCGTCCCCACGACGATGCGAGCCTGACCGGATGCGGTCCGCAGCGCCGCCTTCCGTCGCTCGGCCGCCGGCATCTGACCCGTGAGCAGCGTGGGCATGAGCTCCGGTGCGAGCGTGCGCCCCAGCATCCGTGCGATGGAGCGCAGATGCTGACCCGCCAGCACCTCGGTGGGGGCGATCAAAGCCGACTGGCCGCCGCTCTGGGCGACCTGCAGCATCGCGCGCAGCGCGACGAGTGTCTTGCCCGACCCGACCTCGCCCTGCACGAGCCGGTTCATCGGCCAGTCGCCCTGGAGGTCTCGCGCGATCTGGTCGCCGACGGAGACCTGATCGGGAGTGCGCGCGAACGGCAGTGACTGGTCGAAATCCGTCAGCAGCGCGCCGGGCTCCCGGCGGATCGCCGAGAGGGCGCGCACGAACTGCCGCTGCTGCAGCAGAGCCGCTTGCAGCACGAAGGCCTCATGCATCCGCAGCGTGCTGCGCGCGGGGTCGATCTGATCCTCGAAGTCGGGGCGGTGGATGCGCTCGATGGCCGTGCGCGCGTCCAGCAGGCCTTCGCGGCGACGCAGCTCGTCGGGGAGGGGGTCGTCCACCGGCCCGAGTCCGTCCAGGACGAGGTCGATGATCTTCTTCAGCTGCCAGCTCGCGATCGCGCTCGTGGCCGGATAGATCGTGATCGGGAGGTTGGCGGTCGCCTCGGCGGTGAGCCGTGCCGTCTCCTCGTCGTCGAAGAGCTCGTAGTCGGGATGCGTGAGCTGCTTTGACCCGCGGTACTCGCCCACCTTTCCCGCGAAGACGCCCCGACGGCCGGGCTGCAGGTCTTTGAGGCGCCACGACTGGTTGAAGAAGGTCAGCGACAGCTCGCCCTGGCCGTCGCTGATGATGACCTCCAGCAGCGAGCCCTTGCGGTTCTGCATGCGCCGTTCGCTCGCGCGGCGCACTTCCGCCACGATGGTCACGGGCTCGCCCACCGGGAGCGATGAGATCGGGGTCAGCTCACCGCGCCTCGCATACCTGCGGGGGTAATGCGCCAGGAGGTCGCCGACGGTCCGCATGCCGAAGGCCTTCTCGAGCGCAGTCGCGGTCTTGCCCCCGACGGCGCCGTCGAGGCGCGATTCGAGGGTCAGGGCCGCCATGCTCCGAGTCTAGGCAGGACGACGGACCGGGGCCGTACCCGGGTCACCCCCAGATCTGCGTGGCGATATCGGACAGGAATGCGCGGCCGTTGCGGTTGGACGTCGACATGTAGATCCACACGTCGTCACGGGCGAGGATCGCCTCTTCGGTGTCGGGCGCGTCGCCCTCGAGGTAGCAGTACGTCGCGCCGAAGTCGTCCGAGACGCCGCAGGTGTACCCCTGATCCGGCATGCTCCCCGCCGCGGCCGTGACTGCGTCGGCGGACGCCGTGCTGATCAGCAGAAGCATGCCTGTGCTGTCTCCTACGATCCAGTCGCACCCCAGGACGAGGGTCGCGCCGTCCGGTACCGGCCGGACGAAGCCGGTGCCATCGCTCTGCAGCGTAAGGTCGCCGATCGCCTCTTGACGCACCGACTCGGTGCCCAGCGTGCTGCAGTCCGTCGGCAGATTCGCAGGCGCCGCGGTCGGCGTCGAAGGCTCGGTCGGCTCGGGAGCCGGAGGTGTCGTCTGAGTCGGCGTGGGTGTCGGAGTGGGTGAGGCGGTCGGAGTCGTCGAGCCCCCGGCGCACGCGCTCAGACCGGCCGCCAGGACGGCTGCCAGGACGAGGGCGGACACGGTGCTGCTGCGGGTGCGGGTCATGCGAGTCCATCTCTGTTGATTTCGCTCTTCGGGCAACTGGTCACGAGCATAGGGGGCCCGTCGTCGTGCCCCGGCTATCGTGATCGTGTGACACGGATCATCGGCGGGCGGGCGGGCTCGATCGCCCTCGAGGTCCCCGATGCCGGCACCCGGCCGACCAGCGATCGCGTTCGCGAATCGCTCTTCGGTGCGCTGGAGTCGGCCGATGCGCTGCGCGGTGCCGCGGTGCTCGACCTCTACGCCGGGTCGGGCGCGCTCGGGCTCGAGGCGGCCAGTCGGGGTGCGGCATCCGTCGATCTCGTCGAGAAGTCACCGCGTGCCGCCGCCGTCGTCGAGAGCAACGCCGCCAAGGTCGCGAAGTCGTTGGGCCGGGATGCCGCGATCGACGTGCACCGTGCTTCCGTGTCGGCCTTCCTCGGCGGTCCGAGGGGCCCGTATGACCTGGTGTTCCTCGACCCGCCGTACGACCTCGGCGAAGCGGAGATGGCCGATGCGCTGGCACTGCTCGCCCCGTCGTTGGCCGTCGACGCGACGGTGATCATCGAGCGCGGGTCACGCTCGCCCACCCCGTCGCTGCCGGCGGGTCTCGAGCATGCGCGGAACAAGAGGTACGGCGACACCGTGCTGTGGTGGGTGCGCGTCGCCGCCGCGTAGCGGTTAGCCCCCGTGTGCGTCCCAGTCGCGGTAGGGATCCCAGCCGCCACGGCCGTCATGGACCGCGCCGTCGATGAGAACCGGATGCTGCGACCGCTCGACGATGCGCCCGACCGCGCGGAATCCGTACGGCAGCTGCGAGGCGGGCGGAAACGAAGCCAGCAGCGCGTGGTCCTCTCCCCCGGTCAGCGCGGCGGACAGATCGCGTCCGAGGGCGGATGAGTCGAGGTCGACGGTGACATCGGATGCCGCGGCCAGCCGCGATGCGTCCAGGACGAGTCCGTCCGAGACGTCCATCAGCGCGGTTGCTCCGGCATCCGCCGCGGCCGGGCCGAGCGCGACGGGCGGCTCAGGTCGCAGCTGTGCTGCCAGGCTCCGCGCCTCGTCGGCATTCAGCACGCCGGCGTCGATGGGCACCGGCTCACCCGACGGCGTGCGGAACCGATCGAACAGGATGGCGAGCCCGCGGGCCGCGGCACCCAGTTCACCGGCGACGGCGAGCACATCGCCGGGCCGTGCGCCACTGCGCAGCACCGGCGCACGGCCGTCGAGCGAACCGAGTGCCGTGACGGCGATCGTCAGAGTGTCCGAGACGGTCAGGTCGCCGCCCTCGACCGCACAACCCGGAGCGATCGTGTCGCACGCGTCCCGGAGTCCGTCTGCGAGCTGCTCGACGAACGACAGTCTCGTATCGTTCGGCATCGCCAGGGCGACCAGCAGCGCGGTCGGGCGCGCACCCATGGCGGCGACGTCGGCGAGATTCACCGCGGCCGCCTTCCAGCCGAGGTCGAACCCGCTCGACCAGGCCAGACGGAAGTCCGGGCCGTGCACCAGGGTGTCGGTGGTCGCGACGACGCGACCGTCGGGCGCTGCGAGCACCGCAGCATCGTCGCCCGGTCCGACGAGCGCCTCCGATGCCGGGAACCGCGCGAGGATGCGTCGCAGGACCGCGCCCTCCGACAGCTCCCCCACGGTCGGGTCGAGAGCGGAGGAGTTCACTCCTCCACGCTACCGGTGCCTCCGCCGCGGGTAGCCTGGAAGCGTGCCCCGCCGCTCCGCCGTACTCGCCGCCGCGTGGGTGCTGGCGATGGGGGCGTTCTTGGCCGGGTGCTCTTCGACCGTGGCGCTCCAGCCCGCCGAGGATGCGGACGACCCGGGGTGCGCGGACGTCACCGTGCGACTACCGGGCACGGTGGACGGCGAGTCGCGGCGCTGGACCGACGCACAGGCCACCGGGGCGTGGGGTGACCCGGCATCCGTCATCCTCACCTGCGGAGTGACACCGCCGGGGCCGACGACGCTTCCGTGTCAGAGCGTCAACGGCGTCGACTGGATCATCGACGACGCCGAGGCGCCCCGCTATCGCGTGACCACCTTCGGGCGCACTCCGGCGGTCGAGATCTACCTGGACAACGACGTCGTCTCCAGCGCCGCCGTGCTGGACACGTTGTCGCAGGTCGTGTCCGTGCTGCCCAGCGACGGCTCCGAGTGCACGGATGCGGCGTCGACCTAAGCCGCAGCCCGCTCGAGCGCCGTGTCGATGAGCTCCGAGATCAGTTCGGGGTAGGTCATCCCCGAAGCGATCCAGCACTTGGGGAACATCGAGATGGGCGTGAAACCGGGCATCGTGTTGAGCTCGTTGACGTAGAGGGTGTCGGCGGCGAGGAAGAAGTCCACGCGGGCGAGGCCCCGCCCGTCGACGGCGTCGAACGCACGGATGCCGAGCTGCTGGACCAGTGCGATCTCGGCGTCGGTGAGATCCGCGGGACAGACGACGTCGGCGCCGTCACCGCCCAGGTACTTGCCCTCGAAGTCGTAGAACTCGCGTGTCGTCAGCACGATCTCGCCCGGGAGCGACGCACGCGACCCGCTGCCGTTCCGGCCCTCGAGGATGGCCACCTCGACTTCGCGGCCGACGATCGCCGTCTCGATCAGTACCTTCTCATCCTCGGCGAAGGCGAGCTCGAGCGCCTCGCCGAGCTCGGACAGCGCCGACACCTTCGACACGCCCACGCTGGACCCCGCCCGCGCGGGTTTGACGAACAGCGGCAGGCCGAGTGCGGCGGCATCCGTGCGCACGCTCGCCGATTCCCGCTCCCAGCCGGCCCGCGTCACGGTGACCCATGGCGACACCGGCACGCCGGCGGCCTGCAGCACGATCTTCATGAAGTGCTTATCCATGCAGAGGGCGGAATCGAGCACGCCGCCACCCGCGTACGGGATGCCGAGGGTGTCGAGGAAGCCCTGCACCGTGCCGTCCTCGCCGTGAACGCCGTGCAGGATCGGCAGGACGACATCTATGGCACCGAGGTCGGCGGTCGAACCGTCGGCGCGGCGAACGCGAAGCGCGCGGTCGGCGCCGCCCTCCGGCCACAGGATCCGGGTGCCGTTGTCGACGACCTCGGGCAGGCGGTCGGCGTCCAGCGCGAACTTCTCGGGGTCGTCGTCCTCGAGGACGAAGACACCGTCCCGCGTGATCCCGACGGGGATCACGCGGTACCGCTCACGGCTGATCGCGCGGAGGACGCCGCCCGCTGTTGCGGAACTGATCGAGTGTTCGCTGGAGCGACCTCCAAAGAGCACCACCACCGCCGGCCTGTCCATTCTGCGTCCTCTCGCCCTGGGGCTCATCGTCGTCCGTCGTGAGGTGTGGTGCGATCTCACGCGGGTTCATCGTTCCGTCGAGAACCATCTTGACCTGCTCGACGATCGGCATCGCGATGCCGGCCTCGCGCGCCAGCTGCAGCACGGGCGCCACAGACGCCAGTCCCTCCGCCGTCTGGTTCATCTGCTTCACGACATCCTGGAAGCTGTAGCCCTGGCCGAGCAGCCGACCTGCCGTGTTGTTGCGGCTCAGGGGCGATTGGCACGTTGCGATGAGGTCGCCGAGACCCGCGAGGCCCTGCAGAGTCTCGACGTGCGCACCTTGCGCGACAGCGAAGTCCGTCATCTCGACCAGGCCGCGCGTGATGATCGACGCCTTGGTGTTCTCTCCGTACCCGACGCCGTCGACGATGCCGATTGCGACCGCGATCAGGTTCTTGAGCACGCCGCCGAACTCGGTGCCGATGACGTCGGTGTTCACGAACGTGCGGAAGTAGCGGTTGCGGGCGCGGCGGGCCACGGCATCCGCGGTCTCCTGGCTGGTCGACGAGATCACCGCGGCGGTCGGCTGCTCGCGCGCGATCTCGAGTGCGAGGTTGGGGCCGGATGCCACCGCGATGCGGAACGGATCGCAGTGCAGCTCCTGTTCGATGACCTGGCTCATGCGCAGGCCGCTGCGGCGCTCGACGCCCTTCATGAGCGAGATGATCGGCGCATCCGTGTTCGCGACCAGCGCCCGGACGGCCTTCAGATTCTGCCGCACAGCCTGGCTCGGTATCGACAGATACACCTGCTCAGCGCCCTCCAGCGCCTCGGAGAGGTGGTGCGTCGCGGCCATGTCGCGGGGCAGGTTGATGCCCGGCAGATACTCGCTGTTGCGCTTGGCTTCGTTGATCTCGTGCGCCAGCTCGGGTCGGCGCGCCCACATCGTGACGTGCGCTCCCCCGTCGGCGAGCACCTTGCCGAACGTCGTGCCCCAGCTGCCGGCGCCGATGACCGCGACGCGGGGCAGCGCGGAATCCCTACGGCTCAAGTCGACCCGTCTCCCTCTGCCCGTGCTCGGCAGGATTCCAGCGCTTCTCGGGAGCGGGTTTTCCGCGCAGCTGGGAGAGCAGCTGGGCGATGTCGTTCATGAGGCGGTCGGTGCCTGCCACGAGTGCCGCCGGCTGCGCCTGCTTGCCGCTCCACTCCGACAGGTCGACCGGGTCGCCCACGATCACCTGGACATGCCGGCGCAGCGGCCAGAGGCTGAGCTTCCCGTACCGGGGCAGGATGTCCTGCGCCCCCCAGTGCGCCATCGGGATGAGCGGGATGCCGTCCGCCAGCGCGAGGCGCACCGCGCCGGTCTTGCCGCGCATGGGCCACAGGTCAGGATCCCGCGTCAGCGTGCCCTCGGGATACACGATGACCCCGCGGCCGTGCTCGACGAGCAGCTCGGAAGCCGCGATCGTCTGCCGGGCTGCCGACGCCGACGACGAACGAGCCACCGGAACCATGCCGGTGGCGCGCAGCGCCCACCCGAGGACGGGAACCTTGAAGAGGCTCTCCTTCGCCATGAAACGCGGGGCTCTGCCCATCCGCCACACTGCGAGGGCGACGATCAGCGGGTCGAACTCGGTCGAATGGCTCGGTGCCAGCACGTAGGGGCCTTCGCGGGGCAGCTTCTCGCCGTCGATGATCTCGACGCGGGCGATGAGGCTGACCAGGGGCACAACGATTGCCGCGAGTGGCCAGAACACGCTGGGCTTGGCCTTCTCTTCAGACGCGCGCGGACGCGGCGAGGACGTGGCCACGCGCTAACCGATGACGTCGAAGTCAGCACCGAGGGCGTCGAGCTTGGTGAAGAGCTTTTCGTAGCCTCGGCGGATGATCCCGACGTTGCGGACGACCGACTCGCCTTCTGCGGCAAGTGCAGCGATGAGGTAGCTGTAGCCGCCGCGAAGGTCCGGCACGACGACATCGGCGCCGTGCAGCGGGGTCGGCCCGTTGATGACGGCCGCCTGCTCGAGGGCGCGGCGCGGAACCCGGCGATCCGGGCTGTCGATCCCCTGCGGATGCACGACGATGTCCGCGCCCATCAGCACGAGCGCCTCGGTGAAGCCCAGCCGGTTCTCGTACACGGTCTCGTGGACGATCGACCGGCCCCGGGCCTGCGTGAGGGCGACGATGAGCGGTTGCTGCCAATCGGTCATGAAGCCGGGGTGGACGTCGGTCTCCACCACCACGGGCTTGAGCGCGCCGCCGCGGCGGAATCGGATGCCGTCCTCGTGGACGTCGAACTCACCGCCGGCCTTGCGGTACACGTTGAGGAAGGTGAGCATCTCCTGCTGCTTCGCTCCGCCGACATAGATGTCGCCGTCGGTCGCGAGTGCCGCGCATGCCCAGGAGGCCGCCTCGTTGCGGTCGAAGATGCAGCGGTGATCGTAGCCGCGCAGCGTCTCGACGCCCTCGATGAGGATGACGCGGTTCGGCTCGTACGAGATGATCGCGCCCATCTTCTGGAGCACCGCGATCAGGTCCATGATCTCGGGCTCGATCGCCGCACCGCGAAGCTCGGTCACTCCCTTCGCCTTCACCGCTGTCAGCAGCACCTGCTCGGTGGCGCCGACGCTCGGGTACGGGAGCTCGATGTTCGCGCCGGTCAGTCCGTTCGGCGCGGTGATGCGGATTCCCTCGTACGTCTTGTCGACGATCGCACCGAAGGCGCGGAGCGCGTCCATGTGGAAGTTGATCGGCCGGTCGCCGATGCGGCATCCGCCGAGGTCGGGGATGAGCGCCTCGCCGAGCAGGTGCAGCAGCGGTCCGCAGAACAGGATCGGAATGCGGGACGCGCCGGCGTGGGCGTCGATCTCCTCGAAGTGCGCCGAAACGGCCCCACTCGGGTCGAAGACGAGGGATCCCTCCTCGTCGCCCTGCTGCACCGTCACTCCGTGCACCTCCAGGAGCGACCGGACGACCTGCACGTCGCTGATGCCCGGGACGTCGCGCAGGACGCTGGTCGTCTCGCCCAGCAGCGCGGCGACCATCGCCTTCGTGGCGAGGTTCTTGGCGCCCTTGACCTCGACACGGCCGATCAGCGGCCGCCCGCCTCGGATCGCGAGCGTCTCTCCGGACAACTCCTGGTCTCCCGCCTTCGAATCTGATGCGTCGCCTAGGAGTGTCTTCATCCGGTGGAACCTCACTTGTGTCTTCGAGGGAACAGCGCCGAGCATTTCCGCCCCCTGCCTGTGTCAGCACCTGGGGCGGGCCGCCCGGGTTTACGGAACCGGGAGGGTCCGCGGCCGCCACGCCTCGCGGCGAGCCTCGAACTGCGCGATCTTGTCTTCGTTGCGCAGGGTGAGCCCGATGTCGTCGAGCCCTTCGAGAAGCCGCCACCTAGTGTAATCATCGATGTCGAAAGGAACCCGGAGATCGCCGATCGATGCCTCGCGGGCGGAGAGGTCGACGGTCATCCGGATGCCGGGATCGGCGTCGATGGCAGCCCAGATGCGCTCGAGATCCTCGTCGGAGATGACCCCGGTCAGCAGTCCCTGCTTGCCCGAGTTGCCGCGGAAGATGTCGGCGAACTTGGGGCTCAGGACCACGTGGAAGCCGAAATCCCGCAACGCCCACACGGCGTGTTCGCGGCTCGAGCCGGTGCCGAAGTCGGGCCCGGCGACCAGGATGCTCGCGCCCTGGAAAACCGGCTGATTCAGCACGAAGTCCGGGTCTTGACGCCAGGCGGCGAACAGCGCGTCCTCGAAGCCGGTCTTCGTCACCCGCTTGAGGTAGACGGCGGGGATGATCTGGTCGGTGTCGACGTTCGACCGCTTCAGCGGCGCGGCGATGCCGGTGTGCGTGGTGAACGCCTCCATCAGAACTCCCCCGCCTCGACGCTCGCGTAGATCGGCGTGTCTTCGAGATCGCTCGGACTCGACAGCGTGCCGCGGACGGCAGTCGCCGCTGCGACGAGGGGCGAGACGAGATGCGTGCGACCGCCCTTGCCCTGGCGTCCTTCGAAGTTGCGGTTGCTCGTCGATGCGCACCGCTCCCCCGGAGCCAGCTGATCGGGGTTCATGCCGAGGCACATCGAGCAGCCGGCGAAGCGCCACTCGGCGCCGAAGTCGGTGAAGACCTTGTCCAGACCCTCGGCCTCTGCTTCTAACCGCACGCGGGCGGAGCCCGGCACGACCATCACGCGCACGCCCTCGGCCTTCGTGCGTCCTTTCACGATCGACGCGAAGGCCCTCAGGTCTTCGATGCGGCTGTTGGTGCAGGAGCCCATGAAGACCGCGTCGACGGGCACTTCCTTGAGCGGTGTCCCCGGCGTGAGCGCCATGTACTCCAGGGCGCGCTCGGCGGCCGCGCGATCGTTGGGGTCGGCGTAGTCGGCGGGATCGGGCACCACATCGCTGAGCGACACGCCCTGGCCCGGGTTGGTGCCCCACGTCACGAAGGGTTCGAGCTCGTTCGCGTCGAGGTAGACCTCGGCGTCGAAGACCGCGCCCTCGTCGGTGGGAAGGGTGCGCCAGTAGGCGACCGCGTCCTCCCAGTCCTGGCCCTTCGGCGCATGCGGACGCCCCTCGAGGTAGGCGAACGTCGTTTCGTCGGGAGCCACCATTCCGGCGCGCGCGCCCGCCTCGCTCGACATGTTGCAGATCGTCATGCGGCCCTCCATGGAGAGCGCGCGGATGGCGCTGCCGCGGTACTCGAGCACATAGCCCTGCCCGCCACCGGTGCCGATCTTCGCGATCACCGCGAGGATGATGTCCTTCGCGGTGACGCCGGGCTTGAGCGTCCCTTCGACGGTGATCGCCATCGTCTTGAACGGCTTCAGCGGCAGCGTCTGCGTCGCCATGACGTGCTCGACCTCGCTCGTGCCGATGCCCAGCGCCATCGCGCCGAAGGCGCCGTGGGTGGAGGTGTGCGAATCGCCGCAGACGACCGTGATGCCCGGCATCGTCAGGCCCAGCTGCGGCCCGACGACGTGGACGATGCCCTGCTCCTTGTCGCCCAGGGAATGCAGGCGGACGCCGAACTCCTCGGCATTGCGCCGGAGCGTCTCGATCTGCGTACGGCTGGTCAGGTCGGCGATCGGCTTGTCGATGTCGAGCGTCGGGGTGTTGTGGTCCTCGGTGGCGATGGTCAGGTCGAGGCGACGTACCGGCCGCCCTTCCGCGCGAAGGCCGTCGAAGGCCTGCGGGCTGGTGACCTCGTGCACGAGGTGCAGGTCGATGTAGATGAGATCGGGTTCGCCGTTCTCGCCTTTGACCACCAGGTGGTCGTCCCACACCTTCTCAGCGAGGGTGCGCGGATGCTCGGGAATACCGGATGCGTCGGTCGAGTCAATGCTCATGGTCAGTCGTTCTCCTATGACGGCGGATCAAGCCCGGAACGAACTCCGCGACGAGGAAGGCCTGAGAACTAGGACTCGCCGCGGCCGCGAAGGAGAAGGAGGGCGATCCGCATCCGGTCAGAATACCACCCGCTCAGTGGCGGTCAGGCTGCTCGACCGTGGGCGGCGTGCCCTTCTCGTCCGCGACCACGGCCGCGGCGGCAACCACCGTTCCCGCCTTCTTGTCGCGCGCCGAGGCGACGAGGCTCGCGATCGTCGCCACCGCCATCGACAGGATGATCACCGCGAGGGACATCCACGTCGAGATCTCGGGAGCCCACTCGATGTGCTCGCCGTTGTTGATGAACGGGAGCTCGTTGACGTGCATCGCGTGGAAGATGAGCTTCAGGCCGATGAACGCCAGGATGAACGCGATGCCGTAGTGCAGGTAGCGCAGGCGGTCGAGCAGGTCGCCGAGCAGGAAGTAGAGCTGGCGCAGGCCCATCAGGGCGAAGATGTTCGCCGTGAAGACGATGAACGGGCTCGTCGTGATGCCGAAGATCGCCGGGATCGAGTCGATGGCGAACAGCAGGTCGGTGACGCCGATCGCGGCGAACACGATGATCATCGGGGTGAAGATCTTCTTGCCGTCAACGACCGTGCGCAGCTTCGCCCCGTCGTAATGATCGCTGATGTCGATCGTGCGGCGCAGCATCCGGA
This sequence comes from Microbacterium sp., assembly GCF_036277215.1. Classification (GTDB taxonomy): domain Bacteria; phylum Actinomycetota; class Actinomycetes; order Actinomycetales; family Microbacteriaceae; genus Microbacterium. The sequence continues at coordinate 1,990 of NZ_DASUNI010000104.1, read as the reverse complement.
CGACGAAGTTCTCCTGCTTGACGTCCGAGTCGTGGTCGCCGCCCGGGAACGCCTGGCGATAGGCGGTCCACACCAGGAAAGCGCCGAAGAGGTAGAAGATCGGGCTGAAGTTCTCGATCACTGCGGCGCCGACGAGGATGAACGCTCCGCGCAGAACGAGGGCGATGATGATGCCGACCATCAGTACTTCCTGCTGATAGCGGCGCGGCACCGCGAACTGGCTCATGATCAGCACGAAGACGAACAGGTTGTCGATCGACAGGCTGTATTCGGTCAGCCAGCCCGCGACGAACTGCCCCGCGAACTCACCACCGGCGAAGATCCACATCAGGCCGGCGAAGATGAGCGCGAGCGTGACGTAGAAGACCACCCACAGCGTCGATTCCCGAGTGGACGGGATGTGCGGGCGCTTCAGGATGAGCAGGAGGTCGGCGGCGAGGATCAGGGTCAGCACGATGAGTGAGCCGACTTCGAACCAGAGGGGAAGAACGAGGTCCAATGCAGGGCCTTTCCAAGAAGGGGCGGGGTCGATCGAATCCCGAAAGTCTCTCCCCCGCGGCATCCTGGATCGGCTGCCGTGGTGCGTGCCCGGGGAAGCGGCGATGGCTCCCGTGATGACGGACACGCGATGACGGGATACTCCCTCTCGCAGGCACCAGTGTACCGGGCGAAGGTCGTGCTGACCGGCCGCAGCGGCTCGCCGGTCAGCCCTGCAAGGCGGCGAAGACGACCAGATTGTCGGTGTAGTGCCCGGCCGAGGAGTCGAAATCGCCCGCGCAGGTGATCAGGCGCAGTTCTGGCACCGGCACGTTGCTGTACACGTCCGAGGTCGGGAACTCCGATTTGGGCGATTGCGAGATGCCGGTCACGGCGAAGCCGAGGACCGAGCCGTCTGACATGGTCACGAAGACCTCGTCGCCCCGGGCGAGCTCGGCGATTCGGGCGAAGACGGCCGGTGCGGTGGGGGAATCGACGTGACCGGCGATGATCGCCGGTCCGACCGCACCCGGCACGACTCCGTCGGCGTACCACCCGGCCGTGTCGTAGTCGACGGGCGCGTCGAGGCGGCCACCCCCGTCGATGCCGAGGCTTTCCAGTGCCGACTCCACCCCGATCGCCGGGATGCTGATCCCCATCGGGGCGCCCGCCACGTCGGGCGCGGCTCGCGGACGCGGGTCCTGCATCCCGCCCGCCGACAGCGGATCGGGGGATGCCGCGGCCGCCGCGTTCGTTCCGTCCGGGCTGCCGTCGGCAGCCGTTCCCGCGCAGCCTGTCACCAGCAGGACCAGCGCGAGCATCCCGGTCGCCACGGCGGCGAGGGACCGGCGACCTGCGACGGGCATCAGAACGCTGCCCACCCCCGAGGTGCCGGCGCGGTGTGACGAATTGCGACCTGGGCGCCGGAGAGCCAGCCGCCGCCTGTGTCCACGCCGCCGATCGGCACGACGGCCGCCGCGGCGCTGTCGTGAATCGGCAGGATGGTCAGCCCGCCGTCCGCGGTGTCGAGCACGAAGAGGGTGTAGACGCTGCCCGATTCGAGGTCCACCGTCGCCGTGTCGGTCACTCCCTCCCCGGTCAGCGTCATCGTCCACGACCCCGCAGGTACCTCCGTGTAGGGTGTGGCCGAGCCGGCGAGGGCGTCCTCCGCGATCGACACCCCCGTCGAGGTGGCGACGTCGACGGTCGGTGTGACCGTCGACAGCTGGATGAGGCGGATGCGAGCGCTGCCCGCCGCGGGCGCCGTGAGGTCGTCGTCGAACGCCTGCAGCTGCAGCGTCGCAGTGGGGCCGTACGCCGCCACGGTGCTGGCGGCAGACGCACGCACGGTGACGGTGTCGGAGATGGCGACGGTCGACCAGTCGTCCGTTCCGGCTGGGTTCATGTTGACGGTGTACGTGCCTTCACCCAGCGACTGGTACGGCGACAGGTCGCCGTACCCGACGTCACTCAGCTCGAAGACCACCGAGCCACCGCTCAATGCGGTGAGCCG
>NZ_DASUNI010000103.1:0-2319 GCF_036277215.1 Microbacterium sp. | reverse complement strand
CCGCGGACTCCAGTAGATTTCCTAGGGACTCCAGCATCCGATCGTCATCATCGACAACCGCCACAACATATCGTGTCGAATTCACGCTGTCCTCGGCTCCGTGGGCCCCACCTTCAATTGCGCCGCCATCCGGACGAGGTCGGCGAACGACGCCGCCGACATTTTCTGCATGATCCGTCGTCGATGAATCTCGAGCGTGACCTCACTGATGCCGAGTTCCGCCGCGGCCTGCTTGTTGAGAAGACCGCTGACCACTAACGGCATGACCTCAGCCTCGCGCGGAGTGAGCGTCCGGTAACGCTCTTGCAGCCGCGCACGCTCGGCACGCTGCAGCCGTGTTCGCCGATCCTCGTCGATCGCCTTGTTCACGGCATCCACGAGGTCCTGTCGGCCGAAAGGCTTCGGCAGAAAATCGACGGCTCCGCTTTTCATCGCGCGCACGGACGAGGGGATGTCCCCGTGGCCGGTGATGAAGACGATGGGTGGGTGATAGGCTGCTTCGAGTTGGCGCTGAAACTCCAGTCCGTTGACGTCCGGCAGCTCGATGTCCAGGATCAGGCACGCGGGAAGATCGGGCTTCGCGTACCGCAGGTAATCGGCGGCGCAGCCGAACGTGACCGCTGGGACCCCGACCGCGGACAGCAGTTCGCATAGCGCCTCGCAGACGCGCTCGTCGTCATCCACCACGTAGACGATCCGATCTGGCGTGCTCACGGCAGCCCTCCGTACGGTTCAGCGTAATCCCGATACAGCGCCGGCGGGATCATGGAAACCCGTTATAGATCACGTCCTTGCCGACCTCCTACACTCCGTCCTGCGAGCCCCGGGTGAGGGCTGCGGCACGCAAGCATCGCAGTGGAGGCCACGTGGAAGTTACAAACGAGCTCACATCAGACCTCGGGCGCGCTGCGCCGGTGGAGGTCACGGACGCGCTGCGTCGGCTCCTGGCCGACGTGTTCGCGCTCTACGTGAAGACGAAGAGTTTCCACTGGCACATTGGCGGGCCCCATTTTCGCGACTACCACCTCCTGCTCGATGAGCAGGCGGGACAGATCTTCGCCATGACGGACGTGATCGCCGAGCGAGCCCGAAAGCTCGGGGGTACTGCGGTTCGTTCCGTCAGCGACATCTCGCGTCATCAGCGGCTGCAGGACAACAACGAAGAAGCGGTTGCCGCGATCGAGATGTTGACCGAGCTCCGCGATGACAACCGCCACCTCGCGCGCCTCCTGCAGGCGGTGCATGAGCTGTGCGACCGACACGGCGACGTCGCCACCGCAAGCCTCACCGAAACCTGGATCGACGAGGCACAGCAACGAGCCTGGTTTCTGTCGGAGATCACCCGGGACCTCTAACCGGCGCTACCGCGCTCCCGGTGCGCCCAGTCAACGGAGAAGGATGCCATGTCGCGCACGAACCGCCTCGCGCCTCGCAGTGAGAAGGGCCTGCTGACACCGGACAACTGCGTCGTAGCGCTGATCGATCTGCAGCCTCAGATGCTCTTCGGCGTCGCCAACTTCGATCGGCAGGCGATCATCAACGCCAACGTCGTGCTCTCGAAGGCGGCCCGGGTGTTCGACGTGCCCGTCGTGCTCTCGACCGTGGAAACGAAGGCCTTCAGCGGGCACCTGTGGCCGCAGGTCCAGGCGGTCTTCCCCGACCAGATGCCAATCGAACGATCGACGATGAACTCATGGGACGACGACACCTTCGTCGACGCCATCAGGAAGAGCGGCCGCAAGAAGATTGTGCTGGCCGGCCTCTGGACGGAAACATGCGTCGCACTTCCCACCGTCCAGGCCATTCACGATGGCTACGACGTGTACGTCGTCGAAGACTGCTGCGGCGACGTGAGTCAGCTGGCTCACGAGAACGCGATGCAGCGTGTGATCCAGGCTGGAGCGAAGCCGGTCACGGCGCTCTCCGTGATGCTCGAGTGGCAGCGCGATTGGGCTGCGCGCGAAACGTACGACGCGGTCGTTGACATCGTGAAATCCCACTTTGGCGCCTACGGGGTTGGTGTCGAGTACGCGTACACGATGGTACACGGTGCGCCGTCGACGCTGTGGCCTGAGTACGTCGTGCCCGTAGCCCACACGGTAACGACGTAATCGTCTCGACTGAACGGAGGGCACCATGCGGCCGGCGGGTGTTGACGCGGATCTGATCGTGACAAACGCGCGAGTCTCGACCCTCGAGGAGGGCGGCCAGGACGCGAGTGCGTTGGCCGTGCGGGATGGCCGCTTCATCGTCGTCGGGAGCGATGCCGAGATGGCGGGCCTCCGATCGGATCGGACCCGCGTCATCGACGCGCACGGC
>NZ_DASUNI010000102.1:0-2280 GCF_036277215.1 Microbacterium sp. | reverse complement strand
GGCGGTCGTGTCGAGGTGGATGTCGGCATCCGGGCCGTACGCCCGCGAGCGCAGCTCGGCGAGCTCCCGCTGGCGCTCGGACGACGGTGGCGGCGCATCCATGCTTCGATTATCGTCCGCGGCCACGCACTCGGCCGAAGCTCAGCCGTCGATCGACCGCATGGTCGGCGCCTCGACGACCCGGACGAGGACCGCGCCGTCCCGCAGCGCCAGCCGGAGGACGTGGCCGACCGGCACGTCGCCCAGGGCCTCGAGACCTGCGAGGCGGGAGTCCTCGCGGTACTGGAGCAGATCGATCGTGGGCTCGCCGTCCCAAGGCGTGCAGTCGACTCGCCACCGCGGCGGACTTGCAGACGTCACGAAAAGGCACGTCGTGCTGCTCCCCCGCGGCGCACTCCATACGTTCAGGCCCCGGAACTCGTCGTACAGTCGCACGTCGCCTTGAGCGATTCCGAGGTACCCGAGCTGTCCGACCTCGCTGAGCTGCTCCGCGGCGGCTCGCGGAACATCCAGCTGCCGATACAGCACGACATCGGATGAGCCGGCGGTGAGGGTCGAGCCGACCGCCGCCACCACGAGTCCCACCGTCGCGATCATCGCGGCCCGGCGGCGACGCCGAGAAGCGCGTGCGATCGGCTTCGTTTCCCCGAACGCTTCGATGTCGGTCGCTGACGGTGCGGCAGAGTCCGCCGGTTCGATGGAGGATCCCGATGTGGTCGTCTCTTCCGACGCCGCGCCGTGACCCGACATCAGCTCGAGTTCGGCCAAGCGCGCGATGGCCTCCGCGTCGTTCCAGATGTCTGCGTCCGGACCGTACGCGCGTCGCCGCAGCTCATCGAGCTCGGCGGCATCCGTTCGGGAGGACGACTCCCGCGTCGCGCCCATGCCATCATTATCCGCGCGACACACCGGCGAGGCGAGGGGTGGGCCGCATCAATCTGCGGTGTTGTCGATGAGGCCCAGGTAGACATCGATCGCATCGTCGTGCAGGACGAAGCGGACAGTCGACTGCGACGGAATCCGGCCGCCTTCCGGCGCCTCCGGCATCCAGCTGTTCACGCTGAGGACGTCCACCACGGTATCGATGGTCGGCGCCGTGCATCCGACCCCTACCACCTCACCGCCCACGCTGACCACCAGGCATCGACGGCGGGCGGCTCCGGTCATCTCCCAGGCGTCGATGGCGCCGTACTCGCCGTGAGAAATGAACCCCGGATCCGTCACCTCCCAACGCTGCAGATCCTGCGGCTCCACGACGGGAAGGTCGGTTCCGCGGGGGACATTCCTCAGTGCCTCGAGATGCGCGACCGGCTGCGGACGGGAGAATCGCTCGTACGCCAGCGTCACCACTGCGACCACAGCCACGACCGACGCGATGATCGCGATGAAGGGCAGTGCACGCCCGATCCGCCCAGCGGGCGGTGCGGGAACGTCTGCTACCGGTGGCAGTGGATCGAGCTGCGGGTTTGCTCCCCGCGGACTCGGTCCGCGGACGCCTGGACCGGGGCCATCGCCGGTCTCACCCGTCGGAGCCTCGTCTGATGTGGCTCGTCCTCGTCGCGCGAAATGTCGCTCCAGCTCCACGAGGCGTGCTTGCGCGACCGGATCCGTACCGATGTCGGCGTTCGGACCATACGCTCGCCGCCGCAGTGCGGCGAGCTCGTCGGCAAGCGTGTGTCCCCCATTCACGGGGTCATTGTCCACCCGCGTCGACGCGAGTGACAGGGCCTTGCGTCGGCTGCGGCTCAGGACCCGCCGCTCGCCTCAGGGGCCTCGTCGTCCGGAACTGCGCGATCGTTCTCGGCGAAGTCGCGCTCCAGAACATCGAGGCGGGCCTGGGCGTCGGGGTCCGACGCGATATCGGGGTCGGGTCCGTAGGCGCGGATGCGCAGCGCGGTGAGCTCGGCGGCATCCTCGTCGTCGGCGGGGGGAAGGGTGTCCATCGGGCCATTGTGCACCCGCCAAAGGGCCGCCGGTAGTTCTTGCAGAATGGGTCCCGATATGACAAAAGCCCCGATGAACGGGGCTGTATCTCTTGCTGGGGTACCTGGACTCGAACCAAGAACAACGGTAGCTCGTCGGAATGAGTAGATCCCTTTCGTGTTGCCGCAAGATCCCGCGGATTTCCGCGTTTTTCATGGGTCGAGTATACCGGCTGGCACTGGCGGGAACGGGCTGATTCTGGGTCGCTGAAGGCGTTCTTGGTCTCGTTTTCGGTCACGGTGGCGGGACGACTTCCGCGCCCTGCCCCGGCCCAACGAGATCAATCTGCACGGAGCA
>NZ_DASUNI010000101.1:0-3278 GCF_036277215.1 Microbacterium sp. | reverse complement strand
GTCGCGCGGCTTCTCGCGGACGAGCCTGTCCAGTCCGTCCAGGACGCCGCGCACCTTGAGAGCCGCTGCGCGGGTGCGGAACTGATTGCGGACGAACTGGTTGAGCTCGTTCAGCCCGCTCTGCTGGACGAGTCGTTCGGCGAGCTGCGATGAGTCCGAGGCGCCGGCGCGGACCAGTGTCGTGGCCAACCGCACACCGAAGATCCCGAACCGTCCGAGCAGCTCGCGCCGGGCCTCCTGGCTCAGGGTCGTCACGTCGGTCGGCCGCACGAAGCGGTCCGCCGACACCAGGAGCCGATCGCGAGAAGCCTTGTCGAGTGCGGCGAGCTCACGGAACGCCGCGAACTCCCTCTCACGGAGCGTGCGTGCTCCTTCCGCGAGGAGGCCCGCGACCGGGGTGACTCCCAGCGCGAGTGAGCCGAGGTCACCGTCGCGCTCGTAGCGGCGCGCGACCTTGCTCGCCGAGAGAAGGGAGTCGATGCGACCGGAACCCACCTCGTCGGCCCGCGACAGGACGGCGACGGCGTTGACGGTCTGCGACACACCTGCCGCCGTGTCGCGGAACGCCTCGAGGAACTTGAGATCCGAGGCATGCAGGTGGCGGAGCAGGTACACGATCGCATCGGCCGACGAGGGGGATTCCTCGGGCGTCAGGAAGGTCGTCGAGCGCGCTGATGTCTCCTGCGACAGCGATGCGATCCCGGGTGTGTCGATGAGGATCACCGACTGGAGGCCGGAAGACGGCCACCCGACGTCGATGAACCGAACCTCCTCGGCGGGGATTCCATCGAGGCTCAGCACCAGTTTGCCGTCCTCCCGCTTGACGGGCATTCGCCGCGGCTGCCCATCGATCGGATGCAACGTCACGTAGGGCGTCGCGGAATAGCGGTACCAGGTGACGACCCTCGTGCACTCACCGGCATCCGTGGGAGCAATCTGCTCCCCCAGCATGGCGTTCAGCAGCGTCGATTTTCCCGCCTTGACCATTCCGGCGAGCGCAAGCCGCAAAGGCTCCTTCAGGCGGCGGTCGAGATCGTCGATGACCCGAACTGCAGCCGGGTCGTCGGCGTAAACCGTGAGAGCGGACTTGATGAGATCGCTCGCCTCGTCGCGCACCGTCATGCTCACCGGCTGATTGCCTCCCTGCGCACCACCGGCGGAAGGACGGGGATCTCCGCCCGAAGCGTCTCGAGCTGCTTGATCTGCGTCTGCAGTTGATTCATCCGCTGGTCTCTGTCGGCCGTGTAGGTTCCGGCGGCCTGCTTGGCGGCGAGCACGGACTCCGACAGCGAGCGGTGGAATTCGTCTGCGATGCCGCCGAAGTGGTCCCGCGCGGAGCGCTGGACCAGCCGCAGCCGGTCCTTGAGCTGCTTGCTCACCTGGAAGGTGACCTCGTCGATGTAACGGCGGACCAGGTTCTTCGCCTCGAACTGCCTGCGCGTCAGCCGGGAGCCCATGTCTTCACGGTACGCGCGCCGCCCCACCAGAACACCGGCGAGCAGCGACAGCGGGTTGATCAGCGACAGGCCGATGAGGCCGGTGGCCAGACCCACCATCAGCACGCCGCCGTACGATCCGCGGACGCCGATGTAGATCTTCTCGCCCGCGCCCATGCGCCCGGGGTTGAGCTTCGCGATTCCCTCGACGGGGTCGAGAACACCCTCGGTGTTGCCCACCTCGATGACGGGCAGCTCGTTCCCACCCTCGGCGAACAGCTCGGCGACCTCTTCCGACAGCCAGCGTGAACGCTCATCCGTCCACACGAACGTCTCGGACACGGCTGCCGAGACGCGCTGGTCGAGCCACTCCGTGATCTGATCCCAGATCGGGCCCGGGTCTCCTTCGTCGATGGACTGCTCCGCTTCGCGCTGCACCTTGCGCAGCCGGTCGCGCAGGTCGTGCTCCATGTCGGAGATCAGGTCGGCTACGCCGTCGCTGAGCGTCACCTGCCACCTCGACGAACGTCCGCGGAACTCGTCGGCGCGGGCCTTTGCGTCCTCGAGCTGGGCTATCAGCCGCGGGGTGTCCTCGGGGTGCTCGAGGGCGTTCAGCTCTGAACGGAGCGACATGGTGAGCTGGTCGACGACCGAGGCGAGATCGTGGACCGCTGCGCGCTCGTGGATCACCTCGGCCCGCTCCAGGACCTCACGCCGCAGATGTGCGACGAGCGCAGGGAAGCCGGACTCGTCGTTGAGTTCGCGGTCCTGCAGCTCGGCTGCCAGCAGGCGAAGGTCGCTCGAGACGGTGAACATGGGGACCTCGCCGACATCGCCCAGGTGCGAGCGATCGAGGCTCTCGATCTGACGCCAGTCGGGGTAGAGGTCGGTCTTGGCCAGCACCGCGGCGACGTTCGGTGAAACGCGCATGGCGTGCTTCAGGAACTGGATCTCGGGTTCGGTGTACTCCTGCGAGGCGTCCGACACGAGCAGCACGGCATGCGCCGAGGAGAGTGCGGCCAGGGTGGTCAGAGAATTCGACGAATCGAGCCCGCCGACGCCGGGCGAGTCGACGATCCGCAAGCCACCTTTCAGAATCTCCCGGGGAAGCAGGACCTCGGCCGACACGATGCGTCGCTCGTTGCCCGGATTGCCCTTCTCCGAGACGAGGTCCGCGAGGTCGTTGAGCGGCACCTCTTGCCGCTCGAGGTTGCCAGGGGCACCGCTTTCGTGGTGCACCAGGATCGCAGCGGATGGCTGCTCCGCGTAGCCGACCGAAGTCGGCACGCTCGTGGCCACGTCGTCGTCGACGGGGCAGGCCGGGGCGTTGACGAGCGCATTGATCAGCTTGCTCTTGCCCTTCTTGAATTCTCCGACCACGATGACGCGCACGTTCGGGTCGCGTAGACGCTCCTGCGTCTGGTCGAGGCGAGCTGCCAGGTCTTCTCGTCCGGAGGACGCGGCCAGCTTGCCGACGTTGGAGATGGCCCTGACCAGTGCCTCGGCCTTGGTCTGAGGCGGCCCGGCCGGTTGCGCGGCCTTGGCCTGAGGGAGCTTCGCGACCTCGTCGGTCTGCGCGGGCTGCGTCTTCGCGCCGGCGTCGGCCTTCGCGGGCGGACGCCTCGCGGATCCGTCGGAGCTGCCCGAATCGCGCTTCTGCGCATCAGTGGACTTCCCCGGTGGCTGCGTGGTCGGCTCGGATGTCTCCCGAGCCGCCTGCTCTGCCTGTGTACGCTCCGCCAAAACGATCCCCCTTTGGTCGCCCCGCCCCGTGACAACGCTACGCCATGCCATGCGTCGACGGTCCTGTGGCGGGCAACTTCCTCAATGCTCGAACACCCG
>NZ_DASUNI010000100.1:0-7511 GCF_036277215.1 Microbacterium sp. | reverse complement strand
AGGGGCGTGTCGACGGCGACGAGCGCCCCCAGCACGTCGTAGTGCTCGACGACGGGTGCCTCATCATCGGCGGTCTCGGCATCCCACCGCAGCATGCGATCGCCGAGATAGGCGACCCGCAGCCGGCCGCCGTCCGGATGGTCGATGAGCACGCCGCGGCCGAGGCCGTCGTAGGTGTAGCGCACCGACGCGCCCTGGGGCAGTTCGGCCCGGTAGCCGGGAGCGGCGGCGAGGTCGTTCGGGAACTCCTCGAGCGCCGCGCCGTCCGGCGTGCGCCGGGCTCGTCCCCCGATCACCCACTCGCCGCGGTCGTTACCGGCAGGGGCGGATCGCTGGACCGTCTGCCCGCGCCCGTCGACGTAGACGATCTCGACGGCGGCGTCGGCGATCGCCGCGGGGTCGGCCTGCGCGAGTTCGGCGACCGTCCGCCCGGCCGTGCGGGGTCGAACCGAGACGGTGTGCGCCGGCTGCTGCGGCGTCGACGGGTCGTACGCGTGCGATGCCGAGAAGCCGGTCAGCGCCTCGGTTCCGTCCGCGGTGGTGTCGAACTGGGCGACGAGCCGGCCGGACGCGGAGTATTCGTAGCGCGTGCGCACGCCGTCGGGTGTGGTCACCTCGAGCGGCTGCACCGTGCGCGGATCGAACCGTGCCGTCGTGGCGCGGCCGAGCGGATCGACGCTGCGCACCGGGAACACGCGATCAGCGTCGTACTCGATGGTGGTGCGGCCGCCGGTCGGATCGGCTTGGGCCACGACGTTCCCGGCGGCGTCGCGCTGGACCGACTCGATCGTGCGGAACCAGTTCTCGCCGATCCGGGTGAGCCCCCAGTCCGCGCCGATGCGCACCGCGTAACCGGCAGGGAGCCGGTCGCCCACGAGCATCATCTCGATACGGCGCGTCATCAGGCCCCGGGTGACCTCCCCCTCGGCAAGCCCCTGGAACGCCGGGCCGTCGTAGCGCACGCTCTCCTCGCCCAGCAGCGCACCGTCGCCGTCGCGCGTGGTGATGCGGGTCGGCAGGCCGACGAGCCACGACGCTTCGTCGGCGACGTAGGTGATCTCCTGGATCGTGCTCCTGCTCTCCGCGTCGCCGTCGAACCGCAGCGCACGGCGCTTGGAGACGACGTTGCCGAACCGATCGTATGCATACGAGGTCTCCTCGACGCGGTCGCGCCCGCCGTCCGCGATGTCGGTCGAGGTCGCAGACACCAGGTGCGGGAAGCACACGCGAGCGCCCCCGGCATCCGTGAACTCATCGCGAGCGGCCCACTCGATCCGGGTGCGGTTCATCGGATGCCGCGCCCCCGAGTCGTCGAGGACGAACAGGTCGACGCCGACCGTGGCGCCCGCGAGTGCGTGCAGCCGCGTCCGCGCTGTCTCGTCGCGCTGTACCGCGGTCGCGGGGCCTCCGGTGTCGCCGAGATGGAACGAGGTCCGCCGGACGGTCGTGGGCATGCCCGGTTCGCCGACGCGGGTGACCTCGACCGCCTCGAAGCCGCGGAAGACGCGGTCGAGCGGATCGAAGCAGCCGCGTTCGTAGTCGAAATCGGTGCGCGCGATGGCGCCCGTGATCGCATCACGGTCGAGCAGGGTGCGCACCACCTGCAGCGGGAACGGGAGGTAGGTTCCCCAGCGGTCGCCACCGCCGCCCGCGTGCCCGTTGCGCAGCGTCGTCGTGCCGGCGTAGAAGATCTCGGTGCTCAGGCCGCAGCCGTTGTCGACTCTGTCGAGGAGGTAGGGCTTGCCCGCCCCGTCGCCGACGGCCAGATCGAGGTAGCGGGGTGCGGACGTGCCTCGCCGCCGCCACAGCAGTCCCGGAGTGCCGGTGCCGAGCAGGTCGATCAGCTCGAGCGTCGCGACATCGGGAGGCGGCGCGAACGGCACTTCGATCGGTGCGCTCCAGGCGCGGCCGCAGCGATTGAGCCAGACCAGCAGGCGGTCACCGTCGACATAGAGCAGGTCAGTGGTGCCGTCGCCGTCGACATCCGTGAGGAACAGGTTGCGTTCCCGGTACAGACGCGGAAAGACCGGCGGGTCCGCCATCTCCACGATCGGGCCGAACCGTCCGCGGCCGAGGTGCGGCCAGTACCGCACGAGTCCGGAGCGAATCTCTCCGAGCGTGCGCATGCCGTCGCCTGCGAAGTCCGCAACGAAGACCCCGGGATCGTCGAGCCCGAGTTCCGGTGCTCCACCGGCACCGCGGGGCACGAACTCGGTCGAGTCGAACGACGCGTCACCGTCGCCGTAGAAGATCGTGAGCCCTCCCGGACCGGACTGCAGCACGTCGGTGACGCCGTCGCCGTCGAGGTCGACGAACCGGCTGCTCGCGCCGCTCACCGCGAGCGTCGCCTGTCGACGCGGCACCTGGGGTCCCTCGCCCCACTCGCCGTTCGCGAGGTTGCGCGCGACCCGGTGGACCCGGCTGCCCACGCCGATGAGATCGGCGCTGCCGTCCGCGGACGTATCGGCGAAGGTGACGCCCGGCGCACCGAGTCGTAGAGACGCCGGAGCGCCCGGCATCCGGCGTGCGCCCTCGAAGGTGCCGTCGCCGCGATTGCGCCACCAGCGGTGCCCGGTCGCTCCGGTCTGCAGCACATCCGGCAGTCCGTCGCCGTCGATGTCGACGAGCGCAGCGTCCGCGGCGCCGATCGGCAGCAGCTCGTCGTCGGATCCTACGGTCAGCAGGCGCGGATCGAGACCGAACCCGCTGTATCCGAATCCGAGCGGGGGCTGCGGATCACGGCCGCCGTCGGCGGCGATGCCGTCGTATCGCACGTGGCGCAGGAGGGACAGACCCGAACCCGTCGCCTCGTCGTAATCGAGGGTGAAGTCCCCGACGAGCGGGGGAGCGGTCCGCGTGCACAGCCGCTCGACCCGATTGCACCGGAGGCCCGTCGTGATGGCGAAGCCGGACCGTGTCGTGGTGAACGCGTCGGGACGCTCGCCGTAGACGAACTCCAGCCCGAAGATGCCCCACGAGGCAGTCTGCAGGTACAGCTGTCCGCCGTCGCGGCGGTAGGTGTACGAGATCTCGTTGCCCGCGGCATCCGTCTCCCGGCTGCAGTACCAGGCGAACACCCGGCCGGCGTCTTCGATCCGAGAGGCCGCCGTGTCGCCCAGCACGAACGCGCGGCCGTCCTTCGTGCGGATGCGCCAGCCGGCGCCTTCGCGGCGGATGTCCCAGAACTGCGTGTCCGATCGCGGCCGCCACCGCCCGTCGCCGACGTCGATGAGCCGGTCGCCTCCGAGCAGCAGCGGATCGTCGTCGTCGTACTGTGGCACGCCGGTGTCGGTGCCGCGGACGATCGAGAGGATGCCGGACAACTGCCAGCCCATCCCGAACGGGCCGTTGCCCTGGCCGGTCGAGTACCGGATGCCGAGGTTCGGCCGGATGCCGCCGGGTCCGGCGGGCACGTCGAAGGGGATCGCGTAGTTGCCGGTTCCGCGGAGCAGGTCGGGCTGGAAGGCGTCGCCGAGCGGTCGGAGCCCGCCGCCGCCGCGAGCGCCGAACAGGCTTCCGTCCGCGCCGGATGTCGTCTCCATCGCGGTCTACTTCCGGTAGTCGAAGCGGTACTGCAGCACCAGCGTCGCGCCGCGCAGCAGCGTCGGGTCCAGCCCGCCGCGATCGGTGCGCAGCGGACTGTTCTGGGGCGGCTCGATCGTGATCCTCCAGTCGCCGAGGACCTTGTCGCCCATCGCGTCGGCGAGCGCGTTGCCGGCGTCGGCCGAGATCGAACCCGCGGCATCCGTCGTCAGCGTCACGGGGTCCTCGCCGGGCAGGTCGATCGTCACGTCGATGCCGGAGAGGTCAACCCCCTCGGCGCCCTCGAGGACGAGCGCGAGGGCGGCCGTCTCGAGCTGCGTCTCGTTGCGCGGGAATGAGTCCGCGCTCATCCGCCATGCCAGTGTGCCGGTCTGCAGCATGCCGAACCACGCCTCGGGCACGTCGTAGCGCAGTGCGAAGTCACGCACGTGGATGTCCTCACCCGGTCGCAGCGGCGCCGCGAGGATCGCGTTGCGCAGATCGTCGCTGTGCCGCGTCGAGTAATAGAGCACGAGCTGCACGTCCGAGATCAGGCGGTAGTCGAGGTTGTTGCTGCCCGGGGGGAGCGTCAGCTCCCAGCTGGTCGCGATCCCGTGCCCCTCGAACAGGCCGAGGCGGCTGACGTCCGCCCGGAACACGTAGGCGTCACCACGCAGCGTGTAGTCCGAGAGCACCATGGTGTCCACGCCGTGCACCCGGGTGCGCTGGCCGCCGTCCTCCGTGCGGTAGTACGAGATCCCGCCGCCGCGCAGCGTTCCCCGCACGCCGCCCGCCGGCAGGAGCCCGACGATCTCGACCTCGATCGCCTCGAGCCGCTGGCCGTATGTGCCGGGATGACGGCGGTCGAAGTCGTAGAGCGACGTGTCGAAGCTGAGGGTGCCGGTGGTGAGGAAGTCGCGGAACGCGAATGGGTATTCGTTGCGCAGCGAGAGCACCTCTTTCGCGGGCGACTCCTTCTTGGCGACCGCCGAGATGAAGTGGTAGGTGAACGAGTCGATGTCGCGCAGCAGCAGATCGGACCCGAGAAGGTCGCCGGTCGCGGGCACGCTGTACTCGGGTCGGATGACGGACAGCGCGCTGTCGGTCTCGAAGTTGTAAGCCCGCTCCATGAGCTTGGCACCCGCGATCGCCCAGTACTGGTACGCCCGCGAGATGTCGCGGACGATGCCGGCCATCCGCGTCCACAGCTCGGGTGTGAACACCTCGTCGTCGAAGGCGTTCAGCGCATCGGCGACCATCGCTCGGCGCTGGTTCGCCGCGTGTGCCTGGTAGCTCGCAGCCTGCGCGCGGGCGTTCGCGGCATCGCGCTGAGCGTCGGCGATCGGGAGCCCCGCCTGTGCCTCCCGGATCTGGTCATCCATCCGGCTGAGCTGATACTCGTAGGACTTCTGGCCGCCGATCAGGGTGGCGGCGGCGGCGAGCTTGCCCGCATCGCCCGACCAGGAGCCGGACTCGATCTCCTGAGCGAGCTCGCGGATCTCGCTCTCGTACCAGTCCTTGCCCGCGCCGTGCGCGGTGGCGATCGACTGGGCGGTGTACTGCCAGTACCCGGCGCTCTCATACTCGACTCGCGCCCGCTCCGCGTTGTCGAGCCGCACCCGGGCGAACTCGACCGCACGCTGGGCTGCCGCCGCATCCCGTGCCGCGGCCTTGGCCAGCGCCTGCTGGGTCGCCGCCTCGGTCTGGGCGAGGGCGAGGGCGCTCTCCAGGTCTCGACGAGCGGATGCTTCGGCCTCGGCTTGCACGGTGAAGTTGATGTATTCGCGCTCGGCCTGGATCGCCTGCTGTGCGAAGCCGCGTGCCACCTGCTGCAGGTATTCGAATGTGAATGTCGGCGTGTTCGTCAGGCCGAAGAAGTCCAGGCCCCCGCGGATGTTCGCCCAGCGGGCGAGCACGGTGAGGACCAGTTCCGCCACGGCGGGGTTGACCGTTTCGGGCACGTTGTCGGGGTCGGCGAGCACCGTCGCCGCGACGGCGCCCGCAGCCGCGAGTGACGCGGTCGCGTACAGCGGGGCCGCGGGATCTGTCGTTCCGTCCTCACGGGCGACCTTGGCGTAGACGTCGCGTGCCTCGTCGACCCGCTCGTATTTGAAGAGACTGTCGCCCCACAGCAGCGTGTTCCTGGCGAGCTTGACCCACAAGCCGGGAGCCTCGAGTTCGGGGTTCAGGTATGTGTAGCCGGCCGCGTCGAGGTAATGCTCCTCGGCTCGTGCGTAGTCGCCCAGTCCCTGATAGCTGTCGCCGATGCCCATCGGGATCACGAAGGCATAGAGGTGGGTGAGGTAGCTCGCCGTGGTGGCGGCGGAATCCATCGGCGGCACCAGGTGGGGGATGAGGCGGATGTCCTTGCGGGGCTCGTACACCTGGGCGACGAGCGTGTCGAAAGGAGCGTCGGCGCCCTGGCGCCACTGCAGCTCGACGACCCGATCGGCGACGGGGATGCCGACCGTCCAGGCGTCGCGACGCGACACCGGCGTGTTGAGCTGGTCGATCGGGAGGCTGACGAAGGATTCCTGGCGGTCGAGCCAGCGCAACGGGGCCACGGCGGCGGAGGCCTCGCCGATGTACGCCAGCTCGCTCACGTCGTCGGTGCCCTGCGCGCCGCGGAGGAACTCCCGGAGGGGCTGCGTGAAGGTGACGGCAGCCCCGTTCCCGTCTCCGACGAGCAGCCGCTCGGCGACCGGTGAGCCTCCGAATGCGCGGAGCCGGTGGCCGACGCGCAGTCCGCCGACGGCGGGCTCACCGTCCTCGATGGGCGAAGAGGAAAGGGTGGCGAGCCGTTCCTTCGCGACCGCGAACTGCGCCTCCGCCGTGGCCTGGTCACCTCTGCGGGCGGCGGCGATGCCGGAAGAGTGCAGCGCCTGCGCAGCACCGGCAGTGTCACCCGTGGATTCGAAGACCTCCGCGGCGCGGGTGGCCACCTCGGCGGCACGATCGTTGCTTCCGACACCGAGGAGCGCCGTCGACAGGTTGAGCAGGGCCACCGCCCTGATGGCGGGTTCGTCGTCGCCGATGTCGGCGGCCGCACCCTCGAGCAGCGGAATCGCGGCGGCGGCATCGCCCTGCGCAAGCAGCCGGGTGCCGGCGTCTATGTCGGCGGCGAGCGTCGCGGACTGAGGACGGAAGCCCAAAGCGGTGAAGCCGATGTTCACGTCGGCCTCGAGGGGCTCGGTGACGATGGTGCGCTGCGGGGCGACGACGTCGGGCCGCATCACCTCCATCAGCTTGACCGTCGCGGTCGTGAAGGCGGATTCGACGGCTCGGCCGAGGGGAAGCCGGATGCGATCGTCGATCATGACCTGGATCGGCTTGACAGCCGGATTCAGCAACGCGTAGCAGGAGGCCTGCGCGTTCTTGTAATGGCGCAGCGCGGCGCCGTGGTTGCCTCTCGCGGCAGCATCGGATGCTTCACGCAGGAGTCCTCGGATGGCCTCGACGGCCATCGCGGCGGAGTTCGCCGGGTTGACCGTCAGGTCGGCGTAGCGAAGCGGTCGCACATCCATCGTCGTGATGAAATTCGCCGCATGCTGAATGGATCGGGCCATGATGAACCGCCTTCCGCGTCGGATCGCGGCGCCCGCATGCGACAGCCGTCGTCTCCAATAGCAGGAGGTCCGGGCATCCGCCCTGATACATAGATATAGACCTCGCCACGGGGCGTCGCCAGTACTCGAACGCACGTCGACTCTGCAGGCGGCCCGGCCGTTCGTGTCACCGCGGAAGGGTCTACGGATACTGGGGCCGGCCGCCGTCCCACGCCACCGCTTACCGCACGCATGGCCCGGTCGTGCCATCCGATCTCGCGGCGGAGGTCGCGCGCCTGGCTTCCCGAGAGGACGACGAGAAGGTCGAAGCCCCCCGGGTTCTCCAGCACGCCGCCGAAGTCATCGGGAATCGACCAGGTCACCGCGAAATGGCGAACCGCCGGCATCCGGACGGAGCGGCGAATGTGGACCATTGGACGTCTC
>NZ_DASUNI010000099.1:0-5079 GCF_036277215.1 Microbacterium sp. | reverse complement strand
GCTCGTCGGCGTCGCGGCCTACCTCGGCCACATCCTCGGTGTGCTGTTCCAGGCTCCGTTCTGGATGCTCACCGCGAGCGAGGGAGCCGCCCTCGTCGAGAGCGAGTTCCTCGCGCCGCTCGCGATCGGCGCGTTCATCATCGGCCGCGAGCTGACGATCTGGTTCGGTGCCTGGGTGGCCGCCCGCGGCGCGCGCGTGACCGAGCTGAACGTCGAGGCTCAGCGCGAGTACGAGCGCACGCTCGAGGCAGGTCCCCAGCTCACGCGCGTGTAGGTGTGACCGGCTCCCCGGATTCCACCGGCGGACCGGTCCGCCCGATCGTCGCGCTCGCCCTCGCGACCGTCTCGTTCATCGCGCTCGTGATCTTCGCCCTCGGGATGGTGAGCCTGGCCGTCGGAGCCGACATCGTCGAGGTGCGTGGCCTGGGGCAGATTCCGGGCATCGTCGCAACGGCGCTGGCCACCGCGGCCTTCGCACTCTCGCTCTGGCTGACGCTGCGGCGTGCAGTACCTTCCCGGGGCTCCGCCCCGGACCCCCGGCTCGCTGGCGCACGCCCGTCGTTCTGGGGTGCGCTGTGGGCGGCGCTCGCCTGCTACGTCGTGTACGTCGTCACGATGTGGATCGGGGTGCTCTCGACCGGAGCGGACCTCGCCGTGGCGACCGGGGTGGCGGGACGCATCGCCACGACGTGGTTCGGCGTCGTCGTCGCGGCGTCGGGCGCGGTCGCCGCATGGGGCGGGATCGCTCTCGTGCGAACCCGCGCGCAGCGGCCGCGGTGGCCGTGGGAGGACGAGTTCGACGAGTAGACACGCACCGCGGGCGCCTCCGGCCGGGTACTCGGGCGGCGCAGCGCCGCGGAAACCCGGGCGCCGACTGGCGCGGCGGACTACCGTTGACTCGTGGAGCGCTCGCTCGAGACGCAGGTCAGCCAGGCGGTGGACGCCTGGCTGCGCTGGCTGCCCCGCTGGGAGCCGGCGACCCACAGAGGCCGCGTCGCCCCATGCCGCCGCTGCTTCGGCTCGCCTGTGCTGTCGGCGGCGGGACTCGGGGCGGATGTGCCGCACGGCGTGCAGCACGGACTGTCGACGCGGATCAAGACGATCGTCGACCACGCCGTCGCCGAGTACACCGCCGTCAACCTGCCCATGCTGCAGACCGAGCTCGATCACCAGGCCGAGCGCAACCGCGCACGCAGCTACCGCCCCGCCGAGGGCCTTGAGCCGGAGTTCGAGGGACTCCCGCTGGACCCCGAACCGCAGCCGGGCGCCCCGTTCCTGTTCACGATCTCCGGCCTCGCCGAAGAGGCGGATGCCGGCGTCCCCGCGCTTCCGCCGCTCAGCGACGAAGCGAAGGCGGCGCTGCGCCAGGAGGTGGGCCTCGCCGACGACTACGCCAACATGATCGGCCGCGAGGTGTGCACGATCCTGCTGCACCACCGCCTGCGCATCCAGGCGGCGATCAGCCAGTACGTCGAGCCGCAGATCGAGGCGATGCTCGAAGAGCTGACCCGGTCGCTGGACGCGCCGTTCGATCCGAACGACCCGCCGCCGGCGTGATCGCCGCGCGCGCCGGGTGCGTGCGCCGGTCCACAGCGGGTCGAGGCGCTCATAGGCGGTTTTGTTAGCATGATCGGGTTTGTACTGCACCGTCCCTCGTGACCGGACAGGGCAGTGGCGCCCCGCCGCAGTGAGCGGGCGAACTCCGGGGAGGCTTCGGTGGCCACACGCCTGCCGTCCGCGCCCCCGATACTGCCGGGGCTCGCCTACATCAGGCCTCTGGGCTCGGGCGGATTCGCCGACGTGTTCCTTTACGAGCAGGACATGCCGCGGCGGGATGTCGCGGTCAAGGTGCTTCCGAGCGACGTGCGGGATCCCGATCTGCGGCGCATGTTCAACGCCGAGGCCGATGTCCTGGCGCACCTGTCCGCGCACCCCTCGATCGTCACCGTCTACCAGGCGGGGATCTCGGCCGACGGGCGGCCGTACATCGTGATGGAGTTCTGTCCCGGCTCACTGTCGCACCGGTACCGCAACGAGCGCATCCCCGTGGCCGAGGCGCTCACCATCGGCGTCAAGATGGCCAGCGCCCTCGAGTCCGCCCACCGTGCGGGGCTGGTGCACCGCGACGTGAAGCCCAGCAACATCCTGGTCACGACCTTCGGGGCTCCGGTGCTCGCCGACTTCGGCATCTCCTCGTCCCTTGCGCGACAGACCGCCGACGAGGTGCTGGCGATGTCGATTCCGTGGAGCGCCCCGGAGGTGATCGCCGAGGACTCCGCCGGGACGGTGGCCAGCGAGGTGTGGAGCCTCGGCGCGACGGTGTACTCGCTACTGGCCGGTCACAGCCCGTTCGAGCGCGCCGAGCGCGGTCAGAACACCAAGGAGCAGCTGCGCCGCCGCATCGCCCGAGCGACTTACGTCGACATCGATCGCACGGATGTTCCGGCGTCGCTCCAGGTGGTGCTCGCGCGCGCGATGAGCCGCGATCCGCGGCAGCGGTACGCGTCGGCCCGCGAGTTCGCCGAGGCCCTGCGCAGCGTGCAGAGCGAGCTCGGCTTCTCGCCGACGCAGCTCGAGATCGCCGCCGACGAGTGGTCCCCGGCATCCGGGCCGGTCGATTTCGCCGACACCGACCTGCGCGGACCCGCGCGCAGCCGCATCGAGCGCGACGAGCGCCGCAAGACCCGGCCGGGCGCGGGGGTGGCGGGACTGGCTCGCGACGAGGACACCGACTTCGCTGCGCCCGACCGACCGCGCCGCGTGCTGCCGTGGGTCGCGGCGGCGATCGGCGTCGTGGTCGTCGTCGGCGGCACGGTGACGGCGCTGCTGCTGTCGGGGGTGCTCTGATGCAGCGCCGGGCGGCAGCGGGCCTCGCCGCAGGGGCCGCAGCGCTCGCCCTGGTCGCGGGGATCAGCATCGTGTGGCCGGGGCTGGATGCGCAGGAGACGGCGAAGACCGACACCTCGGTCTGGGCGCTGCAGACCGGGGAGGTCCGCCGCTACGCCCGGGTGAACACCACCGTCGGCGAGCTGGACACGGTGCGCAACGTCAGCGACCCCAGCCAGGTCGCGCAGACCGCCGACGGGGTCTACCTCTTCTCGGACAGCTTCACCAGGTTGACCGAGATCGACCCGGCTCTGCCGGCGGACCTCGACGACCTGGCGCTGCGCGACTCGCCGAAGACGCCTGCTGGAACGACGGATGTCGCCACCGCAGGCGACTTCGTGGCCTACCGAACCGACTCCGGTGCGGTCTGGGTCGGCAGGCTGTCGTCGGGCGACGCGACGCAGCTCGAGCCGCCCTCCTCGGAGGGCGAGCGGACCGCGGAGTACACCGCCGACGCGATCGCGGTCGACGAGCGCGGGATGCTGTTCAGCTATTCGATCGCCGACCGCTCGGTGCTGCAGTACGACATCCCCGCCTCCGAGGTCCGCTCCAGCGACCCCCTCGAGACGGATGCCATCGCCTCGCCGGCGATCACGGCCGCCGGGGATGCGTGGGCGGTGGTCGACACCAGCGACGGGGAGGTGTGGCTCGAGGGTGCGGCCGCGGCGATCCCGACGAGCGGGACGGCAGCGGTCCTCGCCGGTCAGCCGGACCCGGGAGGCACGGCCGTGTACCTCGCCGACGAGACCCAGCTGCTGAAGGTCCCGCTCGACGGATCGGCGGCGAGCATCGCGTTCGCACCAGATTCGGGCACGCTGGGAACACCCGCACGCCCGATCGTGCACGACGGCGTGGTGTTCGCGGCGTGGCTGCCGGAGGGCGGCGGCAGCGGCCAGCTGTGGAGTTCGCAGAGCGGACAGTCGGAGCTCGCTTACGGCGTTGAAGAATTGCCGGACGACCTGAGCCCCACCTTCGTCGCGAGCGACGACGCCGTCATCCTCAATGAGACCCGCACGGGTTGGGTGTGGACGGTGCCGGACGGCGCGCTCGTCGCGTCGAGTCAGGACTGGACCCTCGATGAGCAGACCGATCCGGATGCCGCGCAGAGCGAGGAGCAGCTGCAGGTCGTGATCGACCCGCGGCCCCCGGTCGCGGTGCCCGATGACTTCGGCGTGCGTGCGGGGAGTCTCGTGACCCTGCCCGTGCTGATGAACGACCACGATCCCAACGAGGACGTGCTGAGCATCGACCCGGCATCGGTCACCGGGCTCGATCCCGGCTTCGGCACCGTCTCGATCACCGACGACGGACAGCGCCTCACGGTGAAGGTCGCACCGGATGCGACCGGCAGCGCCGGCTTCGCGTACGGGGTGACCGACGGGACCTCCGAGAGCGGGTTGTCGTCGTCGCCCGTCCAGGTCACCCTCTCGGTGTCGACGGGCAACGGCTCACCGAAGTGGTGCGGCGTCGAAGGATGCCTGGTGCCCTGGCCGACGCCGGAGGTCGCCCGCGGTGGAACCGTCACGGTCCCGGTCATGCCCGGCTGGGTCGACCCCGACGGCGACCCCCTGCTGCTGCTGTCGGTGCAGAACCCGTCCGGCAGCGGAAGCGTCGCAGCCACCCCGGGCGGCGAGGTGGTCTATCAGCACAGCGACGACGGCGGTACCGGCGAGGAGCTCGTCGAGCTGACCGTCACCGTCGCCGACACGGTCGGCCAGGTCGAGACGAAGCCGCTGGTGGTGCGCGTGTCGTCGGAGCCGACGCTGACGGTCCAGTCCTTCGCAGTGGTCGACACGATCGGCGCGGGCCTCACGGTCGATGTGACCCCGCACGTGACCGGCACCGCAGGGGCGATAGGGCTCGAGTCCGTGCGCGTGCTGGACGGCGCTGCGGCCACCGCGACGGTCGTCGTGGGCTCGGCCGCCTTCGACTTCACGGCGGGCGCGCCCGGTACGTTCCGAGTCGACTTCACCGTCTCGGACGGCCTGTCGGAGGCGACGGGGACGGCCCGGATCACGATCCTCGCCGCCGATGCGCCGCCGCAGCTGGCGACCTCGCCCGTCGTCGCCTTCGTGCACCCCCAGCAGGATGCGACCCTCGACGTGTTCACGGCGGTCTCCAACCCCACCCGGCGCGTGCTGCTTCTCAGCGACGTCGTCGGGCATGCGGATGAGGGCGCCAGTCTCTCGGTGG
>NZ_DASUNI010000098.1:0-10651 GCF_036277215.1 Microbacterium sp. | reverse complement strand
CCCTGTGCGACAGCTCCCTTGACCGTCGCCGTCGCGAGCGTGTGGGTCGAGTTGGCCTCGATGGATGCCGCCAGGCTGAGAAGGTCGTCCGCGGCGAGTCCTTCGGCAGGGCGCACCTCCGCCAGCGTGGGTTCGCCCTGTGTGAGTGTTCCGGTCTTGTCGAACGCGAACGTGCGGGTGCGATGCAGCTGCTCCAGCGTCGAACTGCTGCGGATGATGATGCCATCTCGGGCGGCGCGACTCATCCCGGCCATGAAGGCCACCGGCGCGGCGATGATCAGCGGGCATGGCGTGGCGACCACCAGGACCTCCGCGAAGCGGACCGCCTCGCCGGACAGCCACCACGCGAGGGTGGCCAGAGCGTACGCCACGAGCGCGAACGGCAACGCGAACCGGTCAGCCAACCGGACGATCGGAGCTCTGCTGTTCGCCGCGCTCTCTACCAGTGCCACGATCTGCTGATACTGGCTGTCTGCGGCGGCGCGTCGAACTTCGAGGATGATCGCCGCAGAGCCGTTGACCGTCCCGCTCAGCACCTCCTCACCTGCCGAGTGGTCAACCGGCATGCTCTCGCCCGTGAGCGAGGACTCATCGAATGTTCCGAAGGCGCTGATCAGGACACCGTCCACCGGGATCACCTCGTTGGTGCGAACGAGGATCCGCTCGCCCGGTAGGAGCGATTCTGCGGCGACGTCTTCGACCGTATCCGCACTCACGATGCGGTGACCGGTCTGAGGGCGGCGCTCCAAGAGCGCGGTGAGGTCGCGTTGCGCGCGCCCTGCCGCATAGGTCTCGAGAGCCTGACCCGTCGTGAGCATCAGGACGACCACCAATGCAGCCCAGAGTTCGCCGACCAGCACCGCGGCCACGATGGCGGTCACGGCGATGACGTCGACGCCGAAGGTGCCCGCACGCAATTCGCGCAGCATCGCCCACGCCGACCTCGCGCACATGAACAGCACGAAACCTGTGAGCAGCCATTCGCCTGCGGTGCGCCACCCGGCAACGATCAGGAGACTTGCCACTGCTGCCACCGCCAGGGTGGCGACGACCCAGGGAACGCGGCGGGTCAGATCGTAGAGGTGCCGCGCCGCGCCCCTGATTCCGGAAGAGCGAGCGGCCAGGACAGGGTGCCTTCCCGCTCGACGCCGACGCCCGGCGTCACGCGGGTCTGACGGCATCGCAGGCGGATCTGCCCGTTCAGCAGACCGGTCAGTCATCGAAGACCGCATACCGGTCCGGTTCTGGTGCGCGCGCGAACCGGCGCCCGGTGATGGAGCGGGGACGGATGCGGACCCACCGGTACTTCAGCGTCGGGATCCAGGGCGTCAACGGCAGCTTCCAGCATTCCTCGACGCCCAGTTGCTCGACGAGCCCTTCATTCGTTTCCACGATTCCTCCTGAGGTAATGCAGCGCTTCACCGCGCCCTGCTGGGGTCGCACAGGTGAACGATCAGGATGATCGCCCCGGCGACGGGAAGTAGCAGCCAGAACAGCTCGGGCCAGGTGCGGCCGGCATCCCGAAGTCGGCGAACAGTCACCGCGAGCGACGGAAGCAGGATCGCCAGACCCCAGATGTAGGCGAGCATGCTGCCCACCTGGAACGGCCCTTCAAGCGTGAGGATGTTGAAGCCGTTGAACGCCATCGACACGAGAGTCGCGAACAGTACGAACCACCAGAACTCCGCTCGGGTGGCGACGCCTTCGAATTCGGCGTACTTCCGGAAGACCGATGTGATGGATTCGTCGAAGGTCATCCGATGCACGGCGGATCGATCGGATGACAGCGGTGTGCCGGTCACGGCAGTCTCCTATCCTGGTCGGACCTCGGAATCGCCGTGATTCCGAGTGTCAGCATGATGAAGCCCATCTCAGCCAGTCCGGCCGCGAAGTAGATCGCCTGCAGGAAGCTGAACGGGATGAAGATCATCTGGACGAAGATCCAGGTGAGCAGGGCGAAGCCCGCGGTCGCGGCGACGAGTACTCGCCACGGGTGGCGAGTCAGATCCAGGATGAACGCTGCGGCATGCACGCCGCCGACCACCACCGCGAGCACCAGGCCCGGGACGACGTAGCTGGTGAACGGGGTTCCCGCCAGATACCCGTCGGGCGGGCTGAACGCGGTGGCCGTCTGCGGCAGAAGGGCCCCGATGACCAGCACGGTGCCACCGGCGATCGCGGTTACGGCGACGAAAGCCTCGATCATCACGAGCCCGGTTCGCGCGAACGGGCTACGGCTGGGGGCGTGCGCGGTCGGGCGTTCCATCGGTGCGGTGCTCGAACGCATGATCAGTCTCGGTCCCGCCCGGCCGCGACGGGAATCAGCGTCGTCGCCCACTCGCCGGCACGCTGAGCTTCGCCGTCCAGAAGGTGGCTGTCGAAATCGACCCGGAAGTCCTCGTGCGCGTCCACTGTCACGCCCCGCTTGCGCAGCCGCCGCTTTATCGCCGCGGCGGCGTCGCCCGCGAAGATGAGCGGGAAGTCTGCGCGCGTCGAGAATGACGCGAAGCGTGCTGTCGACTCGGCGAGGGCGACACGCTGCAGCCACTCCCGCACGCCGGACTCATCGGCAGCCCCCGGCTCGAGCGTCAGCTCCTTTCGGCCTTCCTCCGCCCATGTCGCTGCGTCCTTGCGGGACGACGGCTGGGGGAGGGAGTGCGCGTGGGTGGGTGCGCCGATGACCACCCGGTCGTAGCCGGTGAGGTCGACAGGAGCCTTCGCGGCGGTGGTGACGGTGACGCTCGCGCCGGCCGCCCGCAACGCATCGGCAATCGCTTCGCCGATCCGCCTGGTGTTGCCGAACATCGACTCGTAGACGATCAGTGTGTTCATTGCGGTGTCCTTCCGATGGCTTTCGGATGGAGTCTTCCTCCACCGCGGAAGCCGCACATGGGTCGAACGTCCCACCGCCTGGCGGATCTGCGCGGCGGGACCAAATGCCCTACTGGGCGGGCGGAACGGCGCAGAAGCTGGAATCGAAGAAAGGGGCATCCGATGGTTGCCACGTCAGTTCTCGACTCACCCTCGGCGCTTGCGGTTGCGCAGCTGCAGCAGGATGCGCATCGGCCCGATGTGGGGGTCATCATCGGCGCCGAAGACGCTGACCGGGCGATCGACGTCGCGGTCCGCACGGCCGCGGCGACGGGAGGAGACGTGTGCGTGATCCGCTACGTGGACAACATCGGCATCCGGTCGACTGATTCGCTGATCCAGAGATCCGAGGCCGCGCGGACACAGCTCGCCCGGGTCGTCTCGGAGCAGGTTGCAGAGCACGCCGACACGAGCTTCACCGAGCGACTGCACGTCGGCACGCTGGAGTCCCTCCTCAGGACGCTTGAGCCTTCCATCGGCCTCGTGGTGTCCCAGAGAACGCCAGGCCCGTCGATCCGCCAGATCGTGTCCCTGTGTCCGGTTCCCGTGTGCCTCGTCGACGCGGCGGGCGAGACGATCGTCCGGTACCCGCCGGCAGGCGGAGACGATGGGGGCTAGGTCGAACGGTGCTTGCGTTCGGCGCCATAGACGGCCGCCTGCGTTCGCCGCTCCATTCCCAGCTTGGCCAACAGGCCACTGACGTAGTTCTTCACGGTCTTCTCGGCGATGCCCAGTCGTTCGCCGATCTCACGGTTGGTCATGCCTTCCGCGATCAGACCGAGGATCTGACTCTCGCGCAGTGACAACGCCGGGTCCGCAGCGTCAGGGCGATCTGCGGGTTCGGGGTTCAGAGCGCGCGCGGCGCGCAGCATCACTTCTGCCGATTGGATCTTCGCGCCTGACGCGGCACGGCGGATCGCCTGAACCAGCAAGCCGCTGCGCACGTCTTTCAGGACGTACCCGCTCGCTCCGGCGAGGACTGCGGAGCGGAGGGCCTGGTCGTCGTCGTAGCCGGTGAGGATGAGGCAGAACACTTCCGGATGGGAAGAACGGATGTCGCGACAGAGATCGATGCCGTTTCCGTCGGGCAGACGCACATCCAGCACCGCGACATCCGGCCGGGTTGCGTCGATCCTGCGCATCGTCTCGCGCACGTTGCCCGCCTCACCGACGACTTCGAGGTCGGGTTCCGCGTCGACGAGCTGCGCGATCCCGCGCCGGACTATCTCGTGGTCATCGACCAGGAACACCTTTATCACTGATCCGCTCCTTGCACATGATCGATGGGGGCATGCCAGCGGACGCGGGTGCCGCCTCCTGGTCGAGAGGTCACCTCGCTACCGCCCCCACGCAGCAGGGCGCGGGCGGAGATATTCGCCAGTCCGCTGCGTCGGGCCGAGCCTGAGACGCCGACCCCGTCGTCCTCCACGATGAGTTCGACGACATCATCGGCCATGGAGACGGCCACCTCGACGGTGTCGGCGCGGGCATGTTTGACGATGTTCGTCAGCAGCTCGCGGAGCACCGCCACCAGGTCATCGGCCAGTCCCGGCGAGATCAGGCTGTCCAGCGCGCCCGCGAATGACAGCCGAGGCGGAGTGGGCCAGGAGTCGGCCACATCGGCCGCTACGTCCAGCAGCCGGTCGCGCAGACGTTTCACGCCAGGGCGTTCCCCCGTGCTCAGCGCGAAGACGATGGTGCGGATGTCCTTGATGGTGGCATCGATCACGTCGATCTGGGTCTCGATGGCCGCCGACGAGTCGGCGTCGAGAAGCGAGGAAACCCCCTGGAGTGCCAGCCCTGCTCCGAACAGTCGCTGGATGACGTGGTCGTGAAGATCACGAGCGATGCGCGCCCGGTCGCGCGTGGTCTCGAGTCGTCGCCGGTCTTCCCTCGCCCGGACGATCTCGAGCGCGATGCTCGCATGCGCCGCGAACGCGAAGGCCATTTCGAGGTCGGCCGTTGTGAACGTCGGCCCTTCGCTCTGTCGTGAGACCGTGAGGACGCCCAGTGGCTCGTCCCCCGCGAAGAGGGGGATGGCCACGGTCGGACCGAGCCCGGGTTGCCAGTCGAACATCGCGGCCGCGGGCTGCCCATCGATACTCACCGCCTGCCGGCTGGCGAGGGCACGAGCGGTGAGCGTGCCGGCAGCGGGGTATGTGCGGCCGCGCAGCACCTCGGCCCCCGGGCCGTACACCGTCGACAGCTCGAGTTGGTCCTCACCATGCGGTGTGGCGACGGCGACCAGCTCCGCGTCGATCAGCGCGGCCACACGTTCGGCGATCACATCGAGAACGTTCTCGCCTGAGACATCGAGCATGGCCGACATGACATCGGCGATCGTGGCATTCCATGCTTCGCGCGTCTTCGCCACGTCGTAAAGGCGTGCGTTCTCGATCGCGATGCCGGCGGTCGCCGCGAGCGCGACGATCAGCTCCTGGTCGTCGACGGTGAACGGGCCG
This sequence comes from Microbacterium sp., assembly GCF_036277215.1. Lineage (GTDB taxonomy): Bacteria > Actinomycetota > Actinomycetes > Actinomycetales > Microbacteriaceae > Microbacterium. Next base: position 5,318 of record NZ_DASUNI010000098.1, on the reverse strand, counting down.
TGATCGCCCTCCGTCAGATAGAGATTTCCGTAGACCTGGTCCCCGACGCGCACCGGCACGCCGAGGAATGAGTCCATGCTCGGGTGATGCTGCGGAAAACCCGCCGAGCGCGGATCGTCGGAAAGGTGCTCCAGGCGGATCGGCTCCCGATCGGCGATAACCGCGCCCAGCACGCCCCGACCCGTCGGGAGATGCCCGATGGCATCAGCCGTGGTGCGGTCGATGCCGACGTGGATGAAGCGCTCCAGGCCGCCCTCGCGGCTGATGACCCCGAGGGCACCGTACCGTGCGCCGACGAGCGTCATCCCCGCCTCGACGATACGACGGAGGACCACCTCGAGATCCAGCCTTTCGACCACGGACGTACTGGCGCGCAGCAGATCGTTGAGGCGGCCTTCCGAGCGGTACGGCCCATCGCCGGTCGGTGCCGCGGATTCCTCGCCCGGCAGCGCGTCCTCGTTCTCGGCCATCACCGTCTCCTGTCGACGCGATCCTAGCGACGCCGCCGGCATTCCGGTCGACCTCATTCGGATGTGGAGGTCGTCGGCACCACACACACCGGAATTCGAGACTCAACCAGAGCGTCCTGGCCGACGGAGCCGAGAAAGGCACCCGCCATCAGGCCGCGACGGTGCGTGCCGAGCACAAGCAGCGACGAGCGTCTGGTCTCCATCAGCAGAGCGGTGGACGGATTCTCCCGGGCCAGGATCCAGTCGACCTTCAAACCCGGATGCTGTGACAGCACCTGCTCGCTCACTCGAGTGAGGATGCGCCGGTGTGCCGCCTTCTCCTGAATCGGCGACGGCAGCAGCGCAACCGAGCCGTCCATCGTCGGAACCGGCATCTGCCACGCATGCAGCAGCGTGAGCCCCACGCCAGCGTCGGATGCTTCCGCGGCGGCCAACGTCACTGCCGCAGACGACGAGTCATCCTCATCGACGCCGACCAGCACCGGCCCGTCCGGATCGGTCCAGTCCCCGGGGACGACGACGACCGGAACGGCCGATCGTGAGACCGTCCGCAACGGCCGCCAACCGGTCAGAGCCGCCCGGACCGGGCGGCGGCGGTGGGCGCCGATGACGAGGAGATCTGCTTCCGCAGCCGCGCGAGCCAGTGCATCGGGCATCCGTCCCGAAACGCTTCGCGAGGTGACCTCTGCGTCCGCAGCGATGTCCTTGACGCGGAGTTCGGCATCGGCGAGAGCGACGTCGACGACTCCGTCAGCGAAGAGGTCGAGGGCGTCGACGGTGACGATCTCTACACGAGTGGGTCGACGCGCGGCACGCTGTGCCGCCCAATCCAAGGCGACGAAGGACGGTTCCGTTCCGTCGAAACCCACCACGATGCTGTTCACCGGGTGCCCTCCTCCTCGATACGGCCCGCCCTGACACGGGTCGCGACTTCGACGCTAGGTGGACGGGTCGGACTCAGCCCAGGGCCCAAGGTCCCGTGCCCTCCGGCGCCGCCCGGTGGCGAGAGACCTCGGTCGTGAAACAGCGGTCGGGGGTACTGACCTAAACCCCATAACGAGCCGGCTCCAGTCCTCTCTGGAAGCGTTGACCGGTGATCGAGGTCGGAGCGACTCGCACCCAGCGGTATTTCAGGGTTGGAATCCACGAGGTGGGCGGGAGCGCATCGGCGGCGTCGATCTCACCTTGCAGCTCGAAGTCCTGTCGCGTCGCAATCCGCGATCCTCGGCGCGAACCCTCGGCTGCGACCCTCACTCAGGCGGTGAGGATCACCTTGAGCGCCTTGGTCTCGGCCGCGCGACCGAATGTGTCGTAGGCATTCAAGATATCTTCCAGCACGAAGCGGTGGCTGATGAAGCCGCCCACGTCGAGTCGTCCCTGCGCCAGCAGCTTGATCAGCATGCGCGACGTATCGGTGTTGACGAGGCCGGTGGTGATCGTGAGGTTCTGGATCCAGGCCGTCTCCAGCGGGAAGCTCACGGGCTTGCCGTGAACGCCGACATTGGCGACATGACCACCCGGCCGCACGATCGCAAGGCACATATCCCACGTGGCCGGGATGCCGACAGCCTCGATGGCGACATCCACGCCGAGCCCGTCCGTGAGCGCGACGACCTGCTCCTTCCAGTCCGAGTCCGACGAAACGACGCTGTCGCTCGCGCCGAAGCGCTTAGCCTGCTCGACCCGGTTGGAGTCGATGTCGATCGCGACCACACGGCTCGGACCGTACAGGGCGGCGGTGGTCATCGCGGCGAGCCCGACCGGGCCCGCACCGATGACCGCGACGACATCGCCCGGCTTGACCGCGCCGTATCTGATGCCGATCTCATGTCCGGTGGGCAGAATGTCGCTGATCATCGCGGCCTCTTCCGCCGCCACCCCCTCCGGCACCTTGTGAAGCGACGTCTCCGCGAAGGGCACCCGCACGTACTCGGCCTGCGTTCCGTCGATGAGGTGTCCGAGGATCCAGCCGATTCCGGATGCGCCTTCGTCGGCGAGGCAGTGCGAGTACATCCCCTCGAGGCAATAGCTGCATTTCCCGCAGGCCGAGATGCACGAGACGATGACCCGATCCCCGGCGGCAACCTCGCTCACCGCCTCACCGACCTCGGTCACGACGCCGACCCCTTCGTGGCCGAGGATGCGTCCGGGTTGCACGGTCGGAACGTCGCCTTTGAGGATGTGCAGGTCCGTCCCGCAGATCGTCGTCGTCTCAATCTTGACGATCGCGTCCGTCGGCTTCTGGATCCGGGGAGCCGGCACCTCCTCCCAGACGATGAAACCTGGGCCCTTGTAAACCAACGCTCTCATGTCGCCCTCCTAGGCAGCCCGCGTGCTCGGGTTATCCATCGTCTGCCACGCGCTCGTGGAAAGGACAGGGTCCTTCGTCCCACCCTCTGGCGGGATCGTCGCCGGTTTCCCTCAGTGCGCGTCGACCTCCCACCGTCCTCGAGGGGCACGGGACCTATGGCCCTACAGGTCTTGCACCCAGCTCACGCACAGTGGGATCCGTGGCCAGCGTGCTACGCGTCGATCGGGAAGGGGCATCGCAATGAGTGCTCGGGTGCGCATCTACAGTTCTCTGGCGGTGATCCTGGCGGCCGGCGTCCTGACGGTCGGCACGGCGGCCGCGGCGGTGGCGCTGCCCATCCAACATTCGGGGCCCGCGGCCGTTTCGGCAGCCCTGGATCGCGAAGGCCCGCAGTTCTTCACCGGTGCGATCGTCGACGTGGCGGGTTCGATCCGCGGCGATGTGTACGCGGCGGGCCAGAGCGTCATCATCAGCGGCGATGTCACCGGCGATGTGATCGCTGCGGCTCAGACCATCACGATCGCCGGCACGGTGGACGGAGACGTGCGCCTCGCCGGGCAGGACGTCTCGATCAGCGGGGAAGTCTCCCGGAGCGGAACCGTCTTCGCCGCGAACCTCACCGTCCGCGACTCCGGATCGTTGGGTGACGATCTGGTCGCCGCTGCCGGCGGAGTCAGCATCGCAGGCGAAGTCGGCCGAAATGTGCTGGTCAGTGTCGGACGTCTCATCATCGACGGATCCGTCGGAGGCGATGTGACGTACATGAGCGATGTCGAGGCGCGCATCACAGAGGGAGCGGTCGACGGAAGCGTGGACCGCATTGAGCCTCCGCAGACGCCCCGCGTCGAGGTCTCGCCCTGGGCGGTGTTCATCGGGTGGTTCCTCGGGGTGATTTACGCGCTCGTCGCGCTCAGCCTCATCACACTGGCCGCGGGTCTGCTCATCCCGCGCTGGCTGCACCGGGTCACCGACCACCTCATCCCGTCCCCGTGGAAGGCGCTGCTCGTCGGCTTCGTGGCCTCCGTCGCCGTCCCCATCGCACTCCTCTTCCTCGCCGTCACCATCATCGGGGCGCCCCTCGCCCTGGCCGGCCTGCTGGTGTGGACACTGCTGGTTCTCGCGACGTTCGTGTATGCCGCGTACTACATCGGCCGCCTCCTGTTCCGCGGCAGAGTGCATCCCGTTGTCGAATCGCTCGTCGGTGGCGTCATCCTGATCGTCGCGCTGCAGATCCCGTGGCTGAACGTCGTCGTCTGGCTCGCCATGGTGTTCTTCGGACTCGGCGCCCAGCTGCTGGAGCTCCAACGCCAGCGGCCCTGGCACCTCACCGCCGAGGCCACTGCCGCGACGGATCTGCCTCCGGCGGCGCCTGGGGTGCATCAGCAGACCTCGGACGCGCTCGTCCCCTCGCAACGCGCCGAGGCTGCCGGGCCGCCGCAACTCCCGGCTGGGGATATACCGCCTTCGCCCCAGCGCGGCTCTGCTCCCGCGTAAGCGCACCACGCAATCCGGACGGCACCACGGTGTTCATTCGCTGACGAACGGCATCTGGAATAGGAAGGTGCGATCATCCACCTGGGTGAGGATGAAGTCAGCCAGGTCGTCGCGGCTGATCCTTGTGCTTGCGTTGACTCCGGCCCAACCCACGCGATAGCTGCCGGTTCCCCTCTTGTCCTGCAGCCGTGGCGCCCGCACGACGGTCCAGTCCAGTCCTGATTGCTCGAGCACGGCGAGGTGTCCCTCGGCATCCGTGAGGACGTGTGGAGAGACAGCCTTCAACAGGTGCCGGATGACGCGGTCCGCGAAGCGCGGTCGGTCCGCCGGCGCGGAAAGCGCCCCGCCGGACAGACTCACGATGCGAGTCACTCCGTACCGCTTCATCGCCTCGACGATCAGCCGGGTGCCCTCTGTCTGCAAGGTGTTCGGCGAGCCTTCGACCTGACCGAAAAGGCTCAGCACTGCATCCGTTCCCGCGACCGTCCTGTCGACGGCGCCGGCATCCAGGACATCCCCGCGGATGACGGATAGCGCGGGGGAGGTGATCGTCAGCCTCCCGGGGTCGCGTACCAACACCTGAACGAGGTGGCCGGCTGCCAAAGCCCGGATCAGAACGCGGGAACCGACCTTCCCTGTGGCACCGAACAAGGCGATGGTCGTCACCCGCACAGATTAGTTGCTTCGCGTCCGGTCCCTCGAAAGTCGATGTGTATGGACATCGCTGACCCGCTCCCTGCCTGAATCAGGTCACTTGACCGGCTGGAAGTAGTTGCGATCAACCCAGCGGGCAGCGCCTTCGCCGATCCCCGCGCCTTGGACGTCGGCCTCCCGGAAGTGGAGACCTTGGTACACGCGCGCGTCGATGGTGTCGTCGACCACGTCAGTGAAGCGCGTGTATTCGCGCGTCACACCGGCGGCGCCAGGGGCGATGACGCTGAAGTCCATCTTGTCCTTGCCGAAGAATGCCCGGGCGGTGTACATGTATGCGGCCGAGACACAGTTGTAGCCGGACGGGTGATCCGAATAAGGCGGAACAGGCG
>NZ_DASUNI010000097.1:0-7658 GCF_036277215.1 Microbacterium sp. | reverse complement strand
GTTCACGATCACCTCCGGCGGTGGCTCTGTCGATGCGCGGCTGGGCATTCCCGGCGCTCACAACGCGATCAACGCCGCCGGCTCGGTCGCCGTGCTGCTCACGCTCGGCTACGAGCTCGAGCCCGCCGTCCGTGCCGTCGAGGGATTCGAGGGCACCGTCCGCCGCTTCGAGCTGCACGGAGTCGAGCGTGGCGTGAGCGTCTTCGACGACTACGCCCATCACCCCACTGAGGTCGCGGCGGCCCTCGCCGCAGCCCGGACGGTGGTCGGCGATGGCCGGATCATCGCGATTCAGCAGCCGCACACCTACTCACGCACGCAGCAGATGTACCGCGAGTTCGCCGAGGTGCTCGAGGAGTACGCCGACCACACCGTGATGCTCGACGTCTACGGCGCGCGCGAGGATCCGATCCCGGGGGTGACCGGCGAGCTGGTTTCCGCGGCGTTCGAGGATCCCGGCCACGTGCACTTCGTCGCGGACTGGCAGCAGGCTGCCGACTACACCGCCGCGGTGGCGCAGGACGGCGACTACGTCATCACGCTCGGCTGCGGAAACGTGTACCAGATCATCCCGCAGGTGCTCGAAGCACTCGCCCACACGCCGGGCGAGGCCGACGCGTCGTCCGCCGCGGGGAAGTAGCCCGATGCGTCGGCCGTCGCCCCTTCCGCCATCCGCAGAGCGACCGCCCGAGGCCGTCGATGCCGAGGAGGCGGTCGCACCCGTCATCCCTTTGACGGCGGCGACGCCGATCCAGCGCCCCCCCGCGCTCCCCGAGACGGGGCCGGCCGGTGACGAGCCTCCCGACGCGTCCGACGATCCCGTGCGGCTGCGCGACGTCTGGGCGGCAGCGCGCGCCCGCCGCCGCGCGCTCCGGGCGGAGGTGCGCCGGTTCACCGGGCGGCAACGACGCAGGCGCGCGCTGTGGCTGGGCGTCGCGGCATCCGTGGTGCTGCTCGTGCTGGGCACGCTCGGCGCCGCCTACAGCCCCCTGTTCGCGGTGGAACGGGTCCGCGTCGTCGGCGGGAACCAGCTCGACGCGGCCGCGGTCGAGGCTGCCCTCGCCGACCAGCTCGGCACGCCCCTGCCGCTCATCGACGACAGCGCGGTGAAGGCGGCGCTGGTGACCTTCCCTCTCGTCGAGTCGTACTCCCTCGAGGCGCGTCCACCCCACGAGCTGGTCGTCCGCGTCGTCGAGCGGACGCCGATCGGCCTGATCAGAACGCGAGCCGGGTACACCCTCGTGGACGCAGCGGGTGTCGCCCTGTCCACGACCGCGTCACCGGCGCCGGGTCGGCCGGTCGTCACGGTCCCCGGGGGCACGGACTCGCCGGCTTTCGAGGCGATCGGGAAGGTGATGAGGTCGCTGCCCGCGTCGATCCTGTCGCAGCTGACGGCGGTGGCCGCGTCCACGCCCGACGACGTGACCCTCACGCTGGGCGGCTCGAATGCCGAGGTCGTATGGGGGAGCGCGGAGGACTCGGCCATGAAGGCGCTGGTCCTCGAGACGACCATGGCGGCACGCCCGCCGGAGTCCGTGACGCTTTACGACGTGTCGTCGCCGAGCGCCGTCGTCGTGCGCTGAGGACCCTTCGCGACCCGTTCCGGCCGGGCTTCGCGTCGGGATGTCGCGACACGCCGCGACGCTCCCGTCGGCGCGCCGGCATCCGCATACTTTCGTGTCCATGGGAATTGCATACCGGGCAATTCTTTATACCTCTACTAGAGGTTGAAGGTTTCACACACGGTGTTTCAGACCAGGGTGCAGGACAGACGGAGGCCGGCATGAGCCAGAACCAGAACTACCTCGCGGTGATCAAGGTCGTCGGCGTCGGCGGTGGCGGCGTGAACGCCGTCAACCGCATGATCGACCTCGGCCTGCGCGGTGTCGAGTTCATCGCGATCAACACAGACGCACAGGCGCTGCTGATGAGCGACGCCGACGTCAAGCTCGACGTCGGTCGTGAGCTCACCCGGGGTCTCGGCGCGGGCGCCGACCCCGAGGTCGGACGCCGCGCCGCCGAGGATCACGCCGAGGAGATCGAGGAGGCGCTGCGGGGTGCGGACATGGTCTTCGTCACCGCAGGCGAGGGCGGCGGCACGGGCACGGGCGGTGCCCCGGTGGTCGCGAAGATCGCCAAGTCGATCGGCGCCCTGACCATCGGTGTCGTGACCAAGCCGTTCTCGTTCGAGGGGCGCCGTCGTCAGAGCCAGGCCGAGACGGGCGTCGCCAAGCTGAAGGAAGAAGTCGACACGCTGATCGTCGTGCCGAATGATCGCCTGCTCGAGATCAGCGACCGCGGCATCAGCATGATCGAGGCGTTCGCGACCGCCGACCAGGTACTGCTGGCCGGTGTCCAGGGGATCACCGACCTCATCACCACGCCGGGTCTGATCAACCTCGACTTCGCCGACGTCAAGTCGGTCATGCAGGGCGCGGGCTCAGCGCTCATGGGCATCGGGTCGGCGCGCGGCGCGGACCGCGCGATCAAGGCCGCTGAGCTCGCCGTCGAATCGCCGCTGCTGGAAGCCAGCATCGAGGGTGCACACGGCGTGCTGCTCTCCATCCAGGGCGGCTCCAACCTCGGCATCTTCGAGATCAACGACGCCGCGCAGCTGGTCAAGGAGGCCGCGCACCCCGAGGCGAACATCATCTTCGGAACGGTCATCGACGACACACTCGGCGACGAGGTGCGCGTCACCGTGATCGCCGCCGGCTTCGACAGCGGCGAGCCGACCCTCCGCCTCGATCCCGTCACGACGTCGCGCGTCGTCGCCCCGCCGATCCTTCCCGCGACGCCCGCGGTGGACGCTGCCAGGGAACCCGTCCGCGAGAGCGAGCCGGCACCCGTCCCGGTGTCGGTCGGCGCGGCGGTTCCCGACTCGAGCTACGACTCGGCCTTCGGCGACGACGACCTCGACATCCCGGACTTCCTCAAGTAGTCCTCGACACGCCCAGGGACTGTTGACTCTCGAGGAGCGGCTCGCAGTGGTCGACGCCGGGATCGCGGATGCCGCACGCGCGGTACGGCGCGATCCCGGCACGATCACGCGCATCGTGGTGACGAAGTTCCACCCCCCGTCGATGATCGACGAGCTCTACGCGCTCGGCGTCCGCGACATCGGCGAGAACCGGCAGCAGGAACTCAGCGAGAAGGCGGCGATCGTGGGCGAGCACGCAGACCTGCGGTGGCATTTCATCGGCCAGGGGCAGACCAACAAGGCGAAGGCGATCCGCGCCGCGGCATCCGTCGTGCACTCCGTCGATCGGGTGAAGATCGCGAATGCGCTGGATGCTGCCGGCAGCGCGAAAGCCCTGCCGCTGGACGTGCTGCTGCAGGTCAACCTCACCGATGACCCTGCCCGCGGCGGTGCTGCACCGGACGACCTCGAACGGCTCGCCGAGCATGTCGGCGGATGCCGCACTCTGCGCCTGCGCGGCGTCATGGCCGTCGCGCCGCTCGATGAGGAACCGGCCCGCGCGTTCGCGCGGCTGTCCGAATACGCCGACCGCGTGCGCACGATCGCTCCCGACGCGACCTGGATCTCGGCCGGCATGACGGCCGACTACCCCGAAGCGATCGCCGCGGGCGCGACACACCTGCGGATCGGGTCTGCAATCACGGGCCCGAGGCCCGCGCACGGTTAACCTCGAAACAGACGAGCACACACGGAGGATGCGATGTCGAACCCGCTGAAGAAGACAATGGTGTACCTGGGCCTCGCCGACGAGGAAGAAGTCTATGAAGAGCCAGAACCCCAGCCGACCGGCCGCAAGTCCACCGCCATCGAGAAGGCGGCTCCGGTGACTCCGCTGCACCGGCCGACCGTGGTGCGACAAGTCACGCCGTCGGCGATCAGCGAGATCCTGACCGTGCACCCCAAGCAGTACCGCGACGCACAGGTCATCGCCGAGAACTTCCGCGACGGCATCCCCGTGATCATCAACCTCTCGCAGATGAGCGACGCCGACGCGCGCCGCCTCATCGACTTCGCGAGTGGGCTTTCGCTCGGTCTGTACGGCCGGATCGAGCGGGTGACCAGCAAGGTGTTCCTGCTGTCGCCGGAGAACGTGGCGGTGTCCGGAGGCGGCGCCGTTGCGCAGGCGGACCCGGAGTCGGTTCCGTTCGCGCAGTAGCTGTGTGGGACTCCCACTGGTCTGCTGGTGCGACCCCTGGTCGCAGCGCTGATACAGTTTTCTTGTGAATATCGTTGGCGCGATCGCCACGATCCTCAATAGCCTCCTCCTGCTCTACGTCCTCGTGCTGCTCGTGCGGCTCGTGCTCGACTGGATCCCATTCTTCAACCGCGAATGGCGTCCGAAGGGTGCGGGCCTGGTGGCGGCCGAGGTCGTCTACACGGTGACGGACCCCCCGATCAGGCTGTTCCGCCGATTCATCCCGCCGCTGCGCATCGGCGGAATCGCGATCGACTTCGGTTTCACGCTGACGATGCTGCTGTGCTTCGTGCTCCTCGCGGTGACACGCACGCTCGCGGGCTAATTCCAGCGCGGCTATGCTTGCCTGGTACGACCGCCGGAGATCGGCGGAGCGGCCCCCGACATCGGCCTGCGACCAGAGCGCTCGAAAGAGGAATCACCATGGCATTGACCCCCGATGACGTCGTCACCAAGCAGTTCCAGCACGTCCGGTTCAAGGAAGGCTTCGACCCGGACGAGGTGGACGACTTCCTCGACGAGATCGTCGTCGAGTGGCGCAAGTCCATCGCCGAGGCGGACGAACTCCGCGCGAAGCTCGCGGCCTACGAGTCGGGTGCCGAGGCGCCTGCCGCACCGCCCGCGGTCGTCGAGCAGGCACCGGCCCCCGCGGTCGAGACGCGTGAGGACGGCCAGGGTGCTCCGGCTCCGGCCGCCGCCAGCGCGGGCATCATCGAGCTGGCCCAGCGTCTGCACGACGAGCACGTCGCCGAGGGCATCGCTCAGCGCGACAAGCTGATCGCCGATGCCCAGGCCCAGGCCGCGACCATCGTCTCGGACGCCGAGACGAAGGCTCGCGAAGAGGCCAACCGCCTCGACAAGGAGCGCGCGAGCCTGGAAAGCCGTATCACCGAGCTGCGCAACTTCGAGCGCGACTACCGCGCGCAGCTCCGCAGCTACATCGAGGGCAAGCTGCGCGATCTGGAGACCACCGGCACGACGTCCGGCGCGACGCCGGTATCTGCGATCGGTCTCTAGGCCGGCCTTTTGACAGGCCGAGCCCCCCTGCACAGAGCGGCGGCCGGCGCCATCATCGCGATCCTCGCGGTGCTGGTGCTGGCCGCCGATCAGTTCACCAAGTACCTCGCGATCCAGAATCTGCCTCCTGAGGAGGCCGTCAAAGTTCTGGGCGACTTCCTGATCTTCTACCTCGTGCGCAATCCCGGTGCTGCGTTCTCGCTCGGCGAGGGCGTCACCTGGGTCTTCACGATCGCGCTGGCTGCGGTCGCCGGAATCATCGTGTGGCTGGCAGCGACCCGCATCCGCTCGCGCCTGTGGGCGGTCGTGCTCGGACTGCTCCTCGGAGGCGTGCTCGGCAACCTGACCGACCGGGTGTTCCGCGAGCCGGGGTTCCCGGTCGGGCATGTGATCGACTTCATCAACACGCCCTGGATGATGCCCGCGATCTACAACGTCGCCGACATCTTCATCGTGACGATGATGATCTGCGTCGCCCTGCTGGTGCTCGTCGGGCTGCACCTGGACGGCACCCGGGATGCGCGCCGCGCCGCGGCTGAGCCCAGCGAACCGCGTCGTGACACGGACGCCTGAGATGGAATCGCGCAGCCTCCCGGTGCCTGACGGGCTCGATGGGACGCGCGTGGACGCCGCCCTGGCCAAGATGCTCGGCTTCTCGCGGACCTTCGCCGCCGAGGTGGCCGACGCTGGGGGCGTCGCGATGGACGGTCGCGTGCAGACCAAGTCGGATCGCCTTCGCGGCGGATCCTGGCTGGAGGTGTCGTGGACGCCCAAGGAGGAACCGCGCGTGGTTGCGCTCGCGGTGCCCGATCTGATCATCGTCCACGACGACGACGACATGGTGGTGGTCGACAAGCCGTCCGGCGTCGCCGCCCACCCGTCCCTCGGCTGGGACGGGCCGACGGTGCTCGGTGCACTCGCGGCCGGCGGCATCCGTACCGCGACCACCGGAGCCGCAGAGCGGCAGGGCATCGTCCACCGGCTCGACGTGGGCACCAGCGGGCTCATGGTCGTCGCCAAGACCGAGCGTGCGTACACCGCGCTCAAGCGCGCGTTCAAGGAGCGCGAGGTCGAGAAGATCTACCATGCCGTCGTTCAAGGCCACCCCGACCCGCTCGCGGGGACCATCGATGCCCCGATCGGGCGGCATCCGACTCACTCGTGGAAGTTCGCCGTCACACCGGACGGCAAGGATTCCGTGACCCACTACGAGACGCTCGAGGCGTTCCCGCGGGCGGCGTTGCTGGAGATCCATCTGGAGACCGGCCGCACGCATCAGATCCGCGTCCACATGGCCGCGCACCGGCACCCGTGCGTGGGCGATCCGCTCTACGGCGGGGATCCGACCCTGGCCGCTCGCCTGGGGCTGACGCGTCAGTGGCTGCACGCGCGTGAACTGTCGTTCGACCACCCGGCGACCGGCGATCGGGTGAGGTTCGTCTCGGAATATCCGGCCGACCTCGCCGTCGCGCTGGAGATGCTGCGGGCGGAGTAGATCGCGGCAGCGTGTATTCCCCGGCGCACCGCTGCCTCCTCTCCTTCACGACGACCCGTGAGGAGGGGCATCATGAACGACATCGTCTACACCGCGAGCCGCCTCGCGGCGCATCGCGCGAACGACCTGGCCCGTGACGTGGAGCGCCGCCGGCTCATCGCCGCGCGGACCGCGGACTGCGTGGCACCACCCGTCCGCGAGCAGCCGCGCGTGAAGTTCCCGCGGCTGCGCCTCCCGGACATCTTCGGCAGGCGCGCGGTCCACCCGGCCGTCTGAAAGGCACACTCCCTCCCGTCTCTTCGGCGCCTGGAGGGAGTGCGCGCGTCGGTGGCCGATGGCACGATGGCGCCATGGGGATCGACGTACGACCGGCGACGGTGTTCGCCGACGTGAAGACCATGGTCGGGCCGAAGAGCGCCGACGCCAACGTCTGCTGGTGCCTGAGCTACCGCCTGCCGTCCAAAGAGAACCAGGCGCTCAGTGGCGCCGCCCGAGGGCGCAAGGTCTCAGCGCTCATGAAGAAGGGGCCGCCCGGCGTGCTGGCCTATCAGGGGGACGAGGTCGTCGGCTGGGCGGCCGTGCACCGCCGCGCCGACACCTCATTCGCGACGAGCCGGCGCATTCCGCACGTCGACGAGCTGGACGTCTGGTCGCTGTGGTGCGTGCGCGTGCGGCCCGGCCATCGTGGGCAGGGCATCTCGCACGCGCTCGTCGAGGGGGCTGTGGAGTTCGCGCGTTCCGAAGGGGCGCCCGCGCTCGAGGCGTATCCCGTCGACAACAAGGGCAAGAAGGTCGACCTGACGATGGCATACGTCGGCACACGACGTCTCTTCGAGAAGGCGGGCTTCACCAAGGCCGCAGACACCGACTCGGTGCTGAACGGATTCCCGCGTGTGCTGATGCGACTCGATCTGCGCTGACGCTCAGCCGCCGCCCTCGAACTGCGCGAACGGCTCATCGGCGAGGGGCCG
>NZ_DASUNI010000096.1:0-12882 GCF_036277215.1 Microbacterium sp. | reverse complement strand
ATCGAGCAGCCCGACCTCACCCGGGCCCTGGAGCCCGTGGGCGACGAGCCGTTCATCCTGCACCCGGGCGAGTTCGTGCTCGGCAGCACCTTCGAGCTGATCACCCTCCCCGACGACATCGCTGCGCGCCTCGAGGGCAAGTCCTCGCTCGGCCGCCTCGGACTGCTCACGCACTCGACCGCGGGGTTCATCGACCCCGGCTTCACCGGCCACGTCACGCTCGAGCTCTCGAACGTCGCCACGCTTCCGATCAAGCTGTGGCCGGGCATGAAGATCGGGCAGCTGTGCTTCTTCCGCCTCTCCTCGCCCACCGAGAACCCCTACGGCTCGGGCCCTTACGGCAACCGTTACCAGGGACAGCGCGGGCCGACGGCATCCCGATCGTTCCAGAACTTCCACCGCAGCGACGTGGGGATCACGGATGCCGGCGCCTCCGGCCGCTGACCGCCGCTAGAGGCCGATCACCAGCGCCAGCGACGTGTCACCGCACGCCAGCACGTCGGCGCCGTTCGGCAGCTGCGTCTCGACGCGGGCCGGCTCCGCTCCACGCAGGGGCTCGAGGGCCTGGGTCAACCCGTCCAGCCTCAGCATCGACCCCGGTTCGAGACGCGCATCGGTGGCCGTCACGACTCGGCCCAGGGGATTGACGATCGCGATGGGCTCCCCGCTCGCGCGCAGCAGCGGAAGCAGCTCGCGCTCCAGACGATCGACGAGCACGTCGGTGCCCACCACGCCGAGCAGCCGTCCGCCGACCACCACCGGAGTGGTGATCGTGACGGTGTAATCATCGGTGCAGACGTAGTCGACGTAAGGTCCGGTCACGTGGCGCGCACCGGTCCGCGCGGGGAGGCGCCACCACTCGAGCGCCGTGTAATCGCGGAACTGCTCGCTCGACGGGTCGTCGACCGTTGCCAGACGACGGATGCCGCCGGTGCCGGCCAGCCACCACGCGAGATGCCACTGCGCATCCGACAGCAGGCCGGGCGCAGCGACGAAACCCGCCCCGGTGATGAGGCCGTCGTCTGCGAGCTCGGGCAGAGCGCAGGCTTCGACGATCGGATCGAGGGCCGCCGCCGTCGGGGTGGAGGTCGCCTCGAGGTGGGTCTGCAGCAGATCGCGCCACGCGTCGATCGTCGCGAAGAGGCCATCGATGGTCTCAGCGACGCGGGCGGCGACGGAGAGGGGTGAGAGCGTCGCGGTGGAAGTCATCGCACTCCTTGCCGGGTGAGGTCGGCGGATGCCTCGAGCCGCATCTTCTCGCGCACCAGCCAGTCCAGCGCCGCCGTCGCCTGCGCGATCGTCGCCGCCCGCGCCGCGGAAGGATCGACGGCGCGGATCGCATCGATCACGCGGTTCCGGGATGCTGCGCTGGAGTCACGGTACTCCTGTTCGCGCAGGCAGAGCCAGAGCAGCGGGCCCGCCTCGCTCTGCAGGCGGACCTCCTCGCGAACGAGCCGCGGAGACTGGCTGATCGCGGCGACCTCGAGTTGGAAGCGCCCCAGCGCGCGCCGGGCGCCGCCGGCGGTGGACAGGTCGGCGTCCGCGCCGATCGCCAGGAGGCTCTCGACGTCGTCCTGGCTGGCGCGGTCGGCGGCGATCTCCGCGGCGGTGCCGGCGATGGCCGAGACGTGCAGCGCGAGGTCACGCAGTTCGATCCGCGAATGCCCCCGCACGCGCGACTCGAGCATCCGCGCGGCGGAGTCGCGATCGTACGTGACGAAGCTCCCCCCGTCGCGACCGCGCCGGGTGCGCACCAGGCCGCGGTCGCGCATGCCCTCGAGGGCCTCGCGGGCGGTGACCAGCGCCACGCCCAAGCTGCGCGAGAGCTCGGACTCGCTGGGCAGCCGCTCGCCGTCCCGCAGCACACCGCTCACGATCGCGTCGGTGAGCCGCTGCTCCACGAGCTCGGCGCGGCCGGTGCCGTCGAGTGGGGCGAACACGACGGACCGCGCGGCGTCCTGGTGGCCGGTCGCATTCGGCATGTGCGTGGCGCTCCCTGCGTCTACCGGTGGCGTGGGAATCCGTGACACGACCGTAACACGCAGGCCCCCTGTTGAACATCTGGTTCCATATGATTTAGTAGCACCGACGTCGAGGGGATCGTCTGATGACGGAGCAGCCTGCCATCCGGCTGAACGGACTGACCAAGGAGTTCGGCGCGGTCACCGCTGTCGACTCGGTCGACCTCGAGATCGCCGCGGGCGAGTTCTTCTCGATGCTCGGCCCGTCCGGCTCCGGGAAGACGACGGTGCTCCGGCTCATCGCGGGCTTCGAGCGACCGACCAGCGGCACCATCGAGCTGTTCGGCAAGGACGTCACCGCGCGTGCGCCGTTCGATCGCGACGTGAACACCGTGTTCCAGGACTACGCCCTGTTCCCGCACATGAACGTGCTCGACAACGTCGCATACGGCCTGCGGGTGCGGGGGATCGGGCGCAGAGAGCGCAGGGAGCGCGCATCGAGAGCGCTCGCCGGTGTGCGACTCGACAATCTCGGCGACCGCAAACCCTCGCAGCTGTCCGGCGGCCAGCGGCAGCGCGTCGCCCTTGCGCGGGCGACCGTTGTCGAGCCCAAGGTGCTGCTGCTCGACGAGCCGCTGGGAGCGCTCGATCTGAAGCTCCGCGAGCAGATGCAGGTCGAGTTGAAGCAGATCCAGCGCGACCTCGGCATCACCTTCATCTTCGTCACGCACGACCAGGAGGAGGCTCTGACGCTCTCCGACCGGATCGCGGTCTTTCACGACGGGCGGATCGAGCAGCTGGGCTCGCCTCGCGAGCTCTATGAGCAGCCGGCATCCAGATTCGTGGCCGACTTCGTCGGCACGTCCAACCTGTTCGACGCCGATCGCTCCGCCCAGCTGATGGGGCGTGCCGGTGAGCACACCATCCGACCGGAGAAGTTCCGGCTGACCACCGAGCCGGACGGCCGAGCCGGGATGCGCTCGGCCGCCGGAACGGTGGTCGAGTCGATCTACATCGGCAACGCGATCCGCCGCGTCGTCGATCTCGACGCCGGGGTCCGGGTCACGATCCTCGAACCGAACGACCGATCGCGGGGGGCGGAGCAGAACCGCGGAGATCGCGTACACGTGAGCTGGCACGACGAGGATGTCGTGGCGCTCATACCTCCGGGCACCTGACCCGGGGACACAGCCGTGGGCGGCAGCCGCCTCCGCGGAAACACAGCACCCGAGAGGAACAACCATGATGCACAGAACCCGCGGCATCCGAGCGTCGGCATTCACCGCGCTGGCGATCGGCTCGATCGTCGCGTTGACGGCCTGCGGCACGAGCTCCGGTGGTGGCGATGCCAGTGGCGAAGCGGTCGAGGAACTCGGCGAGGGCGAGGGTCAGGTGTCGATCCTGGCCTGGCCCGCCTACGTCGAGGACGGGTCGAACGATCCCGACGTGGACTGGGTGACGCCGTTCGAGGAGGACACCGGCTGTGAGGTGACCTCGAAGGTCTACGGCACCTCCGACGAAGCTTTCAACCTCATGAAGACGGGCGAGTACGACGTGATCGCCGCCTCCGGCGACGCGACGAACCGGCTCATCGCGGCGGGCGAGGTCGTTCCGGTCAACACGGACCTCATCCCCAACTACGAGGGCATCTACGACTTCCTCAAGATGCAGCCCTGGAACTCGGTGGACGGAGAGGCGTACGGCGTGCCGCACGGCTACGGCGCGAACCTGCTGATGTACAACACGGAGATCTTCCCGCAGGCGCCCACGTCATGGGACGTCGTGTTCGACCGGGCCAGCGAGAACGCCGGCAAGGTCACCGCGTACGACGCCCCGATCTACATTGCGGATGCCGCGGTGTACCTCATGACGCACAACCCCGAGCTCGGCATCGAGAACCCGTACGCCCTCGACGAGACGCAGTTCCAGGCGGCCGTGGACCTGCTGAAGCTGCAGCGCGAGAGCATCGGAGAGTACTGGTCGGACTTCCTCAAGCAGATCCAGGCGTTCGAGACCGGCGACTCCGTCGTCGGCACCACGTGGCAGGTCACCCAGAACGTGCTCGCCGACTCGGGGGCGCCGACCGCGGTCGTGCTGCCCGACGAGGGCGCCACCGGCTGGTCGGACACGTGGATGATCGCCTCCGAGGCGAAGAACCCCAACTGCGCCTATATGTGGCTGGATTACATCGCCAGCCCCGAGGCGAACGCCGCAGCGACCGAGTACTTCGGCGAGGCGCCCTCGAACGAGGCGGCCTGCGAGTTCCGCAGCGAGGGCTCGTGCGAGGCGTTCAACGCCGGCGATGAGGAGTTCGCGTCGCAGATCTGGTACTGGACCACGCCGATCGCGGAGTGCATCGACGGCCGCACCGACGTCGAGTGCGTCGACTTCGCGCAGTGGACCGAAGCCTGGGCGGAGATCAAGGGCTGAAGGTCCGACGACGCACGGCTGAATAGTCCGATCCCGAGGGCGGCGATTCGCATCGCCGCCCTCGATACCGGACCGAATGGCATCGGAGCAGAGATGACGACGACGCAGGTCGCCCCGCAGCACGGGTCGGTCCCGCGACCACCGGATGGCGCCGCGCGTCGGCTCTCGTCGTTCCTGACGAGCCACCCGCGCACCCGGCTCGCGCTGCTGCTGACCGCGCCGCTGTTCTGGCTGGTCATCGTGTACATCGTCGCCCTGGCGCTTCTGCTGGTCACGGCGTTCTGGACGGTGGACTCGTTCACCGGCGAGATCAGCACCGAGTGGACGCTGGACAACATCGTCACCGTGCTCACGGGCTCGCTGTACCAGACCGTCACGCTGCGCACCCTCGGCGTTGCGCTGATGGTGACGCTCATCGATGTCGCCCTGGCGCTGCCGATCGCCTTCTACATGGCGAAGGTGGCTTCGCCCCGGGCGCAGCGGATCCTGCTGATCGCGGTCCTGATGCCCTTGTGGGCGAGCTATCTGGTGAAGGCCTACGCGTGGCGCTCGGTGCTGTCGCAGGACGGCATCCTGGAATGGCTCCTCGCACCGCTGGGCCTGAGCACACCGGGCTACGGGCTGACGGCGACCGTCATCACCCTCTCCTACCTCTGGCTGCCCTACGTCATCCTGCCGATCTACGCCGGCCTGGAACGCGTGCCCGACTCGCTGCTGGAGGCATCCGCGGACCTCGGCGGCCGGACGTGGCGGACGCTCGGCAGCGTGGTGCTGCCCCTGGTCTACCCCGCGATCATCGCCGGGACGATCTTCAGCTTCTCGCTGTCGCTCGGCGACTACATCACGGTCAACATCGTGGGCGGGGCCAGCCAGATGCTCGGCAACCTGGTGTACACGAACGTCGGGGCGGCCAACAACCTGCCGCTCGCAGCGGCGATCGCGCTCATCCCGATCGTCATCATCTTCGGCTACCTCGCGATCGTGCGCCGCACGGGCGCGCTCAACAACCTGTAGGACCGACATGCGACTGAGTCGAACCGCCCGGCTGGTCCTGGCTGCCGTGACCGGCCTCATCCTCGTGGTGGTCTACGTCCCATTGGTGGTGGTCCTCGTCAACTCGTTCTCCACCTCGACCTCGCTCACCTGGCCCCCGCCGGGGTTCACGCTGGAGTGGTGGGTGCGCGCCTTCGAGAGCACCGGCGCGCGCGAAGCGGTGCTGACCAGTGTGCAGGTCGCGATCATCGCCACGGCCATCTCGCTGGTGCTCGGCACTCTCATCTCCATCGCACTGCAGCGGTTCGATTTCTTCGGCCGTGATGCCATCAGCCTGCTGATCATCCTGCCGATCGCCCTGCCCGGCATCATCACGGGCATCGCGCTGAACAACTTCTTCCGCACGATCATGGGCATCCCGCTGTCGATCTGGACGGTGGTGATCGCGCACGCGACGTTCTGCATCGTGACGGTGTTCAACAACGTGATCGCCCGGCTGCGGCGGACCGGGACCAGCCTCGAGGAGGCGTCCGCCGACCTCGGCGCCGGACTGTGGACCACGTTCCGGCTCGTGACCTTCCCGCAGCTGCGCTCCGCTCTGCTCGCCGGGGGCCTGCTCGCCTTCGCGCTGAGCTTCGACGAGATCATCGTGACGACGTTCACGGCCGGCTCGGGGGTGACGACTCTGCCGATCTTCATCCTGAACAACATGTTCCGGCCGAATCAGGCGCCGATCGTGTCGGTGATCGCCGTCGTGCTGGTCGTCGTCTCGATCGTGCCGATCTACCTCGCGCAGCGGCTCTCCGGTTCGGAGCAGCAGCGGCGATAGCCCTCAGTGCGCGGTCGTGACCCCGACGAGGTCGTGCACCAGCACCACTGCGGCCCGCGCACCCTGACCGGCCGCGACGATCAGCTGCTGCGGACCCGGTGCCGCGGCATCCCCCGCGCCGTACACGCCCGCAACGCTCGTGCGTCCCGACCGGTCCACGAGCAGGTGGCCGTCGGTGTCCACGTCGATGCCCAGACCGTGCAGGAACTCGAGGGCGGTGTGCCACCGCGGCCGCACGAAGCCGCCGTCGACCCGCACCGCCGTGCCGTCCGCCAGTCGCACCGCCGTGAGGCGGCCGCGATCTCCCTCGAGGTCGGCGATCGGATGCCGCCGGACGCGGATTCCGGATGCCGCCAGCTCGGCCTCCTCGACAGCGTCGAGAACGTCGGCGCCGTTGGTGAAGACGGTGAGGTCGTGCGTCCACCGCGCGATCAGCCGGGCCCGAGCGGGCAGGTCGGGCGTCTCGCCGATCAGGGCGAGTGGGCGATCCTGCAGCTCCCACGCGTCGCAGGCCGCGCAGCTGAACAGCGACATCCCGTAGAAGGCTCGGATGCCGGGCACGTCGGGCAGCGTCTCGCGCAGCCCGGTGGCGACCAGGACGGCGTGCGCACGCACCAGCGCCGGCGCGCGGCGCCCGTCGAGCCGGAGCTCGAAGCGCGCCGGCGCATCCGCCGCCTCGACCTCGACCACGCGCGTGCGGCTCAGCATCCGCACCTGCGGGTACGCCTCCAGCTCCGCCCGTGCGAGGCGGCGCAGCTCGGCGGGCGGAACCCCGTCGCGGGTGAGGAAACCGTGCGAGTTGAGGGTCGCGGCGTTGCGCGGCCGGTCGGCGTCGACGACGAGCACGCGCGCGCGAGCCCGCCCGAGATTCAGGGCGGCGGACAGCCCGGCGGGGCCTCCGCCGATGATGACGGCGTCGAAAGGGACGTCTTCGACGGGATCGTGTGCCGAGTCAACCATGGGCGGATGCCTGCGGGGGCAGCGCCGCGACGAGCGGATGGTCCTTCGCGTAAACGCCGACCTTCGCTGCCCCGCCCGGCGAGCCGATGTCGTCGAAGAACTCGACGTTGGCGCGGTAGTAGTCCTGCCACTCCTCAGGCACGTCGTCCTCGTAGTAGATCGCCTCCACGGGGCAGACCGGCTCGCAGGCGCCGCAGTCCACGCATTCGTCGGGGTGGATGTACAGCGAGCGGCCGCCCTCGTAGATGCAGTCCACCGGGCATTCGTCGATGCACGCGCGATCCTTCAGATCGACGCAGGGCAGCGCGATGACGTACGTCACGACAGGGTGAGGCTGCCCGCGCGCGAGACCTCGACCTGCTCGTCGCGCGGCACCACCTTGACGCGCTCGCGCGTGTGCCGGTGTGCGGCGCCGAGGGCGCGCTCGTGCGCATCGAGGGCGAGCCACCCATCCCACGTGGTGTACTCGACGCCCTGATCGTCGAGGAGGGCGAGGATGTCGCCGTCCACGGCGGGCGCGGGCAGAGCTCCGG
Organism: Microbacterium sp.; assembly: GCF_036277215.1. Lineage (GTDB taxonomy): Bacteria > Actinomycetota > Actinomycetes > Actinomycetales > Microbacteriaceae > Microbacterium. The sequence goes on along the minus strand of NZ_DASUNI010000096.1, from coordinate 5,176 downwards.
CCGCGGCGTCGGCGACGAGATGGGCGATCGTCTCCATCGCATCGGACTTCGTGTGCCCGATCAGCCCGACGGGTCCGCGCTTGATCCAGCCGGTCGCGTAGAGGCCCGGGATCGGCGCCGGCTCGGAGACCGGATCGAGTTCCGGAGCGATCGAGACGACACGTCCCTCGACGTTCGGGATGACGCCGCGCACAGCGTCGAACGGCGCGTCGACGACCGGCGTGCCGTAGTAGCCGACGGCACGGTAGACCGCCTGCACCGGGATGTCGCGCAGCTCGCCGGTGCCCCGAACGATGCCGTCCGCGCCCGCGGCGGTGCGCTCGAAGCGCAGCGCCTCCACTCGCTCCTCGCCGAGGACGGCGACCGGCGCGTGCCAGAAGTGCAGGTGCAGTCGCCGGCTCGCACCGGTGGTGCCCCGCGCGCGCCAGGCCTGGAAGGTGCGGAGGATCACCTTGAGCTGGTTGCTCGAACCCGCGGCCAGCTCCAGCTCGGCGAAGTCCTCGTCGGCCAGCACGATGTCCACGTCGGGCACCTCGCCCAGTTCGCGCAGCTCGATCGGGGTGAACTTCACATCCAGCGGCCCACGTCGCCCGAACACGTGCACAGCGGTGACGGCGGAGGCTTCGAGACCGGCCAGCACGTTGTCGGGCACCTCGGTCGAGCTCAGGTCGGCGGCATGCTTGGCGAGCACGCGGGCCACGTCGAGGGCGACGTTGCCGTTGCCGATGACGGCGACCTCGGATGCCGTCAGCGGCCATTCGCGGGGCACGTCCGGGTGTCCGTCGAACCAGGCCACGAAGTCGGCGGCACCGTACGACCCGGGCAGGTCGATGCCCGGGATGTCCAGCGCGGCGTCGCGGATCGCGCCGGTGGCGAGGATCACGGCGTCGTAGCGCTCCTGCAGGTCCTCGATCGCGAGGTCGCGGCCGATCTCGACGTTGCCGACGAAGCGGATGCTGCCGGCATCGAGCATCTCGTGCAGCGAGTTCACGATCCCCTTGATGCGGGGGTGGTCGGGTGCGACGCCGTATCGGATCAGGCCGTAGGGCGCGGGGAGCGAGTCGAACAGGTCGATCGCAACGGTGCCGCCGGCGGCGCCGACCGTGTGGGCGAGGATGTTGCCGGCGTAGATGCCCGCCGGGCCGGCGCCGACGATCGCGACGCGCAGGGAGGGAGAGGTCACAGAGGGCCTTTCAGTTCGGGGGAGATGCGGAAGTGTCAGCAGAGGTCGCTACGCGTCGCACGGTGCGGCGCGAGGGGACACCTCTGCGATGGCGGAGGGAGCGTACGGGCTCAGCGAGACGACGTCGCCGACGATGACGACCGCAGGCGAGCGCACGCCGCGCAGAGCCGCCTGATGGGCGATCGTCGCGAGCGTGCCGACCGTGACGCGCTGACCGGGCCCGTGGCCGTCCTCGATGATCGCAACGGGGCAGTCCGCACCGCGGTCCCCGCGCGAGAGGGTCATCGCGGCGTGCGCGAGGGTGCCGATGCCCATCAGCAGCACGACGGTGTGGTCGCGTCCGCCGCCGAGCTCGCGGATCTGGTCATGCCCGGTGACCACGGTGAACGCGGTGGCGAGGCCTCGATGCGTGACCGGGATGCCGGCGATGGCGGGCACCGAGATGGCGCTGGTGATCCCGGGTACGACCTCGACCTGCACGCCCGCCTCCCGGCAGGCGGCGAGCTCTTCGAGTCCGCGGCCGAACACGTACGGGTCGCCGCCCTTGAGTCGCACCACGCGCTTGCCCTCGCGGGCGAGGTGCACGAGGAGTGCGTTGATCGCGTCCTGCGGGACCGCATGGTGGCCCGGGAGCTTGCCGACGTCGAGCACCTCGGCGGCCAGGACGACGCCCTCGGCGGCGAGGCCGTCCAGGACGCCGCGCGCGCCGAGCCGATCCGCGACGATGACGTCGGCGGACTCGAGCGCGCGCAGTCCGCGGACGGTGAGCAGGCCCGGGTCGCCGGGGCCGGCACCCACCAGCGTGACGCGGCCGGGAAGGGCGGTCATCGGGAGCCTCCCGAGAGGAGGAGCCCGCGGCGTCGCAGCATCCGTCGTTCCAGCGGACCGAAGAAGAGCAGCTCGATCAGGATGCCGATGAACAGGATCAGCAGGATCGTGGCCAGCACGCCGGCGAGATCGGCGAGTTCGCGCGACTGCTGCAGCATCGAGCCCAGACCGAAGCCGATCGAGCCGCCCGTCGCGATGATCTCCGCGGCCATCAGCGACCGCCAGGAGAACGCCCAGCCCTGCTTGAGCCCGGCCAGATAACCCGGCAGTGCGGCGGGGAGGATGACGGCGGTGGCCAGCTGGAGCCGTGTTGCGCCCAGCACTGTGCCCACGCTCCGCAGCTGAGGCGGCACCTGATCGACCCCCGCGATGAGTCCGTTGACAATGGACGGGATCGCGCCCATCAGGATCACGAAGTAGACGGTGGCATCCGACAGGCCGAACCAGATGATCGCCGCGGGGACCCACGCCACGGAGGGCAGCACCTGCAGCCCCGAGATGATCGGGCCGACCGCCCGCCGCAGCGGACGCACCTCGGCGAGCAGGAGGCCGAGCGGCGTCCCGATCGCGATCGCGATGAGGAACCCCACGACGCCGCGTTCGAGGCTGGTGGCGACCGCCTCCTGCAGGCGCCCGGTCTGCCACGCGTCCGCGAGTGCCAGGAAGACGTCGGAGGGACTGGGCGCCCGGTCGGGTCGGGGGTCGGCGATGACCACGTACAGCTGCCATACGACGACGAGCAGGACGACGAACAGCACCGGCGGTACGACGCTCGTCCAGAACGCGCGCCAGCGGCTGGGACGGTGCTCCTCGTCGGTCTGCAGTCGGTCGAGGCCCGCTTCGAGACTGCGCAGGTCTTCCGAGTGAGCGGAGGCCGGGGCGGCGGCGTCCGCCGTCGAGCGCGAGGTGCGCGGCACGACGCGCTCGGCGAGGGTCTTCGTGCCGTCGCTGTGGTCCTCGTTCAGCGACCGGATGGGGGCGTCCGTATCATGCGGCATTGCGGCGGATCTCCTTCCGCAGCTGGTCGGTGATCTCGACGGAGAGCGCCGCGACCTCGGGCGACTCGATTCGGCGGCCGACGGTGTGGGCGATGCGCCACTCGTCGACGACGCGGCCCGGGCGGCTCGAGAGCAGCACGACGCGCTGCCCGAGACGCGCGGCCTCGCGCACGTTGTGGGTGACGAAGACGATGGTGCGCCCGGTGGCGCGCCACACCCGCTCGAGCTCCTCGTGCAGAAGGTCGCGGGTGATCGCGTCCAGCGCCGCGAACGGCTCGTCCATGAGGAGCACGGGCCGGTCCTGGGCGAGTGCCCGCGCGAGTGCGACCCGCTGGCGCATGCCGCCGGACAGCTCATGCGGGCGCTTCTCGGCGGCATCCGCCAGGTTCACGGTGTCCAGCAGTTCGAGGGCCTTGGCGCCCCGTTCGCGGCGAGGGACGCCGCGAAGGCGCAACGCGAGCTCGACGTTTCGTCGTGCGCTCAGCCACGGCATGAGCGCCGACTCCTGGAACATGACGGCCGAGCCCTCGGCGGGGGTCTCGATGATGCCTGTCGTCGGCCGGTCCAGCCCGGCGATCAGGTTGAGCAGCGTCGACTTTCCGCATCCCGATGCGCCGAGGAGGCAGACGAACTCTCCCGGCGCGATGTCGAGGTCGATTCCGTCCAGCACCAGAGGCCCGCGGCCGAACCGCTTCTGCACGTTCTCGATCCGCACGGCCGGCGGTCGTGGCGCGGCGGGCGGCCGCACCGGAGCGCTCTCGTCGAAGCTGGGTCCCAGCAGATTCGGCGCGCGCGATCCCGGCGCCGCTGCGGGGGCGCGCGTCAGCGATCCGGGGGTGTGGGGCGGAGCCCCACCAAGTGCCCCGCCGGGAGTCGGTGCGGACGAAGTCATGTCAGTCCTCGCCGAGCCCGGCTGCGGAGACGGTGTCGATCCCGTCGGCTTCGAGGATGCCGTTGAGCAGGACGAGATCGAACAGGCCGTCGATGGAGCCGTCCTTCTGCGTGCCGGCGGCGAGACCGTTCTTCACGAGGGTCTCGAAGGCGTCGGCGTGCGGGTCGAACGAGAACGTGACGTTCTCGAGGGCTCGGTCGATGACCTCGTCGGCCAGGGGCTTGCCCGTCTCCTTCTCGATGGCCCCGTTGATGACTCCGGCCGCGTCGTCGGGGTTCTCCTCGAGCCACTGCACGGCAGCGACATGGCCCTGCAGCAGGTCTTCGACGACGTCGGGGTGCTCGTCGAGGAAGTCGGCGCGGACCAGCAGCACCGTCGTGGGGAACTCGCCATCCTCCCACAGGTCGGCTTCGTCCACGAGCACGGTGGCGCCGGCCTCGATGATCAGGCGCGACACCCACGGCTCGGGCAGCCAGGCGCCGTCGATCTGCCCGTCCTGGAACAGCTGCAGCGTCTGGGCGTTCTCGGTGGGCGTGATCGTCACGTCGCCCTCGCCTGTGGTGGAGGTCTCGAAGCCCTCCTCGGCGAGCCAGGTGCGCAGCGCGACATCCTGGGTGTTGCCCAGCTGAGGCGTCGCAAGGGTCGTCCCCTCCAGGTCGGCCGGGCTGTCGATTCCGTCGCGCACCACCAGGGCGGCGCCTCCGGTGGTAGCGCCCGCGATCACGCGAGCGGACTCGCCGCCGGACTGGATGAAGGTGTTGATCGACGGGTTCGGACCGATGTAGGTGGCGTCGATCGCCCCCGCGGTGAGGGCCTCGATCGCCGCCGGGCCGGCGTTGAAGACCTGCGTCGTGATGTCTACACCGGGCAGTGCGTCCGCGAACAGGCCCTCCTCCAGGCCGACCAGCGCGGGCGCGTGCGTCACGTTGGCGAAATAGCCCAGGCGCAGCTCGTCGACCGACGGCGCCGCCGCGGCGTCGTCCGCGGTCGTCGGCTCGTCGGCAGGCGCTCCGGCGGCGCTCGCGCAGCCGGCCATCATGGCGACCAGCAGTCCCAGGGTGGTGATCGTCGTCGTGGTGCGGATTTTGTTCACGGTTTCGCCTCCTTCAGTCGGCAGTGCTGTGGTGGTGCGCGGCGGTTCAGTCGCGCGCGATGCCGGCGGCGAGTGTGGCGCCGTCGGACGGGTGGATGACCAGGAATGAGCCGCCCGCGCGATTGGCGCTGTACGGCTCGAGGGGGAGGTCGGCCGCGAATCGCAGCCGCACGCGCCCGATG
>NZ_DASUNI010000095.1:0-9342 GCF_036277215.1 Microbacterium sp. | reverse complement strand
GATCGCGGCGGCTTCGTCGATGCGGCGGCGCAGCCCGTCCGGGTCTTCGAGCGTGCCGGACTTCGTGGTGACCAGCCCCAGCTCGACGACCTTCGGGCCCTCGGGCAGGAACCGCAGCGGCTCGAAGCCGCCCGCGCGCTCGCTGTCGTACTCCAGGAAGTACCCATCGAAGGCGGTCTCGCCCAGCAGCTGCTCCGCCACCGGCTCGTATCCGCCCGAGGAGATCCACGTCGACCGGAAGTTGCCGCGACACACATGGGTCGTGATCACCAAGTCGTCCGGCTTGTCGCGCAGCGACGCGTTGATCAGCGCCGCGTACCGCTCGGCGAGGTGATCGGTGCGGATGCCGCGCTCCGCGGCCTTCGCGAGCTCGACGTCGGAGCACAGGTACGCCCAAGCCGTGTCGTCGAACTGGAGGTACCGGCATCCGGCGTCGTAGAACGCCTGCACCGCGGCGCGGTACGTCGCGGCGAGGTCCTCGAAGATGTCGTCGTGTCCGCCGTAGTGCGAGCCCTCCAGGGCATCGCGTTCGAGGCGGAAGTCCAGGACGGTGGGGGCGGGGATGCTGAACTTCGGCACCACGCCGGCGGCCTCGGCCACCGGCTTGAGGAAGCGGAAGTGCTCGAGCATCGGGTGATCGGCCGGGAAGCCGATCTTGCGGTCGATGTGCAGGCCGAGGGGACGCGTCTGGACGCCCTGGAACTGGATGCCGTGGTCGAGCTCGACGACGCTCACACCGTCCAGCATCCCGAAGAAGTCGAAGTGCCACCACGAGCGGCGGAACTCCCCGTCGGTGGCGAGCTTGAGGCCCGCAGCGGCCTCGCGGGCGACGAGCGCGGTGATCGCCTCGTCCTCGACGGCACGCAGCTCTGCGGCGTCGATCTCGCCGGCGGCATGGCGGGCGCGGGCGGCCTTGACGGCATCTGGACGGAGGAAGCTGCCGACGATATCGGCGCGGAACGGCGGGTTGACAGACATGCCGCCAACCTTAGTTCAGGGGCTGGGAGCGCCGCGCGGACGTTTCCAGTCGTTACGCCTCGGCGCGCTGGGAGATCGATTCGAGGTACTCCATCGAGCGCACCGAAGAGTTCACGAGCGGCCGGAACCGCCCGCCGGCGGTCGCGGCCGGGTGGCCCGTCGGCAGGTACGCGGCGCGCATCGCCGCGCTGATCTCGGAAGCCGCGTGCGTCAGCAGCTCGATGTGCCCGAGCGGAGACGCCTCGTCGTTCGGGACGACCACGCCGATCGCGGCGATCACATCGCGATGCGCGCCGTACACGGGCACCGCGATGCCGCGCGACTCGGGGTGGATGTGACCGTCGCACACCGCCCAGCCGTCGGCCCGCACGCGACGCAGCGCCGCATGCAGCTCGGCCTCGGTGTGGATCGTGTTCGGGGTGTAGCGGCGCAGCGGGGCCGACAGCACGGCGTCGACCACCTCCTGCCCGGAGTGAGCGAGCAGCACGAGACCGCTCGAGGACGCGTGCAGGGGGATGCGCCCGCCGATGAGAGTGGCATTCACGACGGCGTCCCGTGCCGACAGCCGGTCCAGGAACAGCACCTCGGTGTCGCTCAGCACGCTGAGCTGGGTGTGCTGTCGCACGCGCGCGTGCACGGCCTGCAGGTACGGACGGGCGAGCTCACGCAGCCCCAGCGCCCCGGGCGTGCGGCACGCGAGTTCCCACAGGCGGACACCCAGCCGGTAGGTGCGGTCGGGGAGGCGCTCGAGAAGCCCCTCGCGTTCCAGCTCGGCGACGATGCGATGGGCGGTGGAGGGCGCGAGGCCCGACCGATCGGCGATGTCGGTCAGCGTGAGGAACGGGACGGCGGCTTCGAACGCACCGAGGACGCGCAAGTGCTTGTGAAGGACTGATTCCCCGTCGGATGCGCGAGCCATCGAACTCCTCCTCGAGCCGAGCGGATGCCGGGGGCGACGGCCTGCGCCATGCTAGTCAGGATTCCGTTGAACGGAAAGGGTGCGAGGGCTGAGGAGCCCGGTGTTCTAGCGTGTGAGGACAGCGCACAGCGTGAGCCGCTCGACCCGGAATTCGTTCCAAAATCGTTGACAATCTCGTCCCGGATCCATAGCGTCTTTCTAGAGCGGTCGGTGAGCGCCGCTGCACCCGCGAGCAATGATGCGATCTGGGGAAAGGTGACACATGGCCGCGCGGCTCAACCTCAGCGAGGTCTCGCTCCGCTTCGGTGGCATCAAGGTGCTCGAAGAGGTGAGCTTCGATGTGGAGCCGGGCGCGATCTTCGGTCTCGTCGGCCCCAACGGCGCCGGCAAGACCTCCCTGTTCAACTGCATCAGCGGGCACTACAAGCCGTCCTCCGGGTCGATCAAGATCGACGAGACGGAGGTGTCCGGCTCGCAGCCCTCGGCACTCTCGCGCCACGGGCTGGCCCGCACCTTCCAGCATCCGGCTCTTCAGCTGCATGCGACGGTGCTCGAGAACGTGCTGCTCGGCGCCCACACCCGGCTGCCGGGTGGCCCGGTGGAATGGGCGCTGCGACTGCCTCGCACGTCCCGGTCCGAGCGCAGCCTGCGCGCCGAGGCGCGCGATCTGCTCGAGCGGAACGGACTCGGCTGGGCCGCCGACCTGCACGCGGACGAACTGTCGCACGGCCTGCACAAGGGCATCGAGCTGTGCCGCGCGCTGCTGTCCAAGCCGCGGCTGCTGCTCCTGGATGAGCCCGCCGCCGGTCTGCCGCACGCGGAGGTCGAGCAGTTCATCACCACCATCAAGCGCCTGCGCGACGAGGAGGACATCACCATCGTCATCGTCGAGCACCACATGGGCCTGATCGCTGCGCTCACCGACCGCGTCGTCGTGCTCGACCACGGTCGCAAGCTGATGGAGGGCACGGCCGCCGAGGCGCAGTCCGACCCGCGCGTCATCGAGGCGTACATCGGCAAGGAGGCCGCCGATGACGCTGCTTGAACTGAAGGATGTGACCGCGTTCTACGGACCGGTCCAGGTGCTCGACGGCGTCTCGCTCACTGTGCCCGATGGGGGCGCCGTCGGCATCCTGGGCGCGAACGGCGCGGGCAAGACGACCACGCTCCGAGCGATCAGCGGCACCGTCCGGGCCGGTGGCAGCATCACCTTCGACGGCAAGGACATCCGCGGGATGCGGCCCGACAAGGTCGCCGCGCTCGGAATCGCGCACGTTCCGGAGGGACGGGGCACGCTCTCGGATCTGACGGTGCGCGACAACCTGCGGGTCGGCGCATACCTTCGCAAGGACCGGAAGGGCATCGAGGCCGACATCGACTACTGCCTCGATCTGTTCCCGAACCTCAAGGAGAGGTTCCGCTCGAACGGATCCGCGCTGTCGGGAGGTGAGCAGCAGATGCTCGCCGTGGCGCGCGCCGTGATGGCGAAGCCGCGCATCATGCTCCTGGACGAGGCCTCGCTCGGGCTCGCCCCGAGCACCGCCAAGAACGTGTACCAGGCCATCGGCCGGCTGCGCCGCGAGTCCGGTATCGCGATGCTCGTCGTCGAGCAGAACGCGAACCTCGCCTTCACGCTGGTCGACACCGCGACGGTGCTCGAGACCGGGCGCAACGCGCTGACCGGGACGTCGGCCGAGCTCAAGGGCATGGACGAGATCCGTCGCGCCTACCTGGGGGGCTGACCGTGGGCACCTTCGTACAACTCGTCATCGACGGCCTCTCGGCCGGCTCGATCTACGCCGCGCTCGCACTGGCGATCGTGCTGGTGAACCAGGCGACCGGGCTGATCAACTTCGCACAGGGCGGGATGGCCGTGCTCGCGGCGTACTTCGCCTACTCCTTCATCCAGTGGGGCGTGCCGCTGATCCTCGCCATCCTGCTGTCGATGCTCGCGTCGTTCGTGCTCGGCGCGCTGATCGAGCGCTTCCTGATGCGCCGATTCGAGCAGGGCGACCCCGACACCGCCGTCGTGGTGACGATCGGCCTGCTGACGCTCATCACCGGGCTCTGCGGCTGGATCTGGAGCTTCAACAACCTGCAGTTCCCCTCACTGTTCCCGCTGCAGAACATCAACGTCCTCGGGGCGGTGGTCAGCGTCCGCTCCATCGGCACGACCCTGGTGATCGTCGGCATCATGATCCTGCTGCAGCTGCTGTTCATCGGCACCAAGCTGGGACTCGCGCTTCGCGCAGTCGCGGTCAACCCGCAGTCGGCGGCGTTCTCGGGGCTGCCGGTCGGACGGCTGCTGATGGTCGGCTGGGGACTCGCCGCCGCTCTCGGAGCCATCGCCGGCGCGCTCATCGCTCCGTCCCTCACCCTGACGCCCGGCATGATGGACGCCGCGCTCGTCTACGCGCTCGCCGCCGTCATCCTGGGCGGCCTGTCGAGCCCGATCGGCGTCGTGGTGGCCGCGTGGATGATCGGCGTGCTCGAGAACCTCGCCGCCGTCTACGTGCCGTTCATCGGCTTCGACCTGAAGATCGCGGTGCCGTTCATCCTGATCTTCATCGTGCTCATCGTCCGCCCCCAGGGCCTGTTCGGCCGGAAAGACGTGGTGCGGGTGTGATGGCCGCCGCTGCAGGTTTTCTGACCAAGCCGTGGGTGCGGTGGGTCGCGGTTGCCGTGGTCGTCGTGCTGCTGCTGGTGGCGCCACTGATCTTCCCCATCTTCCTGAACCAGACACTGGCCCGGATCGGCGTCTTCGCGGTCGCCGTGCTGGGACTGAACGTCGTCATGGGATACACCGGCCAGGTCTCGCTCGGCCAGATCTTCTTCGTCGGAGTCGGCGCCTACGTCACCGCGTACGGCGTGAACGCCGACTGGAACATCGCGCTCGTGTTCATCCTCGCGGCGCTCATCCCCGGCGTGATCGGCCTGCTCATCGCGCTCGCGGCGGCTCGGCTCGGCGGGCTGGCGATCGCGATGGTCACGATCGCGCTGCCCATCATCGGCGTCCCGCTCGCGAAACGGCTGTCGGAGTTCACCGGCGGCTCGCAGGGGTCCTCCGCGCGGTTCTCCGGCGCGCCCGAGTGGACCGGCCTCGCCGACGACCAGTGGCAGCTGTACATCGTGATCGCCATCACCGCGGTGGTCTTCCTGCTGACCCGCAACCTCGTGCGCGGCAAGTACGGACGCGCCTTCGCGATCGTCAAGGGCAACGAGGCCGTCGCCTCCTCGATGGGCATCTCGCCCTACCGCTACAAGGTGCTCGCCTTCACCATCGCATCGCTCATCGGCGGGATCAGCGGCTTCCTCTACATGGTCGTCGTGCAGTACACCTCTCCCGAGACGATGAGCTTCGGCCACTCCATCACGCTCCTCGCCTCGATGGTCATCGGCGGCGCGGGCAGCATCCTCGGCTCCCTCCTGGGCGGCGCCTATTACGTCCTCGCGCCGCAGCTGACGAACGCGATCGACTCGAGCCTCACCGCGGTGCTGCAGGGCATCATCCTGCTCGCGATCCTGTTCGTGCTGCCGGGTGGGCTCGTGTCGCTGCCGCGACTGTGGCGGCGCCGCAGGCGCGACGGCCACGGCGGAGCTCCCGCCGGCGGAGCCGGTTCCCACAGTGCAGCGACGTCGACCGTGGCACCGGATGTCTCGCCGAGCGCCGCGGCGGTCACCGCGGCACCGGTCGCCGCGCCCTCGACCCCCCCGGAACCCAACCCACCAACACAGTCAGAAGAGAAGAGGCAGGACACATGAGAACACTCCGCAAGAAGGCGCGGATCACCTCCGTCGTCGCGGGCATCGGCATCGTCGCCGTCCTCGCCGCCGGATGCGCCCGCGGCACGGCCGGCGACGACAGCGGCGATGCGACCGAAGGACCGGCTGAGGCCAGTCCCGGCATCACCGACACCAGCATCACGCTGGGCATCACCAGCCCGCTCACCGGGCCGACCGCCGGACCGGGCAACTGCACCGTCGACGGCGCCCTCGCGTACTTCGGCGTCAAGAACGCCGAGGGCGGCATCGAATTCGGCGACGGCAAGACCCGCACCGTCGAGATCAAGGCCTACGACGACACCTACGACCCGCAGAAGGCGCTGGCGAACTTCCAGCAGATGGTCTCGGATGGCGTCTTCGCCGCCGGAATCGGACTCGGCACCCCCACGAACCGCGCATGGCGTGAGGCCGCCATCGACGAGGAGGTCCCGCAGATCCTCGTCATGACCGGCGACCCGATCTTCAGCGACCGCGAGGAGAGCCCGTGGCAGCTCGGCCTGGTGCCGATCTACCAGCAGGAGGGCGGCGCGTTCGGCGAGCTGCTCGCCTCTTCGTCCGAAGAACACAAGGTCGCGATCCTGTCGCAGAACGACGACTACGGCGACGGTTACGTCGAGGGCTTCAAGGAGGCCATCGCCGGGGCCGACAACATCGAGGTCGTCAAGGAGCTCACGTACGAGGCGACCGACACGTCCGTCGACGCCCAGCTCACCGAGCTCGCGGCCAGCGGCGCGGACGTCTTCTTCAACGCGATGTCGATCACCCCGCTGGTGATCTCGTCGCTGAAGAAGACCGAGGAGCTCGGCTGGACGCCGAACTGGTTCCTGCCGTCCAACACCTCGAGCCCCGGCGGCATCCTCCAGCAGCCCGACGTGCACGCGGATGTCTTCCCGGGCATCTACACGGTGGCCTTCTCGCAGTCGGCGGCCAGCCCCACCTTCGCGGAGAGCGAAGAGGGCGCAGCCTTCCTCGAGGCGATCGCCGAGTACACCAACCAGGAGGGTGTGCCCGCCTTCCCGCACTGCGTGTGGAGCTGGATCGCGGCGGCGACGCTCGAGCAGGCCTTCGCCGAGATGACCGAGCCGACCCGCGAGAACTTCATGGAGGCGCTCCTGAGCATTCAGGACTACTCGGCGCCGTTCATGCTCGAGGGATCCGTCATCGACACGACCGCCGACGGCAAGCCCGCCGTATCGGACGTGCTCGTGCAGAAGTACAACGGCAAGGGCTACGCCCCGGCCGAGCAGTTCGGATGAGCCCAGCCCATCTGAGCTGAACAACCAGGAGGCCGGGGCGGTCCGCGCAAGCGGGTCGTCCCGGCCTTCGCCGCGTCCCGGCGACTAGCCTCGGCACGGGAGGACGATCGATGGCACGGGATCGCGGTGACGCCGAGGGGGTCCTCGAACGGGCGACACGGATGCTGCGCTCCTTCTCCGCGGACGACGAGAGTCTCACCGCCGCCGAGCTCGCCTCGCGGTCCGGACTCCCGCGCTCGACGGCGCACCGCCTCGCGACCGAGCTGGCCACCCTGAAGCTGCTCGACCGCCTGCCCGACGGCGCATTCACGATCGGCACCGGACTGTGGGAGCTGGGCGAACTGGCGCCGGTCTCGATGCGCCTGCGGGAGCGAGCCCTGCCGCACGTGCTGCGGCTCTATGAGGCGAGCGGCGAGAACGTGCACATCGCGGTGCTCAGCGATGGGGATCCCGCGACGGCCGAGGCGCTGTACGTCGCACGGGTCACGGGGCCCCACTCGATCCCGACGTTGAGCCGCATGGGGGGCCGGCATCCGCTGCACACGACCGGTGTCGGCAAGGCGCTGCTCGCCCAGCGGGACGACGACTGGCTCGACCTCTTCTTCCGTCGAAGCCTGGAACGCGAGACGGTGCATTCGATCGTCGACGAGCGGCAGCTCCGCGACGAGATCACGATCGCCCGCGAGCGCGGATTCGCCACCACGCGTCAGGAGATGACCCTCGGCAACGTGTCGATCGCGGCATCCCTTCCACCCGTCGCCGGGCTGCCGCCCGCCGCGGTGGGGGTCGTCACCCACCTGGCCCGCGCCGACGAGCGGCGCCTCGGAGCCCTGGTCGTCGCCGCGGCCCGCGACATCGCGCGCGACCTGATCGACTGAAGAGGATCTCGAATCCCACCCAGTGGGACGCCCCGCTACGCGAAATCGGTGTTCCGTGTGAACCTGAGCGGGAGCATCCGTCGAAGGAGACCCATGACCATTGCACAGTCGTCCCGCGAGGAGGAGGCGTTCTCGTCCTCCGTCGTGCTGGAGCAGACCGCCGCCGCACCCGAAACCCTGCTGGCAACCCCGGTGCAGGTGTTGCAGAACGAGATCACGCAGGAGATCGTCGACACGCACCAGGCCGCGCAGGACCGCGAGGATGCCGGGGAGTTCCTGCCCATCTCCCTGCACGACTTCCCGCCTTACCGCTCCAGCATCCTTCGCCATCCGACGAAGAACCCGAAGCTCGTCGACCCCGAGACCATCGAGCTGTACTCCCCGGCGTTCGGGCAGCGCGACGTGGCCGCCCTGGAGGCCGACCTGACGCTGCAGTCCACCGGCGAGCCGCAGGGCGAGCGCATGACGGTCCAAGGTCGGCTGCTCGACTCGTGGGGTCGGCCGCTGGCGAATCAGCTCGTCGAGATCTGGCAGGCCAACGCGGCCGGCCGCTACATCCACCAGCGCGACCAGCATCCCGCACCGCTGGACCCCCACTTCGTGGGAGCCGGACGGGTCGTGACCAACGACAACGGCGAGTACAAGTTCACGACGATCAAGCCGGGCGCATACCCCTGGAAGAACCACGTGAACGCGTGGCGCCCCGCCCACATCCACTTCTCGGTGTTCGGCACCGGCTTCACGCAGCGCCTCGTGACCCAGATGTACTTCCCGGGGGACCCGCTGTTCCCGCTCGACCCGATCTACAACACGATCTGGCGGCAGAAGGACCGCGACGCGCTCGTCGGGCTCTACGACCACGACCTCTCGGTTCCGGAGTTCTCCATGGGCTACCGCTTCGACATCGTCGTCGACGGCCCGGATGCCACCTGGTTCGAGCCCGAGGAGGCACACGCATGACCCGCAAGCCCCACCCGTCGCGCGGCGCGTCGACGCTCGAAGCCACCGGCGGCCAGACGGTCGGCCCGTTCTTCGCGTTCGGCCTCGACTACGAGAAGAAGCACCAGGTCGTCCATCCGCACAGTCCCGGCTCGGTGATCCTCGGGGGGACCGTCTACGACGGCGCCGGCGCCCCCATCCCCGACGCCGTGATCGAGATCTGGGGAGCCGACGAGAACGGCGAGATCTCGCGTGCGCGAGGCGCCTTCCGCCGCGACGACCACACCTTCACGGGCTTCGGCCGTGCCGCGACCACCGACGACGGTCACTACGAGTTCTTCACTCGCAATCCCGGGGCGGTCGACGGGAAGGCCCCGTTCTTCTCCGTGATCGTGTTCGCGCGAGGTCTGCCCGACAAGCTCATCACGCGCATCTACCTCCCCGAGCAGGATGACCTCCTCGCGGCCGACGCGCTGCTGTCCTCACTCGAGCCGGACGAGCGCGCTACGCTCATCGCAACCCGCACGCCCGACGGGAACCTGCTTCACGACATCCGTCTGCAGGGCGAGAAGGAGACCGTTTTCCTTGC
>NZ_DASUNI010000094.1:0-12668 GCF_036277215.1 Microbacterium sp. | reverse complement strand
GACATCCGCAACCACTCCGTCGTGCGCGGCCAGCTCGCGCACGCCCACGGCCATCTGGCCGGCCACATCCGGATGGACCGGACCCTCCGCAGCCAGGAGGTCCGCATCGACGCCGAGGAGGCTGTGCTTGAGGTCCGTGGCGTACGCGACGACGCCACCGCGCAACGACGAGGAGGCGCCGGGAATCGAGACGAGGGAGGCCAGCACCAGCCCGCCGGTCAGCGACTCGGCGACAGCCACGCTCCACCCCCGTGCGGCGAGGCCTGCCAGCAGCGCCGATGCCGCGTCACGCGCGGCATCCGTCATGCTGCCGTGCTCCGCCCTCGGCGAGCGCCGCGCAGCTCGGTGACGACGTAGTCGACGCCGCTCGCGACGGTCAGCGCGACGGCGATCGTCATCGTGACGCCGTTGACCCAGAAGATCCAGTCGCCGACGAGAGTCCACAGCGGCAGGAGTGCGAGCGAGAGCGCCACGGCCTGCGCGACGGTCTTGAGCTTTCCCATCCACGCGGCGGCCACGACGTGGCTGCTGGACACGACGAGGCGGTGGACGGTGATGCCCACCTCGCGGATCAGGACGACGACCGTGATCCACCACGGCAGCTCACCGAGGATGGACAGCCCCACGAACGCGAAGCCCGTGAGGACCTTGTCGGCGATCGGATCGAGCAGCTTGCCCAGATCCGTGACGATGTCGTACCGGCGTGCGATCCACCCGTCGATGCCGTCGGTCGCGATGGCGAAGATGAACAGCCCGGCCGCCCACCAGCGCAGCGGTCCGTCCGCACCGCCGTCGACGAGCAGCAGCCAGAGGAAGACGGGCGCGAAGAGGATGCGCACGATGGTGATGGCGTTGGGCAGCTGCCGCGGAACGGCCATGTCAGTCGCGTCCCGTCAGGCCCCAGGCGTCTTCGTCGCCGTCCGCCTCGACGACCGGGCGGCCGTCGAACTGGGCGTCGACCGGATCCGCCCGCCCGGCCCGGGCCTCGTCGCCGCGGAGACGTGCGAGCACATCGGGAAGCTGCTCGACGCTGACCAGCACATCTCGTGCCTTGGAGCCCTCGGACGGGCCGACGATCTCGCGGGATTCGAGCAGGTCCATGAGCCGGCCCGCCTTGGCGAAGCCGACGCGCAGCTTGCGCTGCAGCATCGAGGTGGAGCCGAACTGCGTCGAGACGATGAGCTCGGTCGCCGCCAGCAGCAGTTCGAGGTCGTCGCCGATGTCGGCGTCGATCTCCTTCTTCTCGGCAGCGACCGCGACTTCGCGGTACTCCGGCCGCGCCTGGGCGGTGACGTGCTTGACGACCTTCTCGATCTCGTCCTCGCTGACCCACGCACCCTGCACGCGGATGGCCTTCGACGCTCCCATCGGCAGGAACAGCGCATCGCCCTGCCCGATGAGCCGGTCGGCGCCGGGCTGATCGAGGATGACGCGCGAGTCGGTGACGCTCGTCACCGCGAAGGCGAGACGGGAGGGCACGTTCGCCTTGATCAGGCCCGTGACCACGTCGACGGACGGACGTTGGGTGGCCAGGACCAGATGGATGCCGGAGGCGCGGGCCAGCTGCGTGATGCGGACGATCGAATCCTCGACGTCGCGCGGGGCGACCATCATGAGGTCGGCGAGCTCGTCGACGACCACGAGGAGATACGGGTAGGGCCTCAGGACGCGCTCGCTGCCGGGCGGCAGCACGACTTCGCCGGCGACGACCGCGCGATTGAAGTCGTCGATGTGGCGGTAGCCGAACGACGCCAGGTCGTCGTACCGCATGTCCATCTCCTTCACGACCCACTGCAGCGCCTCCGCCGCCTTCTTGGGGTTCGTGATGATCGGAGTGATCAGGTGCGGCACGCCTGCATAGGAGGTCAGCTCGACGCGCTTCGGGTCGATGAGCACCATGCGGACGTCGGAGGGCTTGGCCTGCATGAGCAGGCTCGTGATCATCGAGTTCACGAAGCTCGACTTGCCCGACCCTGTGGAGCCCGCCACCAGGAGGTGCGGCATCTTCGCGAGGTTGGCCACGACGTAGCCGCCGCCGACGTCCTTGCCGACCCCGATCGTCATGGGGTGCGTGGCCTGCTGGGCCGCGGCCGAGCGCAGCACGTCACCGAGCGTCACGATCTCGCGGTCGGTGTTGGGGATCTCGACGCCGATCGCGCTCTTGCCCGGGATCGGGGCGAGGATGCGCACCTCATTCGATGCAACCGCGTACGCGATGTTGTTCTGCAGGGCGGTGATCCGCTCGACCTTGACCCCGTGACCCACCTCGATCTCGTACTGCGTCACCGTCGGTCCGCGCGAGAACCCGGTGACGCGGGCGTCGACCTGGAACTGCTGCAGGACGCTCGTGATCGCGGCCACCACCGCGTCGTTGGCCGCAGAGCGCGCCTTGTGCGGCGTGCCCGCCGCCAGCGCGTTCACCGACGGCAGGCGGTAGGGCGCGACCGGCGCATGGCGCGGACCGTCGCCGCCCAAGCCGGACAGTCCCGGAAGGACGCCGTCGTCCAGGGGCGTCGCGGTCTCGTCATCACGGATGCCGGTCTCGGACTTCTCGGCGGCACGGGCCCCACCGGCGAGCACGAGGGGATCGATCACCTCGGTGAGGGCATCGCACGGGGGCGGGGGTGGGATCGTGACCGCGGCCTGCTCGAACCCGCCCTGAACGGCGCCGGGAGCCAGCAGCTCGGTGAGGTCCTGCGACCCGATGCCGCCGTCGACGTCCTTCTCCCGACCGGTCTTGTTGCGACGCCACCACGGCAGCGAGGAGTCGCCCTCGTCCTGATCCTCGTCGGAGCCGTTGTCGGCGGTCTTCTCGCGCGGCTGCGGACGCTCGGCGTCGAACATCCACGCGTAGAGATCGCCGAGGCGGCGCCCGATGCGGTTCGGCGGGGTCTTGGTCAGGATCAGGATGCTGAGCGCCGTGAGCACGCCGAGCACCACGCCCGCGCCGATGTCGGTGATCAGCAGGGCGAGCGGCTCGCCGACCATCCAGCCGAAGACGCCGCCCGCGTCGCTCAGCGCCGGAAGCCCGTCGCGCGGCTGCGGCCGCCCGCCGCCGAGATGGCAGAAGCCGGCGAGGGACACCACGAAGAGCGTGAATCCGATGCCGATCCGGCCGTTGTCGTGCACCGAGGCCGGATGGCGGAAGAGCCAGCCCGCGAGCAGGAGCAGCAGTACCGGAAGCACGAACGCGACACGGCCGACCAGACCCCCCGCGGTGTAGGCGCTGATGTTCTCGGCCACCTCGTTGCCGATGAAGAACCATTCGTTGACGGCCCCCGCGATGGCCAGCAGCACCAGCAGGAACGGCAGGCCGTCGCGGCGCTGATCCTTCTCGAGCGTCTCGGGCCCGAAGGCGCGGAACAGCCCGCCGGTGCCGTGTGCGAGCCCCATCCAGGCACGGACCAGCAGGGGCGGCTTCTCGGCTTCCCCGACGTAGCGCTTGGGCGCCGGAGCGGGCTTGCCGGCGCGCGATGAGGACGCTTTCGCGGGCGCGCGACCATTATTGGTCGGGCTTGAGCTCCTGGCCATGCCCCCACGGTACGGCGGCAGACCGTGAATGCGCCGCAACGACTCGGCAGCGGCATCCATCCTCGCGGTCCGCTCAGCGCAGGAGCTTGACCATCGTGTCCCTCCCGATGCCGCTCTGGGTCACCGCGAACCCCTCGCTGCGATACAGGATGACCGCGAAGTTGCCCCGCTCGACGCTCAGGCTCAGCCGCCCGTAGCCGTCGGCGCGAGCCTGATCGGCGAGCGCCTGCAGGAGCGTCCGGCCCACGCCGTGCGCACGCCAGATGGAGCGCACGCCGATGATGAGCTCGGGGACGCCCGTGCCCACGTAGCCGAAGCCCGGCTCGCTGCGCGGCAGCAGCCGGTACCAGGCCGCGCCGATCGGCGTGCCGGTCGGGTCGAGCGCGACGAAGCCCGCGTCGGTGGGGCGCTTCCATCCGGAGAGGTAGCGGCTGTGCTCGGGTGCTGTCAGCACCTGGTGCCTCGGAAGCGCGGCAGCCTGCCGCCAGTTGGCTGCCTCGACGACCATGTCGCCGAGGAATGCGCCGTCGGCCTGAACGGCCGGCCGGACGCTGAAGGTTGCCATCACCGGATTTTACCGGCCGGGCGCGGCTTCGCAGGCCGCGCCGCTACGCCTCGATCACCAGGGGCACGATCATCGGCCGGCGACGCAGCTGCTGGTTGACCCAGCGGCCGATCGTTCGGCGCACGACCTGCGACAGCGCATGCGGGTCGCGGACGCCGGAGCGCGCGGCCTCGGCGAGCGCGGCGGCGATCTTCGGCTTGACGTCGTCGAACACCGTGTCGTCCTCCGCGAAACCGCGGGCGTGGATCTCCGGACCGGTGATGATGCGGCCGGTCGCGGCGTCGACGACGACGATGACCGAGATGAAGCCCTCCTCGCCGAGGATCCGGCGGTCCTTGAGGTCGGCCTCGGTGATCTCGCCGACGGTCGACCCGTCGACGTAGACGAAGCCGAGATCGAGCTGGCCGACGACGCTCGCGACGCCGTCCTTGAGGTCGATGACCGTCCCGTTCTCACCGAGGATCGTCCGATCGGCCGGGATGCCGGTGTCCTGCGCGAGTCGAGAGTTCGCCATCAGGTGGCGGAACTCGCCGTGCACGGGCAGGACGTTCTTCGGCTTCAGGATGTTGTAGCAGTACAGCAGCTCCCCCGCCGCGGCGTGGCCGGAGACGTGGACCTTCGCATTGCCCTTGTGCACGACGTTCGCGCCGAGCTTGGTGAGTCCGTCGATGACGCGGTAGACCGCGTTCTCGTTGCCGGGGATGAGGCTCGAGGCGAGGATCACCGTGTCGCCGGCGCCGGGCTCGATCTCGTGGTCGTTGTTGGCCATGCGGCTGAGCACCGCCATCGGCTCGCCCTGCGAGCCGGTCGACATGTACACGATCTGGTTCTCGGGGAGGTCGCGCGCCTTCTTGTAGTCGATCAGGACGCCTTCCGGGATGTGCAGATACCCGAGGTCCGAGGCGATCGTCATGTTGCGCAGCATGCTCCGGCCGAGCAGCGCG
Organism: Microbacterium sp.; assembly: GCF_036277215.1. Taxonomy (GTDB): domain Bacteria; phylum Actinomycetota; class Actinomycetes; order Actinomycetales; family Microbacteriaceae; genus Microbacterium. The sequence goes on along the minus strand of NZ_DASUNI010000094.1, from coordinate 7,628 downwards.
ACCCGGCGTCCGTGCGCGGCCGCTGCATCCAGCACCTGCTGCACGCGGTGCACGTGGCTGGAGAAGCTCGCGACGATCACGCGTCGCGGCGCCTTGCCGATCACCTGGTCCAGGACCGGGCCGATGCTGCGCTCGAGCGGCGTGAAGCCCGGGATGTCCGCGTTGGTGGAGTCGACGAGGAACAGGTCGACTCCCTCTTCGCCCAGCCGCGCGAAGGCGCGCAGGTCGGTCAGGCGACCGTCGAGGGGCAGCTGGTCCATCTTGAAGTCGCCGGTGGCCAGCACCAGGCCGGCGGGCGTGCGGATCGCGACGGCGAGTGCGTCCGGGATGGAGTGGTTGACCGCGATGAACTCCAGGTCGAACGGCCCGATGCGCTCGTGCTGGCCCTCGGTCACCGTGAGCGTGTACGCCTTGATCCGGTGCTCCTTGAGCTTCGCCTCGACGAGCGCCAGCGTGAGCCCCGAGCCGATCAGGGGGATGTCCGGCTTCAGCTTGAGCAGATACGGGACCGCTCCGATGTGGTCTTCATGGCCGTGCGTGAGCACGACGCCGACCACATCGTCCAGCCGCTTCTTGATCGGCTCGAAGTCGGGCAGGATCAGGTCGACGCCGGGCTGGTGCTCCTCGGGGAACAGCACGCCGCAGTCGACGATCAGCAGCTTTCCGCCGTATTCGAAGACGGTCATGTTCCGGCCGATCTCGCCGAGACCGCCGAGCGGGGTGACCCGCAGCGTTCCGGCCTCGAGGGCGGGCGGGTCGTACACGGTGCTGGGCATCAGACACCTTCCTGGGGATGCCGGGGCATCCGCTCTCGCGTGCGCGCCCCGCTCAGCGGGTCGCGTGCCGCATCATCTTGTTGTGCCTGACACCTTGGGCAGGGCACCGCCGGCGGCGGCGTTGCGGTCAGGGCGGAAGTTGGAGAAGTCGGCGCCGGGGACGTCGCGCACGAGCGCGAGCTCGTCCTCGATCTTCGCGGCCTCCCACTCCTCAGGGCCGACCAGCGGAAGGCGAACGCGCGGGCTGCCGATGCGGCCGAGGCCGTGCAGGATGTACTTCGCCGACACGGTGCCGGGCACGTGCGTCATGACGGCGCGCACGAGCGGCTCGAGCTTCTTGTGCGCGGCGGTCGCGGCGGCCAGGTCGCCGCGGTTGACGGCATCCACGATCGCCCGGTACGGCTGGGCCGCGATGTTGGCCGTGACGCCGATGAGCCCGGTCGCACCGATCGACAGGTGCGGCAGCACGTTCGCGTCGTCTCCGGAGAAGTACATCAGCTCCGTCTGGTTCAGCACGCGGCTGACTTCGCTGAAGTCGCCCTTCGCATCCTTGATCGCCAGCACGTTGGGGTGCTTCGCGATCCGCAGGATGGTCTCGTAGCGGATCGGAACTCCGGTGCGCCCCGGGATGTCGTAGAGGATCACCGGCAGGTCGGTGGCATCCGCGACGAGCCGGAAATGGGTGAGCACGCCCGCCTGCGTCGGCTTGTTGTAGTACGGCGTGACGATCATGATGCCGTCCGCGCCGACCTTCTCGCTGGCCTTGTAGAGCTCGATCGCGTGGGCGGTCTCGTTGGAGCCGCCCCCGGTGATGATCTTGGCGCGGCCGGCCGCGACGTCCTTGCCGACCTCGACCAGGCGGATCTTCTCGGCATCGGTCAGTGTGCTGGTCTCACCCGTCGTGCCGGTGACGACGATCCCGTCAGCGCCGGCGGTGATGACGTCGTCCATGTGCTTCTCGACGGCGGGCCAGTCGACCTCGCCGTCGGCTGCCATCGGGGTGACCAGCGCGACGAGCACCTGACCGAAGGGATTGCCGGCGTGCGTCATGGCTTCAGGCTATCGGCTCGCTGCGGGGTGGTCATCCGCCGGCGCCGGCCTCCGACGCTCCCGGTCAGCGCCGCTTGCGCCCGCCCACGCCGGCGAGCACGCTCGTCGGCAGGATGCGGCTGAGCGCGACCGCGGTCTTGTACCGCAGCGTCGGCACCGAGAGGCCCTTGCCGCGGGCGATGTCGCGCAGCGCGCCGGACACGACATCCGGAGCATCGAGCCAGAGCCACGAGGGCAGACCCATCTCGCGCTCGGTCAGCCCCATCCGCTCATGGAACCTCGTGTGCGTGAATCCGGGGCAGACGGCGGTCACCGTCACACCGCGGTCCGCGTACCGGCCGTTCGCCCACCCGCTGAAGCTGATCAGCCAGCCCTTGCAGGCGCCGTAGGTCGAGAAGGGGATGAAGCCGGCCACCGACGCGATGTGGACGATGCGGCCGCCGCGCCGTTCGAGCATCGGCCCGAGGGCCGCGTGCGTCAGCCGCATCGGAACCTCGACGAGCAGGTGCAGGTGCCTCACCTCGTCGATGATCTGGTTGCGCTCGAAGTTCAGCGGCAGCCCGAATCCGGCGCTGTTGACGAGCATGTCGATCGGGCGGTCGGGGTCGGTCAGCCTGCGCACCACCTTCTGGAGCTGCGACTCGTCCAGCAGGTCGGCGGTGAGCACCTCGACGCCGACCGGGAAACGCCCGGTGAGTTCGTCGGCGACCTGCTCGAGCGACTCGCCCTCGGGTGCGACCAGCACCAGATCGGTGCCGCGAGCAGCGAGCTGGCGGGCGAACTCGGCGCCCAGCCCGGAGCTCGCGCCGGTGATCAGTGCGGTCCTGGCCATGCCGACGAGCCTAGGCGGACGCCGGCCGGTCGTACCGGAGGAAGCGGTAGCGGATGCCGCTGCGCGAGGTGTGCGCACCGATGCGGGGATCCGCGGCGGTGAGCTCGAACCCGGTGGCGTCGATTGCCGGAGCCACCACGTCGCCCGGCGCCGGTGAGAACCCGGCGGGGTGGGCGAGCTCGGTCACCTCGAGGCGGTCGGCCGTGCCGATGGTCGTGGCGAAGAGGGCGCCGCCCCCGATGACCCAGATCCACTCGGGCCCGCCCTCGACTGCCGCGCGCAGTGCCTCCTCCACGGAGTGGGCCGTCTCGGCGCCGTCCGCCGACCATCCCGACTGGCGGGTGACGACGATGTTGCGCCGCCCGGGCAGGGGGCGGTAGGCGGGAGCGATCGAGTCCCACGTGCGTCGGCCCATCACGACCGGCGATCCGAGCGTGATCCGCTTGAAATGGGCGAGGTCCTCCGGCACGTGCCACGGCATGCCACCGTCCCGGCCGATGACGCCGCCCTCCGCCTCAGCCCAGATCAGCCCGATGCGCGGGGCGTCGGTCATACCGCGACGGCCCCGCGGATCGCGGGATGGTGCTGGTAGTCCTCCAGAACGAAGTCCTCGTACCGGTAGTCGAAGATGGACTCCGGCGTCCGCGCGATGCGCAGGGTGGGCGGGGGGAACGGCTCACGCTCGAGCTGCAGCCGCACCTGCTCCACGTGGTTGTCGTAGATGTGGCAATCGCCTCCGGTCCAGACGAAGTCGCCGACGCCGAGGCCGGTCTGCTGCGCGACCATGTGCGTGAGCAGCGCGTACGAGGCGATGTTGAAGGGAACGCCGAGGAACAGATCCGCGCTGCGCTGGTAGAGCTGGCAGGAGAGGCGGCCGTCGGCGACGTAGAACTGGAACAGCGCGTGACAGGGTGCCAGGGCCATGTCCGGGATGTCGGCGGGGTTCCACGCCGACACGATGAGCCGCCGCGAGTCGGGATTGCGCCGGATCTCCGCGACGACACCGGCGATCTGGTCGATCGTGTCGCCGGTCGCGGTGGGCCAGGATCGCCACTGCACTCCGTAGACCGGGCCCAGCTCGCCCCCCGCGTCCGCCCATTCGTCCCAGATGGTCACGCCGTTCTCCTGCAGCCAGGAGACGTTCGACTCGCCGCGCAGGAACCAGAGCAGCTCGTAGGCGATCGATTTCATGTGGACGCGCTTGGTGGTCACCAGCGGAAAGCCCTGCGACAGGTCGAAGCGCAACTGGCGGCCGAAGACGCTGCGCGTCCCGGTTCCGGTGCGATCGGTCTTGACCGCGCCGTGCTCGAGCACATCGCGGAGCAGGTCTTCGTAGGGCGTCGGGATCGTCGCAGGCATCCCGTCGATGGTATCCCCTGCCTCCCACGGCCGACCTGTTACGCATCGCGCGTCATAGTCACCGGGCGGCACTCCTATTCAGCCGCAGCAGTTAGCCTGGGATGCTGTGACCCTCTTAGGCGCCCTCATCGGCCTCACCGTCCTGCTCGCAGGCACCGTGGCGCTCGGCGTCCTCCTGCAGTGGCAGCAGCGCCGACCCCGGCGGCACATCCCCCACGAGGTCGTCGAGCCGGCCCGGCTGGGCGCGGACTCGCTGGGTCGGACCGCGACGCTCCTGCAGTTCAGCACCGACCTCTGCTCGCGCTGCCCAGGGGTGCACCGCACCCTGTCGTCGGTCGCCGAGGCCCGTGAGGGAGTGCGACACCTCGACATCGATGTGACCAACCGCCCCGACATCGCGAAGCACTTCCACATCCTGCAGACACCGACCACGCTGGTCCTGGACAGCACGGGCGTGGTGCAGACCCGGTTCGGCGGGGTGCCCAACCGCGACGTCCTCGAACTCGAGCTGAACCGCCTCACCGGAGAGACCGCGGATGTCTGACCGACCCGCCGGAGCATCGGCCCGCCGCGCCGGCATCGATCCGCGCGGACCTCGCTTCGCGGCAGGGGTCACGGCTCTGCTGCTGCTCGTCGACGTGTTCCTGGGGCTCACCACGCCACTCGGAGCGACCGTCGCCGAACGCGCGCTGGATCCTGCGTTCCTGCTTCTCCTCGCGATCGCCCTGCTGTTCCTGTGGAGCGTCGTCTCGCCACGCACGGCGCCGTGGGCCGCCCTGTACCGCGCACTCGTCCAGCCGCGTCTGAAGCATGCCCCCGACCTCGAGGACCCGCGTCCGCCCCGCTTCGCGCAGGGCGTAGGACTCTTCGTCGTGACGATCGGCCTCATCCTGCACCTGGTGGGCGTTCCGTGGGCGCTGCCGATCGCCGCCGCCGCGGCCTTCGTGGCCGCCTTCCTCAACGCGGTCTTCGGGCTGTGCCTGGGCTGCCAGCTCTATCTGCTGCTGCAGCGCGCAGGCATCGTCGGCCACGAACGCCCCGCCGCGGCCTGAGGGCTCATCGGTCGGATGAGAACGGTCGCGTCCGACCATGCCCGCGGTTAGGCTGGCCCCGAGGCGCCCGGAGGGCGGGCGCACGCCGATCAGGAGGTACCCGATGACCGTCACGAGCGAAGCCACAGCCGTCTGGAAGGGTGGCCTGTTCGACGGCTCGGGCAAGGTCACCTTGCAGTCGTCGGGCAACGGCACCTTCGACGTGAACTGGAAGGCCCGCAGCGAGGGCTCCACCTCGGTGACCACGCCCGAGGAGCTCATCGCAGCGGCGCACTCCGCCTGCTTCAACATGGCGTTCTCCCTCGCCCTCGCCGAGAACGGGACTCCCCCGGAGTCGGTCGAGACGACCGCATCGGTGACGTTCACGCCGGGAACCGGCATCACGGGCAGTCACCTGAACGTCAACGCGGTCGTCCCCGGACTCGAGCGTGCGGACTTCGACCGCATCGCGGCAGACGCGAAGGCGAACTGCCCGGTCTCGCAAGCCCTCGCCGGCATCGAGATCACACTCGAGGCCACGCTTGCCTGATTCCGGCGGCGGCCCGCGGGTCGTCGTCGGAGGCGCATCGGGCCTGATCGGCTCGACCCTGGTCGACAGTCTGCGTGCGGACGGCATCCGGGTCACCACCCTGGTGCGTCGGCCGGCCGAGACCGCCGATGAGGTCGAGTGGCTGACCGACTCGGCGCCGCTCGATCCTGCGGTACTCGACGGCGCGGACGCCGTCGTGGGGCTCAACGGAGCGTCCATCGGCCGTTTCCCGTGGACGCCGCACTACAAGAGCAGGCTTCTGTGGTCGCGCATCACGCCCACCCGCGCCCTTGCCCGGGCGGTCCGCGAGCTCGGCGCCGACGCGCCGGCTTTCGTGTCGGCATCCGCCGTGGGGTACTACGGAACGGCGCCCGGGATGCTCCTGACCGAGAAGTCTCCGCGCGGCGAGACCTTCCTGGCGGATCTGTGCGGCGAGTGGGAGAGCGCGGCGCTCGCCGCCGGCGACCATTCGAGGGTTGCCTTGCTGCGCACGGCGCCGATCGTGCACCCCGAGGGGGTGCTCAAACCCCTGATGCTGCTGACGGCGTGCGGCGTCGCGGGCCCCATCGGGCGCGGCACGCAGAAGTGGCCGTGGATCTCGATCGAAGACGAGGTGCGCGGCATCCGTCACATCATCGACTCGGAGATCTCCGGTCCCGTGAACCTCGTCGGACCGACGCCCGCGAGCGCCAACGATCTGGGCTTCGCCGTCGCCGTGCGCATGAACCGGCCGTTCCTGGTGCAGGCGCCGGTCTGGGCCCTGAAGCTGGTCCTCGGAAAGGATGCGACCGAGGGACTGCTGACCAGCGATGCGGCGGTGCTTCCGACGGTTCTGGAGGCGTCCGGCTTCACCTTCACCGATCCGACCGTGCAGCATGCGGCGAATGCGGCGGTGCCGCCTCCCGCGGGCTAGGCCCGGCGTTCGGCGGACTCGAGCCGGATCGCCGTCCGGACCGCAGCGCGCGCGCGCCGCCGGTCGCCGGCCGCGTCGTAGGCGACGCCGAGCCGGTACCACGCCCGCCAGTCCTGAGGGTTCTCCTCCACGTCGGCCCGGTACGCCGGGAACACCGCGTCCGCATCCTCGCGGATGACACGGCCGCTCGGCCGCACGCTCACCTGGTCGGCGGGGACGGCCCCCTCGGCCTCGAGTCGCCGCCCGAGCCTCTCGGCACGCACGCCGAACCACAGCTCGCGGCTCAGCGCCCACGCCGCGAGAACGGGAAGGACCACGAGGGCGATGCCCATCGCGATCGCGATCGGCTCGCCGCTGATCAGCAGGAGCCACGCCCGCTGCGCCACGAGGACGATGTAAAGGGCAAGCAGCACCGCCATCAGGGCGACGCCGATGCGTGCGGTCATACGCCGGTGACGCGTGCGACCTGACCGGGCACACCGCCCTCCTCGACCGCGCGCTCCGGCGCCGGATTCGGAACGCGGATGCCGATGTCGAGGAAGCTGTCGAGCCCGACGACGACGCCTCGGGCGTCCCGCGCCGCCGCCAGCGCCACCCGGATGCCGGGGGCGTAGGCCAGCGCAGGCTCGACGGTGTCGTGGATCAGGGTGAGGGACTCGCCGGGCCCGGACAGGACGACCTCCTGCCGGGCGACGACACCGGGCCGGCGCAGCGAGTGGATGGGGACGCTCGCCACCTGCTGACCTCGGGCGCGCTGATCGACGTGCGGCGACTCGACCGGTCCGGCCTCGGCGCGCGCGGCGGCGATGAGCTCGGCCGTGCGCACCGCCGTGCCGCTCGGCGAATCGACCTTCGTCTCGCGGTGCGCCTCGACGATCTCGATCGACGGGAAGAAGGGCGCCGCTGCGGCGGCCAGGGCGGAGCCGAGGACGGAGCCGAGAGAGAAATTCGGGATGAACACGGCCGCGGTGCCCGCTGCGTCCACGAGCGGCCGCACGAGGGCGATGCGCTCGGCCGACCAGCCCGACGTGCCGACCAGGACGTTGATGCGGCGCTCGACCGCGGCGCGGACGACGTCGATCGACACGGCCGGGGACGAGGCGTCCACGACCAGATC